>JBJHCE010000137.1:0-7704 GCA_050485865.1 Gemmatimonadales bacterium | reverse complement strand
GGGATCGTCGAGGTGGAAAGCCGTCCCGGCGCGGGAACGACCGTCCGCCTCATTTTCCCGCGGGAGGAGCCGCATCCCCCCCCGTGATCGGCGGCGCCGAGCGCTCACTCCACCTGGCGTGCCACCAGCAGAGGGGGCCGAGCGAACGGCAGAGGATCCCGAGCCCGTCGGCGTCGGTCGTCAGCCGCCGTTCCTCTTCCTCCTCGCGCGCAGCCAGCTCCCGAGGAGCACCGCGACCGTGGGAACCGTCACGAACCAGAAGAGGAGCCCGGCCACGAGCGCATGGGGGATCCCGGCCATCTCGTCGGCCTGGTTCGAAAGCCAGGCGTACCGGGCCACCCAGAAGATGGACGCCACGCAAAGCCCCCAGGTCAGGGCGGCGCCAAGGGCTCGGTGCCGACGCCAGGCCAGGAGGGCGGCGAGACCCCCGGCCACGAAGCCGGCGATGAGCAGGAGCGTGTCGGTGGGGAGCATCGCTGGACCCGGCAGCGGGGACGCGTGGTTCGTGACCGGGATGATGGGGCGGTGGTCGGGGGGCGGCAAGGCGGGAGAATTCCGGGGCCCTCTCCCGCGACGTTCGCTGTAAGGATCCCGCCGGGGGCGCAACCAACCGGGACAAAGAGACCTCGAACCCCGGAGTCGAAGACAGGATGGAAGCGGAGTTCCTCGAACTCGTGGAGCGGAACCAGAGCCGGCTGCGGCGGCTCGCCCGCATCTACGCATCAGACCCGACCGCCGCCGAGGACCTCTACCAGGAAATGCTGGTGCAGCTCTGGCGGTCGCTTCCGGGCTTCCGGGCCGGGTCCTCGGTCGATACCTGGGTCTACCGCGTCGCCCTGAACACGGCCCTGGGACAGCGCCGGCGGGACACGGTCCGCCAGGAGACGGCGCTCGAGCCCCACCACCTGGCTTCGGACGACGGCGCCTCGCCCCACGAGGAATTCGAGCACCGTCGCCGCCTGGACCTCCTCTACTCCGCGATCGGGCGGCTTCCCGAGGTCGATCGAGCCCTGGTCGCCTTGCACCTGGACGGGTGCGGGTACCGGGAGATTTCGGAGGTCCTGGGGCTCAGCGAAACCAACGTGGGGGTGCGGCTGCACCGGGTGCGGCAGCGACTCAAGGGCGAACTTTCAGAGGAAGAACGATGAACCTGGATGAAATGAGTCAGGCCTGGCGTGACGATCCGGCCACCGCCCCCCCCAGCCCCGAGGTCGTGGCAGGCGTGCGCGCGCGGGCAGAGGAGCTCGATCGCACCCTCCGCCGGCGGGATCGCCGCGAGACGGTGGTCGCGGTCGCCGTGTCGCTCCTCTTCCTGGCCGCGTTTCCGGTGTCCGGGCTCGTGACCCGGGTCGGGATCCTCGTCACGGTCGCGGCGGCCATCTTCATCGTGTTCGTGCTGCGGAGGGCACGGCGCGGTGAAGGGACCCCCGACCCGGACGCCCCCCTGCTGGTGGTCCTTCACCGCGAACGCGAGCGAGTGGGTGCCCAGATTCGGCTCCTCCGGTCGGTCGTCTGGTGGTACATCCTGCCCATTGGCGTGGGGGTGATGCTCATCTTCGGGGGCGGGGTGGGATGGGGGCCCCTCACGATGGGATACGGGGCGGCCGTGGTGGTCCTGGGATGGGTCGTCCACGCGCTCAACCAGAAGGCCGTTCGGACCGAACTCGTGCCGCGCCACGAGGAACTCGATTCCCTGCTGCGGGAACTGGAAGGGAGGAACGATCCATGAAGAAGCCATCCCCCTGGCAGGCGCCGGGGGTCGCGCCCTGGTGTCTCCTGGGGGCGGCAGTCCTGGCCGCGTGCGCTCCTCCCGTGCCCGCCGAGGCGCAGGAGAACCGGGACCGCGCGTCGGCGGACGGGCCGGACCGGGCTCCATCCGTCCAGTCCCTGGCCGAGGAGTTCCGCACCCGGCACGGTGTTCCCGAGCTCGTGGTTGCACTGTTGGGCCCGGACGGGGTCCAGAGCGTCGCCCTCGGGGGTGCGGACGGCGCCACGCTCTTCGAGATCGGGTCGGTGACGAAGGCGTTCACGGGCCTCCTGCTTGCCGAAATGGCGATCCGGGGCGACCTGGACCCGGATGACCTCCTGGTCCGACACCTCGTCGGTGACCCCTCGCAGAATCCGGGGCTCGGAGAGATCCGACTCCACCAGCTGGCCACCCACACCTCGGGTCTCCCGCGTCTGCCTCCGGACCTCTCGCCCGTGAGCCTGCTCGATCCGTATGCGGACTACGACGCTGTCCGGCTCGGGTCCCTCCTTTCCGGGATCCAGCCGTCACGAGGAGCGGGAGCGGGCTACGAGTACTCGAACCTGGGGGCGGGCGTGCTGGGCCATGCGCTGGCGCATCGGGGGGATGCGGCCCTTTCCGAACTGATCCGAGGTCGCCTGTCCCTTCCCCTCGGACTCGAGCGGACCGGGTTTCCCGATGACGTACCTGCCGGGACCCGGATTGCCCGGCCCCATGCCGGCGCGGAGGAGGTACCAGCGTGGCGATTCAACGCCCTTGGAGGTGCGGGAGGCATGTGGTCCACCGCCGACGACCTCCTGCGCTTCCTCGCAGCACAGCTCGCGCCACCCACAGCGCCCATCGGGGACGCCATCAGGCTGGCACAGCACGAATGGGCCGCTGGGCCCGGAAACGTTCGACTGGGGCTGGGTTGGCACATCCTCGAGTTTCCGGCGGTCGGGAAGGTCTACTTCCACAACGGCGGCACGGGGGGGAGCCGCGCGTTCATCGGCTTTGCGCCGGACACGGGAACGGCGGCGCTGGTCCTCGCCAACCGGAACGTGGACCTCGGTGCGGTGGACGCGCTGGGAGTCCAGCTCCTGCTCCTCGACTCCCCGAACCGCACCCTTGCATCCACCACCACTTCGACGGAGAGATGACGCGATGACGATTCGCATCGGAGGAATCGCGCTTGCCGCCGCCTGCCTGCTGGCCTCACCCACGGGGCTCACGGCCCAGGATTCACCGCAGGAGGAGGCCCTCGAGGCGGCCCGGAGCTGGGTCGCACTGGTGGACGCGGAGGAATACCGCGAGAGCTGGGACGAGGCAGCCCGGTCGTTCCAGGCCTCGGTCACCGCCGAGGCATGGTCGGCCCAGCTCTCGGCCGGACGGGCCCAGGTCGGCGCGGTCGAGGAGCGGGGAGATCCCCGGACCGAGACCATGGTGGACCCGCCGGGCGCACCTCCGGGCGAGTACGTTCAGGTCATCTTCCGGAGCCGGTACTCCGGTGCCGGCTACCTGATGGAGAACGTGGTCCTGACCCGCGAGGAGGACCGCGGCTGGCGGGTGGTCGGCTACTTCATCCGGCCCCCGGGGTAAGCCGGCCCGAGAGGGGCGCGGCGGGTCGCACAGGGTCACCGACGGCTGTCGAGACCCTGCACGATCCGGGTATCCCAGCTTCCGGGTCACCTCGAACGGGGTGGGAGGCGATACAGGATGACGGACTGGAGGCCGTTGGCATCGCTCCCGGACACGACCAGACGACTGCCAAGGGATGCTGCGATCGTGTGACCCTTGGGGGAATGGATCCGCAACTCGGGGTTCAGGTCGGAATCGAGGGCGATCCACTCGACGACATCGGGTCCCAGGTCCCGTCTGATCCAGAGCCGACCGTCCTGCGTGGAAACCGCCTCCTCGACCGGAGACACGAGCATGGCCGTGGGCCCCAGTGCACGAACGGCCCGTTCGGCCGCATCGAGGGCCGAGTCCGGGTAGTCGCCACGGGCGAGCGAGCGGATGTGGCTCTTCCTCCACGCACCGGTTCGTTCCTGAAACCCCCAGTCGTACCGCCGGTGCTTCAGAGTGTCCCCTTCGGGTGAGTGGAGCGTCACGGACCACGACCCCGGCCTACGCACTGAACGGGGTGGGTGGTCGAGCCGAATCTCGTAGGCCCCGGCACCCGACCGAAGCACCCCCACGAGATCGCTCTGTCGGCTCTGGCCGTCGAAGACCCGGATCAAGTGGCCTCGGACGTTCGCCTGCCGGCTCCGCTGCACCGTGAGCGCGGAGACCAGGAACACCGGGGCCGCCTCGGTTGCCTCCAGACGAAAGACCGCCGGGAAGTACTCGTACGTGGTGGTGGAGGTCGTCCACCGGCGGCCCCTGCTCTCCACGAGCCTCGTTCCCCCGGTCGTCCGGGTGCCCGGGGGGCGAAGGGGCCACCCGTACTCATCCCGGACGGCACTGCGGGGCAGGCTCCAGGGCTCCATCCAGACCTCGTCCGTGTCAGGAAGCCAGTAGGTCAGGCGTCCGAGCGACGAGTCCCCGATCTCGATCGTGTCGCCCAGAACCGAGAGGTCCCAGATCGAGCGAAATTCCCCCGGTCCGTCCCCTTCGCGACCGAATTCGGTCAGAAAGGCACCGTCGGGGGCGAACAGCCAAGCAGAATGCCGCTGATCGCCCGCACGGACCGAACCCGCCACCAGGCGGCCGTCCGAAAGCATACTCATGGGGTACGACAGGAAGGGCATCGGGGCGGGTGCGTCACCCCCGAGCGCCGGGTTCACCACGATCGGCTCGATCAGTTCCGGCGCCGCGAACGGCTCCCCCGGGGGGGGGAGGTCGGCCGAGCAGCCCACGAGAAGTCCCGTGAGTGCCCCCGTGAGCAGTGTCCCGGGCGACGGTCGGAGCATCAATCAATCCACGCGGGCTCCGCCCGAAGCCTGGAGGATCAGACGCCTCATCCCTTCCACATCCTGCCACCCCACGTTCCTTCCGTTGATCCACACGCTGGGGGTCCCCCGGATCCCGATTTCTCGCGCGAGCGCCTGACCCGCGGCGATCCTCGGGAAGGTAGTGCCCTCTCCCGTCGCGCACTCGATCAGACCCGCAGCCTCCTGCGGGAACCATTCCTGGACCGACACTTCGAATGCTACTCCGCTGGAGACCGACGTCCCCATCCGATATAGAGGAGCATGAGCCTCTCGTCCCCGGCCCAGGGCGTCGAGGCACTCCGCGAGCACGGCCAGGTCTTCGGATCCCGGGACGTGGGATCGCGTCAGGTGGAAATGCCAGACCTGGAGGTCGAGGGGGAACTCCCTCATCAAGACATCGGTGATTTCGGTAGCCTGGGCACAGAACGGACAGGTGAAGTCCATGAACTGCATCAGTACGGCGCCCGCATCCTGGGCCCCATACGTGATCGCGTGCTCCTTCAAGTCGAGCCACTCGGCCGGCATCGTGAGAGCCTCATCCGGTTCGGACTTGGGCCCAAACCCCACGACGTTATTCAACGCCCCGCCAGAAAGGATGTTGAACAGCACCAACGGTGCGACGACGATTATAGCCACCGAGGCCATAGTATCAAGTATATTTCTTTTCGCGCTTGCCATCGCATTGTCCCGGAGTCTGTGATTACCTACCGCTACCACACTTCATGTGCGCTCGCTCGCGATATAACTCGGACGGTCAGCGGTCCCCATGGCCAGCGATCCCCGCGCGGCCAACACGGTGTTGTGTCCACCGGCTCCCGTGCCAGGCACCGGCGGGAGAGCCCTCCTCCTTCCCCCTGTCGAGCCCTCACGGTCCTCCGGGGTCCTCACCAACGGTACGCGAGGCGTGGAATCGCGGGGTGTTCCAGAGATCGTCTCCGCGGGGCAACGATCCCGAACCCGCCGGAACCGCAGGATGCCTGCGGGCTGCCGACGGTGCACGTCGCCTTGTCTTGATCCGTCACTGACGTGCGGTTGGCCAAGCGACCGTTCGCCCGCATGATCAGTTTACCGCGGTTTCACGTGGCCACAGGCTTCGAGGCAACGCACATCAGGGGTTCATTCCCTTGTGGGCATTCCGGTAGGGGGTCTGGTGGCTCCTCCATGTCGATCGCGCAGGTGCTGGTCCAGATGCATTCGTTGCAGTGCTCGGTCCAGTCGATGGTGCACCTCCCGTTGCCAGGCGCGTGGTACTCGCACTGCTCCCCGGGGATGCACTGTGCGAACATAACCATGTCTTTGCAATGTGCATCCGGGCACGGGTCGGTCCCAGGCCCCAGCAGCTCGGCCGCCGTGCCGGGCGTGCTCATCCATCCTCCGAGCAACAGGACCGCCAGGGCAACAAGTTTGTAGCGGAACATGGTCGCGTCCCTCCCCTGGGTGATCGGATTAGTCGACCTGATCGCATCGATGCCAGGCGGATCAAGATCTACTTGTGAAGTTAGACGGCCCCTCCGGCGCAAATCAACTACGCTGTGCGTCAAATGCACAAGGAGTCCCCACGACCTTAGCCGCCTGCTCCGGAGTCTCTCGCCAGGAGACCCCCGACGAGTTCGGAAGCAATTTCATCGCTGCGGCGTCCGTTCATCTCCATCAGCGTACGACCGAAGTGCGCACGGAACTGGTTCGAGAGGTGACCCGAGGAGTAGAACCCAGGAGTGTCCCATGCTCTCGCCCGCCTCATCGGGTCGGCCCTGAGCAAGGTTCCCACAATGAGTCGGGTCCGGATCAGGAACGTGGAAGGAGGAACGAGTCCGGCGCTCCTCATGGAGCGCTCCAAGGTCGATCGGGACATGAACACGCGGCTCGCCAAGAGCCGAACGGACCGTTCGCGACGCACGATGCCGGCGAGTGTTGCATCCACGATCCGTTTCGTTGTCGCCAATTCTCCCGGGTCCATCCGCTGGAGAAGCGCCCGCTCGATACGCGCGCCGTACGCCGCGACCCTTGCCCGGACCTCCAGCGTTCGGATCGTCGCGAGGGCGAGAATCTCCCCGAGAGGACGCAAGTCACCGAGACCCTGCTCGAGGAGCAACGTGACCGTGTCCGGCGCCACGGTGTCGCCTCCATGAGGGCACACCACATACCACCCGCGGGGCGGGCGGGCGGGCGGATCAGCGGACCGTGGTTCGGGTTCCACAACCGGGAAGGCGCGAGGAGCCGGACGACCACGAGCCCACCCGAACCCTGTTCTTCGGTGACATCCACAACATCTCGCCATGCCCAGGCTGGCACAGCCTCCAGGCTGGCTGGTTCGAGCCCGAGCCCCTCCAAGCCACAGTCGCCCGCGAGAACCGCGATGACGCCGCTCATGTGCACGACCATATGCCGGAGATCCTGACCCGTCAACGTTGCGGCACCAACGGGGAGACGTTCCGGGAAAAGCGGTGCGCGAGGACGAGGCACCGGGGACCGCGCCGGAAGCGAACCCCGGATACCGGATCGCGGTGGCTTGCCCGACGTCGATAAGCTCGACGCACCACCGGTCCCATGTGATCGGGGTCGGGGTGAGAGTCCCTCCGCGCCCGGATACACGAAGCGCCCGCGAGCCTGGATAGCCCGCGAGCGCTGACGTGTCTTGGAAGCGGAGGCGGAGGGACTCGGTTCGGAGCGCGAAGCGCGGAGATGCCCGAGGATGCGGCGCATGCCGCACCGGAGGGCCACCCCCACCTTGGGGGTGAGAGTCCCTCCGAGGCCGGATACACGAAGCGCCCGCGAGCCTGGACTGGCCCGCGAGCGCTGACGTGTCTTGGAAGCGGAGGCGGAGGGACTCGGTTCGGAGCGCGAAGCGCGGAGACATCGAGGATCGCCCGCAGGGCGACCGCAGATGAGCCCCCTTGGGGGTGAGAGTCCTTCCGCGCCCGGATACACGAAGCGCCCGCGAGCCTGGACTGGCCCGCGAGCGCTGACGTGTCTTGGAAGCGGAGGCGGAGGGACTCGGTTCGGAGCGCGAAGCGCGGAGACATCGAGGATCGCCCGCAGGGCGAC
>JBJHCE010000136.1:0-7749 GCA_050485865.1 Gemmatimonadales bacterium | reverse complement strand
GACGAGCCCGCCCCCCGGGCCACCCCCGGGACGGCCCCCTTCGAGGTGCTCCGGGAGCACGCCGGGGTCCGCGCCCAGGTGGAGGCGCTCCGTTCGCATCTCCACAAACCCCCGGACCACGAGCTCGTGCTGGCCCTCGAGGTGGGGGAGGTCCCCTTCCCCCTCGGGCCCATGATGCAGATGGACTCGGCCTATTTCCAGCCGGTGGAGTGGGTCGACACGATGCCCGAAATGAACTGGCCCCTCACCCCGCGCGAGGTGCGGTGGATCCTCCGCGACGGCGCCACCGGGCTCGAGAACGGGCACATCGACTGGCGGTTCCGCGAGGGGGACCTCGTGCGCCTCCGGGTCCGGAACGACCGGGAGGTCCTGCACGCGATGCAGCACCCGGTGCACATCCACGGGCAGCGGTTTCTCGTGCTCTCGATGAACGGGGTCGAGCAGGAGAACCTGGCCTGGAAGGACACCTTCCTCCTTCCGGCGGGGTGGACCGCCGAGCTCCTGGTCGAGATGTCGAACCCCGGCGACTGGATGATCCACTGCCACATCACCGAGCACCTGGCGGCGGGGATGCACACGGTCTTCCGGGTGGACCCCCGGGAGGGGCGCTGGGAGGGGTGGCGGGGATTCGAGCCGGGGCGGGGGGCGGGGCACCACTGAGCCGCGACGTCGAGGGCGCGGGCCCCGGCGGGGGCTCCGGGGACGGGCCGGGGGAGCGGGTTGCGCGCCCTGTACCCTTGGGATGTCCCCACCCTCCGCACCCCCTCATCGCCCCCTCCCGCACCCCCGTGTCTGGCCCTCCCGGCGAGGTGCGCTTCGGTACACCTGGGGGGGGTCCCTCGCGGCCAGAGGCTCGATTGTTACCGTATGGGTAACAATCGGGCCAGTCGCGCCTCTTTCGGGGTCGCACCTGGCCCATTTGTTACCCATACGGTGCGTTCCGAGACAGTCGCGATCCGCACCCCCCTCGTGTGGCCCGTTTGTTACCCTTGGCACCCCGCCTCCCCGACCGCGCGATCGACCCGGATCTTTCGCCGACCTGCGCTTGGAGGTCGCGCGCGCGACCGCCCTCCACGACCCTCCCGCCGGAAGACCTCGCGGCCCGGGGGTTCGTCCGGTACTCGGCCGACGGCCAGGTGACCCATGGTCCCGATGCCCGGTTCCTCCTCTCCGACGTGTTCACCGAGAGCTACTGCTTCCGCGTGGCCGAGGTCCCCGGGCTGGAGGAGGATCGCGTGGGTCTCGGGTTCCACCCCCAGGACGAGCCCGGACCGGAAGTGAGGATCGCGGGCACGCTCTGGCTCGACGGCACCACGGGCGAACTCGACGAGGTCGAGTTCACCTACATGCGATGGAGCGAGAACGCGGAGGCCTGGCGACCCACCCCGGGAGAGAGTGGCGGGTTCATTCGCTACCGTGTACTTCCCGACGGTCGCTGGGTCATCGATGCGTGGAGGATCCGCATGCTGACGGGGGCCGGGCGGGGCGGACTCGTGTACGACGAGGCGGGCGGCACGCTGGAGGAGGTGCTGGCCTCGGGATCGTGATCGGGCCGCGGAGGGCCCGAGAAGATTGCCCCGGCACGCGGGGTCGCGTACTGTGGCGAGGAACTCCGGCACCCTGTCCGACGCGAGGAACCGTCCCATGCGCTCCGCTCCCCCATCCCTCCATCCCTCCCGCTCGATTCTCCGTGCCGCTCTGGCCGGAGCCCTGGCCACAACCGCCTTCGGGGCCCCGCAGCTTGCGGCGCAGGCGTTCTCCATCGACGACGTGCTGAGCCCGGGGTTCGCCTACGACCTCGTGGCGGCCACCGGCGCCGAGCGCATCGCGTGGCTCGAGAACGAGCGGGGGATGCGCAACGTGTACGCCGCCCGGGGGCCCGACTTCGAGCCCGTGCGCCTCACCTCCTTCATGGAGGACGACGGCACCGACCTGGGGGGACTCCAGATCTCGGCCGACGGCTCGGTGGTGGTCTTCACCCGGGGGCACGCCCCGAACCGCGAGGGATGGGTCGCGAACCCCTCGAGCCACGCCGACGGCGCCGAGCGGGCCATCTGGGCCGCCTCGACCGAGGGGGGAAGCCCCTGGCGGGTGGTGGAGGCGAACAGCGCATCGCTTTCGCCCGACGGACGCTGGGTGATCTACATGCGGGGCGGCGAGGTCCACCGCGCCCCGGTGAACCCCGGGGCCGACGCCCAGGCCGCGGACCGGACCGGGCCCCTCTTCCGGGTATGGGGGCAGCCGGGAAGCCTCGCCTGGTCGCCCGATTCCCGCCGCGTGGCCTTCGTCACGAGCCGGGAGACCCACAGCTTCATCGGGGTCTATGACCTCCAGGCGCACCGGATCACCTACATGGCGCCGGGGGTGGACCGGGACCAGAGCCCCACCTGGTCGCCCGACGGACGCCTCGTGGCCTTCACGCGGCGGCCCGGGCGGCCCTTCGGGCAGGGGCTCGGCGTTCCGGAAGGGCGCTCCCGGGACGACATCCCGGCGGGGTTCCTCCAGGCGCGCTTCCCGGAAGGGCACACGCTCGAGATCTGGATCGCCGACGCCGAGACGGGAGAGGGCTCCCGCCTCTGGCACCACCGACCGGACGACAACACCTTTGCGGGGATCGGCGCCATTTCCTGGCGGGGTGAGCACCTGGTCTTCAGCCTCGAGCCCGGAAACTGGCAGCGGTACTTCTCCATCGCCACACGGGATCCCGCCCCCGATCCCGTTCCCCTGACCCACGAGACCGGGCAGCCGGAGAACGTGGCCTACTCGGCCGACGGGGCGTATCTCTACTTCGCCACGAACCACGGGGACCTGGACCGCCGCCACCTCTGGCGTGTGCCCACCGGGGGCGGCGAGCCGGTCCAGCTCACCCGGGGCGTCGGAATCGAGACCTTCCCGGCGGTCCTGGCCTCGGGAACGCAGGTGGCCCTCCTGGCCGCCGGAGCCCGCCTTCCGCAGTCGGTGGCCCTCGCCCCCGCCTCGGGGGGCGAGGTGCGGGTCATCTCGCGCATCCCCGAGCGCTTCCCCACCGCGGGCCACGTGGTACCCGAAAACGTGATCCTCACCGCCCCCGACGGGCTCGCGTTCCACAACCAGCTCTTCCTGCCCCCGGACCTGGCACCCGGAGAGCGGCGCCCGGCCATGATCTTCATCCACGGTGGCCCCCGCAGGCAGATGCTCCTGGGGTACAACTACGGCCACTTCTACCACATGGCGTACGCCGTGAACCAGTACCTGGCCGCCAAGGGGTACGTGGTGCTCTCGGTGAACTTCCGGGGGGGGATCGGCTACGGCCGGGAGTTCCGGAACGCGCCGAACATGGGCCGCCTCGGAAACTCGGAGTACCAGGACATCCGGACCGCCGGCGAGTACCTGAGGGACCGGGCCGACGTGGACCCGGCCCGGATCGGGCTCTGGGGGCTCTCGTACGGGGGGATCCTCACCGCGCAGGGGCTCGCCCGGGACTCGGAGCTCTTCGCCGCCGGGGCCGACATCGCGGGGGTGCACTTCTGGGGCGAGAGCCTGGACCCCGAGAGCACCACCTACAGCTCGTCGGCCGTGTCCCACATCGAGGAGTGGACCTCGCCGGTGCTCCTGGTCCACGGAGACGACGACCGGAACGTGGCCTTCGCGCAGACCGTGGGGCTCGTCCAGCTCCTGAGGGCCCACGCGGTGCCCTTCGAGCTCATCGTCTTCCCCGACGAGGTCCACTCCTTCCTGGTCCACGAGCGCTGGGTGCGCACCTTCGAGGCCATGGACGACTTCTTCGACCGGCACCTGGTGGGCCCGGCGGGGATCCGGGCGGTGGAGGCGGATGGGGGGGCGGGGCGGTAGCCTTCGGGAGGCCGCTCCACGGCCGTTCTGCCCCCCCGCATCGCACCCGTCCCCTGCGACGGGGAGGCGTTCTCCTGACCACACCGATTCCGCCAGAAGATTTTTCTTGCGCTCTCGGGCCTCGCGTTGCACTTTGCAGGCACGCTCCAGGGATGAACGGAGTCGCTTGAGAGGTTCGCCTCGAGAGTGGTTTCCCCTGGAGACCGGGCCACCGGGCAGGACGCTGCAGAGGTGGTACCGGGCCGGGTGCAGGAGCCCGTCCCGGCGGTGGAGAGGGTGTCGGCCTCCACCGGGTGCCCCCGGAGCTCGGGGGACCTCTCGCCGAGGTTCATTCGGCAAGGGAGAAGGCGCGAGAAGGATCGACCCGCCCGCACGTGGGCGGCTCCTGGAAACACCGGTTCTTCAGGCCGCCGACAGAACGAAGCCCCCCCACGGAACGTGTTCCGTGGGGGGGCTTCCGTTTGTGGGGGTGTCACCCCCGGGGGTCAACCGCCCCCGGAGGACCCCTGCGCCCGCGCCGCCTCCTCCGCGCGGAGCTTCCGGAGCGCCTCGTCCACCGCGGCCTGGAGCTCGCGGTCGAAGCCCCGGAGCTCGTCTTCCGGCGTGTTCTCGACCCACACGTCGGGGGCGACCCCCAGGTTCTCGAGGTTCACCCCGTGGTTGTCGGGCTGGGTGGGGTCGTACGTCACCACGAGCGATCCGGGAGTGCGGATCGAGCCCCCGTGAATGAGACCGTAGCTTCCGGTGGCGATCACCGCCCCCGCCGTGGGGTTCCCCACGAGCGACCCGAGCCCGAGCTGCTGGAACCCGAGCGGGGTCACCTCGGCGTCCGAGCCCGAGCGGTGGTTGATCAGCATGACCTTGGGCCCGGCAATGGCCTGCCTCGGCCGCCGCCCCCAGGTGGGTGCCCCCCACCGGGGGTTCCAGAACTGGTAGGGCTGCCGCTCCAGGATGTCGATGAGCTCCTGGTCGATGTTTCCGCCCCCGTTGAAGCGGACGTCCACCACGATCCCCTCGGCATTCCAGAACCGGTTGATCTCCTGCTGGAAGCGCTCGAGGGAGGGCTGGTTCATGGAGCGGATGTGCACGTACGCGATCCGCCCTCCCGAAGCCTCCTCCACGAACGCCCGGTTCCGCTCCACCCACTCCTCGTAGCGGATGTTCCCGAGCGAGCCCACCGTCTCCATGCGGAGGTCCCGGGCGTTCTCACCCCCCGGGCTCGACGCCACCCGCACCGTCACCCAGTCGTTCACCATCCGGGTCAGGGTCCGCCAGTAGTTGTCGCCCGAGCGGAGCTCCTCGCCGTTCAGCGCGAGCACGTAGTCGCCCACCGCGATGTCCAGCCACTCGTGGTCTGCGGGTCCCTCCCGGTACACGTGGCTCACCCGGTAGCGCCCCCCGGCGGCGGGCTCCATCTCGAAGCCCAGGTAGCGGGCCCGGTAGTCGTTCGCCTGGGGCCGACTCGACGCCCCCGACACCCCCAGGTGCGAGGCATTGAGCTCGCCCAGCATCTTGTTCGCCACGTCGTAGAGGTCGTCGTAGGTCGACACGTACGGAAGGAGCGCGCGGTACTTCTCCCGGATCCCGGTCCAGTCCACCCCGTGCATGTTCTCGTCGTAGAAGCGGTAGGTCATGACCCGCCAGCTCTCTTCGAAGATCTGCCTCCACTCCTCGCGGAGATTCACCCAGATCGGGAGGGTGAAGTCCACCCGGTTCCGCCTCTGGTTCTGAAGAAGCATCCGGTGCACCTCGCTTCCGGGCCCGCTCCCCCCGGTCCCCCGGAAGAACACGTACCGCCGGTCCTCCGAGGGCGTGATCCCCGGGAAGCTCCCCTGCACGATCCTCCGCCGGTTCCGCCCGTCGATCCCCACGGCGAAGAGCCCGGGGCCGTCCGAGTCCGAGCTCGTGAAGTAGACCGTGCGCCCGTCGGCCGAGAGGAAGTAGGACCCCACCGCCGAAGGCCCGGTCGTGAGGGGCCGGGCGCGGCGGTCGATTCCCTCGAGGTCCACGCGCACCGGAATGCGATCGGCCCCACTCCCGCGCCCCGGAGTGCCGGAAGCGTTCGCATCCCCGGAAGAAGCACCCCCGCTCCCGGCAGTCCGCTCGACCAGGGTCCCCCCCCGCTCCTGCCGCTCCCGCACCAGCGGGTCATCGGGGTTCTCGGTGAGGCGCTGGAGGCTCACGGCCCAGAGCTGGTTTCCGCTCCCCTCGCCCCGGTTCGAGAGGAAGACCAGGTGGCGCTGGTCCGGCGTCAGCACCCCGCCCACGTTGTTCGACGGGTGACGGGTCACGTCGATCTCGCGCCGGCCGGCGATCTCGAAGAGGTAGACCTCGGCGTTCATGTCGTCGTCGCGCCGGGAGTAGACGAGCCACTCCCCGTCGGGGGAGAAGCCCTGGAGCGAGTACCCCCCGGCCCGGTGGTACCCCAGCTCGGTCTGGCTTCCCGACTCGAGGTCGACGAGGAAGAGGGTGTTCGAGGCCTCGAAGGCGAAGCGGCGGGAGTCCGGTGCCCAGGTCACCCCGGTCTTCTGGGAGGGGTGGTTCGTGATGCGGCGGGAGGTGCCCGCAGCGACGTCGTGGACCCACACCTCCTCCTCGCCCGAGGCATCGGACACGTAGGCGAGATGGCGACCGTCGGGGGACCAGGAGTGGAAGCGGTCCCGCCAGTGGGAGTCGGTGACCGGGATCTTCTCACCCACCCCGTCTTCCGCCGGGACCAGAAAGATGCGGCCGCGGACGTCCACCGCCACGTACTCCCCGTCGGGCGACGGCGAGAAGCCCTCGGCCCGGTTCTGGAAGGTGTGCATTTCGACCCAGCTCGCCCGGGGGTCGACACGCATGTCCAGGGTGAGGCGGCGGGGGGTGCCGCCCGGGATCTCGAGGGTCCAGATGTCGAACTCCTTCGTGTAGCTGATCGTGCGGCCGTCGGGGCTCACCGAGGGGTACTGGACGCCGTCCACCGTGTGGAAGGTGACCTGCTCGGGCTCGCCCCCCTCGGGGGAGATGCGCCAGAGGTTGAAGGGGCCGCCCTCTTCGGCCACGTAGTAGATCATCCCGTCGGCGCCCCACATGGGAAGGGCCGTGTGCCCCTGCTCCTGGTAGGCGCGGACGTCCAGGTTCGTGAGCTGGCGGAACTCGAGGCTCCGGAGGTCCTGCACCCAGAGATCGGCGGCGTTGTTCCCCAGGTACCCGCGGCGGGTGAAGGAGAAGCCCTTCCGGTTGAAGGCCACCATGGCGCCGTCCTGGCGAATCATTCCCGCCGAGGCCGCATCCATGGGAAGGGGGGTGGGGATCGAGCCGTCGAGGGGGGCCAGGTAGAGGGGGTTCCGGAAGGGCTCGGGACCCCTGGACGAGGTGATCACCACCGCCGAGCCGTCGGGGGCCCAGTACTGGACGGCATCGCCCGCCGGGTGCCAGGTGAGCTGCCGGGGCTCGCCCCCCTCCACCGGAACCACCCAGACGTGGTTCGTCCCCGCCCGGTTGCTCGTGAAGGCCACCATGGTTCCGTCGGGCGAGAAGCGGGGGCGGACGTCGGTGCCCACGTGCGAAGTGAGGCGGCGGATGTTCGAGCCGTCGGCGTTCCCGATCCAGAGGTCGCCGTGGTAGGAAAAGACGAGGCGGCCGTGGGAGACGTGGGGCCAGCGGGCGAAGCGGACGGCGGTCTCGTCGTCGGTGGCGGCGTGGGTGGTCGCGGTGGCGGTCGGCGGTGGCGGCGTGACCCCGGGGTCGACGGCCAGCGCCGGGGAGGGACCGCTTCCGGCGAGGAGGCCGGCGGCCACGAAAAGGGCGGGGAGGGTGAGGAAGGAGACGCGGCGCATGGTGGAAGCCCGTGTAGGTGGGACGCACGGGGATCCTCCACGCGGTGGGACCCCCTCGGGGAACAGGGGCAACGTGGGGCCCGGGGGAACCGGGCGCCAG
>JBJHCE010000135.1:0-7777 GCA_050485865.1 Gemmatimonadales bacterium | reverse complement strand
CGCGATCGGTCGGGTCTACCGGCAGATGGAGGCGGGGGACGCCCCCACCGGGTTCGCGAACGCCGTCGAGGTCCTGATCCTCTTCTTCCGCGACAACGTGGTCCGGGCGAACATCGGGCACGGGGCGGACCAGTTCGCGCCCCTGATCCTGACGTTCTTCTTCTTCATCCTGTACATGAACCTCCTGGGGCTCGTCCCCTTCGGCGTCTCGGCCTCGGCGTCCCTTTCGGTGACCTTCGCGCTGGCCCTGATCGCCTTCATTTCGGTGGAGGTTGCCGGATTCCGCGCCCTCGGGCCCGCCGGGTACGCCCGCACGATCTTCTACGCTCCGAAGGGGCTTCCCCCTGCGGGCCAGGCGGTCATGCTCCTGATCATGACCCCCGTGGAGGCCATCGGGAAGCTGACGAAGCCCTTCGCGCTCATGATCCGTCTCTTCGCCAACATGACGGCGGGGAAGATCCTCATTCTCTCTCTGCTCGGCCTCGTGTTCGTCTTTGCCGAGTTCGGCGCCGCCCGCTGGGGTGTTGCCGGGGGGGCGGTGCTGATGGCTGCGGCCATCACGCTCCTGAAGGTGTTCGTCTCGTTCCTCCAGGCGTTCATCTTCGCCATGCTCACGGCCGTCTTCATCGGCCTCATCCGCCACGCCCACTGAGGGGCGGGCGGGTCGTCGTCACGCGGCCCCGCCGGGGCCCGTGAGGTTGCCGCTCACAGGTTCGACCACAGCGGTTGACACCCACAAACTCCAAGTCGAAACGGAGAAAAAATGCTGAACTCCACCCTTCTCCTCGTGCAGGACGCCATCTCGCCCGAGGCGGCCATGAACTACCTGGGCCTCCTGGGCTCCGGTCTGGGGATCGGTCTCACGATCATCGGCGCCGCCATCGGGATCGGCATGATCGGCTCCTCCGCGGTGCAGGGGATGGCCCGCCAGCCCGAGGCCTCCGGGAACATCCAGACCTCGGCCATCATCCTGGCGGCCTTCATCGAGGGTGCGGCGCTCTTCGCCCTCGTGATCACGCTGCTCTACAAGCTGCTCTGATCCCAGGGGTCCGAACCCCGAGCGGCGGGACGCCACGTCCGGCGTCCCCGGACCCACCGGCATGCCCGGTGAACACCCGGCCTCCGGTCCCGGGCCCCGCGCTCCCGCGAGTGCAGGGCCCGGGCGGAGGTCCGACGACCGATCCCAAGGCGAATTCATGAAGATTCCCGGAACCCTTGCCCCGGCCGCGGGGCTGGCCGTCGCCGCCATGGCGATCGCCCCCGCGCCTGCCCACGCCGCCGAAAACGGCGGGGGCGGCCTCTTCTCGGTGGACCCGGGGCTTGCCCTGTGGACCATCATCGTCTTCCTCCTCGTGCTCTGGGTCCTCAAGCGTTTCGCCTGGGGGCCGATCCTGGGCGCACTCGATGCCCGTGAGGCGGGGATCCGGAAGTCCATCGACGACGCGGCCGCCATGCGGACCGAGGCGGCGTCCCTCCTGGAGGAGCACCGGCGGCAGCTCGCCGACGCGCGTCGGCAGGCGCAGGAAATCGTGGCCGAGGGGCGCACCGCCGCCGAGCGCATCGGTCGCGAGGTGCAGGACAAGGCCCGCCAGGAGGGCGAGCGCCTCGTCGAGCGCGCCCGCGCCGAAATCGAGCGCGAGAAGGACGCGGCCCTCGCCGAGCTCCGCAAGGAGTCGGTGGAGCTCGCCCTCGCCGCCGCGTCGCATCTCCTCCGCGAGCGACTGGACGACGAAAAGGACCGTGCCCTCGTGAAGGGCTTCCTCGCCGAGCTCGAGACTCCGGCGGCGGAGGCCTGACGTGCGCGGAAAGACGATCGCCCGGAACTACGCCTCGGCCCTCTTCGACCTGGCGACCCAGGGCGGGGCGGAGTCGGCGTATGGCGCCGCCCTGGACGCCGTGGTGGGGCTCCTCGACGAAGTCCCCGATTTCCGGCGCTTTCTCGAGACGCCCCGCATCGCCGCGGAGCGGAAGAAGGGGGTGCTCCGGGAGATCTTCCGGGAGAACGTCCCCGCCCACGTGATGAACTTCCTCCTCCTCGTGGTGGACAAGCGCAGGCAGCGCCTCCTTCCGGAGATCGCTGCCGAGTACCGGTCCCTCCTCGACGAGCGCCTCGGGCGCACGCACGTGGAGGTGCAGGTGGCGCGCCCCCTGGGGGATGCAGAACTCGCCGAGGTCTCGGCGGAGCTTACCCGGATCCTCGGAAAGGATGCGATCCCCCACGTTCGGGTGAAGCCCGAACTCGTGGGCGGGATCGTCTTCAAGAGCGGGGACACGATCTTCGACGGGTCCGTGCGGCGCCGGCTGCAGCGGATGCGCCGGCAACTCATGACCACCGACGTGTCGACGGACCAAGGATAAAAAGAGAACCATGGCCAACTCCGAATCGCAGCTCCGCGCGAGCGAGATCAAGGGCGTTCTGCTGAACGCCATCGACAACTACCAGGACGCGCTCCAGGCCGAAGAGGTGGGGCAGGTCCTCGAGGTGAAGGACGGGATCGCCCGCATCTACGGCCTCATGAACGCCATGGCGTCGGAGATGCTCGAGATCACCCCCACCGGGGGCGGCGATCCGGTCACGGCGCTGGCGCTGAACCTCGAGGAAGACAACATCGGGGCGGTGATTCTCGGCGACTGGACCCGCCTCCACGAGGGGAACGAGGTCCGCCGCACCGGAAAGGTGCTCGAGGTCCCGGTGGGCGCAGGGTACCTGGGCAGGGTGGTGAACCCCCTCGGTGAGCCCGTCGACGGCGCCGGGCCCATCGATCCGGTGGAAGGGTCCCGCATGATCGACATCGTCGCTCCCGGCATCGTGGCCCGGCAGCCGGTGGGCGAGCCGCTCCAGACCGGGGTGAAGGCGATCGACGCCATGATCCCCATCGGGCGGGGGCAGCGGGAGCTCATCATCGGTGACCGCTCCACCGGGAAGACGGCCATCGCCATCGACACGATCATCAACCAGAAGGGGCAGGACGTCGTCTGCGTGTACTGCGCCGTCGGGCAGCGCGCAGGAAAGGTCGCCTCGGTGGTGGAAACGCTCCGGGAACACGGTGCGCTGGACTACACGATCGTGGTCGCCGCGAACTCCTCCGACCCGGCCCCGATGCAGTACATCGCGCCCTACTCGGCCACCGCCCTCGCCGAGCACTTCATGTGGCAGGGGAAGGCCACCCTCGTGGTCTACGACGACCTCTCGAAGCAGGCCACCGCCTACCGGCAGCTCTCGCTGATCCTCCGGCGTCCTCCGGGGCGCGAGGCCTACCCGGGCGACGTGTTCTACCTGCACTCCCGGCTCCTCGAGCGGGCAGCGAAGCTCTCCGACGAGATGGGCGGCGGGTCCCTCACGGCGCTCCCGATCATCGAGACCCAGGCCGGCGACGTGTCCGCCTACATTCCGACCAACGTGATCTCCATCACCGACGGTCAGATCTTTCTCGAGCCCGACCTCTTCTATTCCGGCGTGCGTCCCGCGGTGAACGTGGGGATCTCGGTGTCCCGGGTCGGCGGTGCGGCACAGATCAAGGCCATGAAGAAGGTGGCCGGGCGTCTCCGCCTCGACCTGGCCCAGTTCCGTGAGCTGGAGGCCTTCGCCCAGTTCGGCTCCGACCTGGACGCCGCGACCCAGCGGCAGCTCGCCCGCGGTGAGCGGACCGTCGAGGTGCTGAAGCAGCCCCAGTACCGCCCCATGCCCGTCGAACAGCAGGTTGCGGTCATCTTCGCCGTGACGAACGGGCTCATCGACCAGGTCCCGGTGAACCGTGTTCGCCAGTGGGAAGAGGGCTTCCTGGATTTCCTCGACGCCCAGCGGAAGGAGATCCTCGACGGCATTCGCGAGGAGAAGGCGCTTTCCGAGGCGCTCGAGGGCCAGCTCCGGCAGGCCATTGCCGACTTCACCGCCCGCTTCGAGGCGGAGCAGGGAGCGGTGGCCTGAGGCTCCACCTGGAGCCCGGGCCTCCCATCCGCATCCCTGAACCCCAACCGGCGAGGAGAACGAGAGCACCGTGTCGCAATCAAGAGAGGTAAAGCGCCGCATCCGCTCGGTCGAGAACACGCGGCAGATCACCCGCACCATGGAAATGGTGGCCACGTCGAAGCTCAAGCGGGCCACCGACCGGGTGTACGCGGCACGGCCGTACGGCAGCGCCCTCGAAGAGATGGTCGAGGCCCTCTACAACCCCGGGCTTTCTGAGCAGTACCCGATCCTGCGCAGGCCCGAGCAGGTACGCAGCGCCGTCCTGATCCTCCTCACGTCGAACCGTGGCCTCGCCGGCGCCTTCAACGTGAACCTGATCCGCCGGGCCCGGGCGCTGCTCGAGGAGCTCCGGGGTCAGGGGATCCAGGTCGAACTCCACGTGGCCGGTCGAAAGGGAATCGGGTTCTTCCGCTTCCAGGGCGAGGCCATGGCGGTGGAGCGTACCGACCTCCCCGACAACCCCGGCCCGGAGGATGCCGAGTCCCTGGTCAGGGAGCCGCTCGCGCGCTTCGAGGCGGGCACCGTGGACGCCGTGTACGTGGTGGCCTCGGAGTTCCGCTCGGCGCTCTCGACGCCCCCGGTGGCCCGGAAGCTCCTTCCCATCGAGCCGGAGGGGGCGCGGGTAGACCCGGACAACTTCATCCTCTCGCCCTCGGGCGACGAGATCCTCGAGCGGATCCTCCCGCTTTACGTCCGGAACCTCGTGTACCGGGCCCTGGTGGAGAACGCCGCCGCCGAGCAGAGCGCCCGGCGCACGGCCATGAAGAACGCCACCGACAACGCCGGTGACATGCTGGAGTTGCTTCGCAGGACGTACAACCGGGCCCGCCAGGCCCAGATCACCCAGGAAATCGCCGAGATCGTGGGCGGCGCCGCCGCATTCGAGTAACCGGAGACAAGACGAACCATGGCTGACAAGAATATCGGAAAGGTGGTCCAGGTCATCGGACCGGTTCTCGACGTGGAGTTCGCGCCCGAGCACCTGCCGGACATCTACAACGCCCTCAGGATCGAGGCGACCACCGCCGGCGGGACCGAGGTGCGGGTGACCGCAGAGGTCCAGCAGCACATCGGACGCGGCCAGGTCCGCGCGGTGGCCATGTCCTCCACCGACGGGATCGTCCGCGGCATGGAAGTGGTCAACACCGGCGACTCGATCACGGTGCCGGTGGGGGCCCCCGCCCTCGGCCGCATCCTGAACGTTCTCGGCGAGCCCGTGGACGAGGCGGGGCCCGTGGGCGGGGAGGATGCCGCGAGCGTCGAGCGCTGGGCCATCCACCGCGAGCCCCCGAAGTTCGACGACCTGGAGCCCAAGACCGAGATCTTCGAGACGGGGATCAAGGTCATCGACCTCCTCGCGCCCTACGTGAAGGGTGGAAAGACCGGTCTCTTCGGAGGCGCCGGGGTGGGGAAGACGGTGATCATCCAGGAGCTCATCAACAACATCGCCATGCAGCATGGCGGGCGTTCCGTCTTCTGCGGGGTGGGTGAGCGGACCCGCGAGGGGAACGACCTCTGGCTCGAGTTCAAGGAGGCGGGGGTGCTCGGCTCCACCGCCCTCGTCTACGGCCAGATGAACGAGCCCCCGGGAGCGCGTCTCCGCGTCGGGCTCTCCGGCCTCACGATCGCCGAGTACTTCCGCGACGTCGAGAAGCAGGACGTGCTCCTCTTCGTGGACAACATCTTCCGCTTCACCCAGGCGGGCTCCGAGGTGTCGGCACTCCTCGGCCGGATGCCCTCGGCCGTGGGGTACCAGCCCACCCTGGGCACCGAAATGGGTGAGCTCCAGGAGCGGATTACCTCGACCCGCGAGGGCTCCATCACCTCGGTGCAGGCGATCTACGTTCCCGCCGACGACCTGACGGACCCGGCGCCGGCCACCGCCTTCACCCACCTGGATGCCACCACGGTGCTCTCGCGCTCCATTGCCGAGCTCGGGATCTACCCGGCGGTGGACCCCCTCGACTCCACCTCGCGGATCCTGGACCCCCAGTTCCTGGGCGAGCGGCACTACGCCGTGGTCATGGACGTCCAGCGGATCCTCCAGCGCTACAAGGACCTGCAGGACATCATCGCCATTCTCGGCATGGACGAGCTCACCGAGGAAGACAAGATCATCGTGGGCCGCGCCCGCCGGATCCAGCGCTTCCTCTCGCAGCCCTTCTTCGTGGCCGAGCAGTTCACCGGACGGCCGGGGAAGTACGTGAAGCTGGAAGACACCATCGAGTCCTTCGAGCGGGTGGCCGCCGGCGAGTTCGATCACCTCCCGGAGCAGGCCTTCTACCTCCAGGGCGGGATCGAGGACGTGATCGCCGAGGCCGAGCGCATGGAGAAGGAGGGCTGACATGGCAGGCACCGGAACCCTCACCGTGCGGGTGGTCTCACCGCAGGCCGTGGTCTTCGAGGGCCCGGCGGCGAGCCTCACCGCACCTGCGTGGGACGGCCAGGTGGGCGTCCTCCCGGGGCACGCGCCCTTCATGGCGCTCCTCGGGGGCGGGGAGCTGGCGGTGGACCTCCCTGGTGGGGGGAGTCGCCGGTTCTTCCTCTTCCGCGGGGTCCTGAAGGTGGAGAACGACCAGGTCACGGTCCTCTCCGAGTACGCCGGGGACGCCCCACCCACCGGATACGACGCCGGAAAGAACTGGATCGACCTGGACCAGGAGGAAGTGGACCTCGAGGCCATTGCCGGCCCGGGAAATCCGCTGGTCTGAACTTCCCCCGGGCCCCGAACGGGGTGACCTTGGAGGATGACCACCGCCTCCCCCTTCGTCGACTTCCACCTGCACTCCACCGCCTCCGACGGGACGCTCCCGCCGGGGGCGGTGGTGCATGCGGCCCACGAGGCCGGAATCCGGGTCCTCTCCCTCACGGACCATGACACGGTGGCCGGTGTCGTGGCCGCCCGCGCCGCCGCCGAGGCCCTCGGGGTCGGTTTCGTGGCCGGAATCGAGGTGAGCGCGACCTGGGAGGACTCCGAGATCCACATTCTCGGCTACGGGGTGGACCCGGAACACCCCGAGCTCGTCCAGCACGCGGCGTGGGCAGGGACAAGGCGCACCCAGCGAATGACCGACATGATCGAGCTGCTCAGGGAGCAGGGGGTCGCGGTCTCGATGGAGGCGGTCGAGGCGGTGGCCGGAGCGGACCGCGCGAGCCTCGCCCGCCCCCACCTGGCCCGGGCGCTCGTCGAGGCCGGGTACGTGGAGCACACCTGGGAGGCCTTCGACCGCTACATCGGAGACGGGCACCCGGCCTACGTTCCCACGAACCTCCTTCCGGTGGAGGAGGCCATCGAACTGATCCACCGCGCCGGGGGCCTCTCCTCCTGGGCCCACCCACCGGAGGAGGCGCTGGACGCGCTCCTTCCGAGGATGCGGAGGGCCGGACTCGACGGGCTCGAGGTCCATCGCCCGCGCCACAACCGCGAGAAGGTCCGTCGCCTCCTCTCGCGGTCGCGGAGCGCGGGGCTCGTTGCAACCGGGGGCTCCGACTGGCACGGGCCCGAGGGGGGAGAACTCGGTCAGTTCCGGCTGGAAGCGGCCCTCGTGGCGCCCTTTCTGGAACGCCTCGGAATCGACCCGGCACGCCCTTGACTCGGGCGGGGCTCCGGCCTACCTTACTTGGCTCCGCTGAACGTCGCGCCCCGGCCCCGTGCCGGAAGGCGTGGCACCAGCGACAAGGCTTTTTGAAAGACCCCCTTCATGCCGCCGGATGCCTGGCCTGTGCTGTCCTTTTTTGGGCGGTGCGGGTGATGGGCGGGCCGGGAGCGAGATGTGCGTTGTATGGAGGGGCTGGGTCCAGGGTAGT
>JBJHCE010000134.1:0-7978 GCA_050485865.1 Gemmatimonadales bacterium | reverse complement strand
GGGCGCGTACCGGGAGCTCGAGGCGGCCTACGGCGAGGCGGCGCCCGAGCCCGGGGCGCTCGTCCGGGTGTTCCTCGAGGGGCGGGTCGAGGCGCGCCCTGCCATGGAAGGCGACGGCACCGAGGACGCCTTCGTGGTCGAGGCCTTCACCCTTGGGGGGGCGCAGGCTCGCCCCTGCGCCACCGAGGCGCTCCACCGGGCCCTCGAGGGGGAGGAGGGGTACGGAGGCGACGCGTGGCGCCTCGTGACGCTCGACGGTGAACCCCTCGACGGGGCGTCCGCCGGCTCCGGGGAGGAGGCCCCGACCCTCCAGTGGCGCCCCGAGGTGTGGGGCACGGGCTCCGTGACCGGCACCGGCGGGTGCAACCGGTACAATGGGCAGGGAGCCCTCCGGGGCGCGGAGCTCTTCGTGCGTGGCCCCATCGCCTCCACCCGGATGTACTGCGAGGGGCGGATGGAGCTCGAGAGCCGCTACTTCCTGGTCCTCGACGCCGGCGGCTACCTCCGGCTGGATGAAGGCGGCGGGACCCTCCGCCTCTTCCGGGGACCCCGGGAGGTGGCGCGGTTCGAGGGCGGGGGGTGATCAGCCGGGGGGTGGGGCGGGAGGCGGGGCAGGCGGCCACGCCCCTTCCGCTCCCTCGCCGTGGTCGTGGAGGTGGCCGGCGATCCGGTCCAGGAGGGCGGTGACCCGGGCCTCGAGCACTTCCGCCCCGGGCACGGGGCCGGAGGGCTCCGCCACGACCGGTTCCCCGGCGAGGACCCACGCGGTGGGACGGATCTTCCGGCCGGCCTCGAGGCGCACCGCCACCGGAAGGAGATACGCCGGGGCGAGGCGCCGGGCCACGAGCTCGACGCCCTTCCGGAAGCCGAGGGGGCGGCGCGTGGCCGGGGTGATCGTCCCCTGCGGGAAGAAGGAGAGGGTGGGTGCGGGGCCTGCCCCCCGGGCCCTTGTCCGCGCCGAGGCCCTCGCCGCCGCCGCCTCCACCTGCCGGAGGGCGCCCCGGAGCGTCGCCGGGCGCTCCGGGTCGAACCCCACTCCGCCTATGAACCCGAGTACCGGGGCCTTCCGGAGTTCACGCTCGAGCATGAGGGTGAGGAGGGCGCCGTCCGGTCGGAGTTCGCGGTGGAGCGCCCGGAGCAGGAACCCGTCGTACCAGGAGGTGTGGTTCGACACGAGGACCAGGGGGCGCGCCGGATCGAGGGTTCCCGGGTCCGGGAGCCCCGCCAGCTGGATCCCCGCGAGCCGGGTCCACAGCCAGGGGCGCAGGCCCAGCTCGAAGGCCCGCCACCGCCACGGACTCCCCCCCCGGGGGGGGGCGTCAGCCGACACGGCACCCCGGCACGAGGGGGAGCGCCGCCCGGTCTGCCTGCTCCCGGGCGCTCCGGAAAGCCGCTGCGGACGCCTCGGCCACCCGGGGGTGCCGATCGGCCAGGAGGGCCTCCACCCCGTCGGCCATGGCGGTCCAGGTCCGATGGGGGTAGCGTTCCGTGGCCTCGGGAAGGAGGCGCGCCAGGGCTTCCAGGTCTCCTTCCACCGTGCCGCCCCGCCCCAGGATCCCCGGGAGGAAGGCGGTGCTCACGAGACGGAGGTAGCGGACCTCGGGCTCGTTCGGGGTCTCGGCGAGCTGGGCCTCGAGAAGGTCGAGCCCCCGCCGGAGGTCGGCGATCCGGCGGTGCGGCCAGAAGCCGTGGCGCCCCTCGAGGGCCCGAAGGGCGCCCTCGTACCCCCGGGTCACCGCGCGCCCCTCGGCGCTCCGCCCCCAGGGGGACCGGACGGCGGCGGCATGGGCCTCCCAGGCGGAAGCGAGCTTCCCCTGGTCGTCCACCGCCAGGAGGTAGAGGGTACGGAGCCGCTGGGCCGGGGCACCCGCCCCGGACCCGGCCCCGGCGCCCTCCCCGGAGCAGGCGTCGAGGACCGCGAGGTCGCGGAGCGCCTCGGCTCGCGCCTCGCCCGGCACGTACACCGGGTCGCTCCCGTCGGCGGCGGCTCCCCCCGGGAGCCCCTGGCCCGCGAGGGCCGCGGGGGTCAGGCCGGCCCCGAGGGCGGCGCCCGCCGTGACCACCACGAGGGCGACCACCGGCAGGAGGCGGAAGGACCGAGCGGCGGGGGCACCCCCCCTCCCGCCGCCCGGGGACGAACCCAGGGGGCTGGAGGGAGATCGCGGGTGTCGGAACTGGTGGACGTGCACGCGCATATCGGGCGGTTCGAGGGATACGACCTGTCCGAGGAGACACTCCTCGCCGAAACGGAGGGGGCGGGGATCGCCCTGGCCCTCGTCTCGAACATCGACGGAGCGGCGGTTCCGGGGAAGTCCCCGGACCTCCCCGAGGCCCAGGTGAACGCTGCCACCGAGGCGTTCGTTCGTCGCTACCCCGCCCGCTTCCGTGGGCTCCTCTGGGCCCGCCCCGACCGGGGCGACGCCCGGGCGCTCGAGCCCTTCACCGCGGCCCGCATCCCTGCCGCCACGGCCGCCCCCGGGGACCCCCCCCGCTGGACCCCCCGGGTCTTCGTCGGGGTCAAGCTCCACCCCGAAATGAATTTCGTCCCCGCCGACGACCCCCGGGTGGACCCGTACCTGGACTTCGCCGCCCGCCACGGCTACCCGGTTGTGGCCCACTCCGACGGCCAGGTGGACGCCGCCTCCCCGGCTCGCCTCCTGGCCCTGGCCCGCCGCCGCCCCCAGGTGCCTGTGGTCCTCTACCACACGGGCTTCCAGGGCCCCCACGCCCCCGCCATCGAGGCCTGCGCCGAGGCCCTCCGGGACGGATCCGCGAACCTCTGGCTCGAAACCGCCCAGCTGCCCCCTGACTGGGCGCTCCGGGCGGTGGAACGCGTGGGCCCGGGGCGGGTCCTCTTCGGTACCGACGCCACCTTCTACGGCCGGGGCCACTACGCACGCTACGCCCCCCTCCTTTCCGCCCTTCACGCCGCGCTTTCCCCCGCCGACCTCGCCCTCGTCCGGTCGGGAAACGCCCGCCGCCTCTTCCGCCTCGAGCCCGACCCCTCCGATCCCCTGCCCCTGGCCCCATGACCGAGTTTCCACCCCCTTCCGAGCATCCCGCACCCCCGCCCGAGGTAGACGGCCTTCCCGGCGGCGCCGACGGCGTGCCCCCCCTGACCCCGGAGGAGCTGGGCCCCGACCCCCTCGACGCCTTCCGCCGCTGGTTCGCCGAGGCGAACGAGGCCTCGGGAATGCGCTACCCGAATGCCGTGGCCCTGGCCACCGTCGACCCCGAGGGCCACCCCGACGCCCGGATCGTGCTCCTGAAGGACGCGGACCCCCGGGGGTTCGTCTTCTTCACGAACTACCGCTCGGCAAAGGGGCGCGAGCTCGAGGCCCGGCCCGACGCCACCCTTCTCTTCTACTGGGATGCGATGGGGCGGCAGGTCCGGGTGCGCGGGCGGGTGGAGCGCCTCTCTCCCGAGGAGTCGGACCACTACTTCCAGGGGCGCCCAAGGCCGAGCCGGATCGGCGCCTGGACCTCGGAACAGAGCGCTCCCATCGAGGGGCGGGATGCCCTGGAGGCGCGCTACCGCGAGGTGGAGGCCCGCTTCGAGGGAGCGGAGATCCCGCGGCCCCCGCACTGGGGCGGGTTCCTCCTCCGCCCCCGCGAGATCGAGTTCTGGCGCGAGGGGGCCTGGCGGCTCCACGACCGGATCCGATACCGGAGGGGCGAGGTAGCGCTCGAAGAGGCCATGGACGCGCCCACGTTCGCGTGGGTGGTGGAGCGGCTCCAGCCGTGAATCCCCACGCCCCGGCGCCGCCCGGCACCCTCACGGGATCGGTGGTCCGGGGCCCGGCGCCTCACCCCCCTTCCGGCTCCCGGCGAAATCGCTCCGCCCGGATGACCTGGGCCGGGGTCGTGTAGACGATGAGCGAGTGGTGTTCGAAGTAGCGCTCGGCGATCCGGGCGAGGATCCGGGCGGCCACCTCTTCGGTGACCAGGGTCTCGATCTTCTGGCTCGGCCCTTCCCACTCGTGGGCGTGGAGGCGGCGGGAGCCCTCGCCGGTGACCTCGGTCAGGGTGTGCCCCGTGGCGCCGCACTCCCGGATGAGCGCCAGGACGGGGTCCCGGAAGAGCCGCTCCACGACGATCGTGACCAGGGTCATGGGGCGGGTGAGGGGCGGGTCGGCGTGCTGGGACATGGTCATCCTCCGAGGGCGCGGGCCACGGCGAAGAAGAGGGGGATCCCGAGGACCAGGTTGAAGGGGAAGGTGATCCCGAGGGCGGTGGTGAGGTAGAGGGAGGGACGGGCCTCGGGGAGCGCCACCCGGACCGCCGCCGGCGCGGCAATGTACGAGGCCGAGGCCACCATCGTGCCGAAGACCCCGGCCCCCCCCACCGAGAGCCCGGCGAGGGTCCCCGCCCACACCCCCACGAGGCCGTGGACCACGGGAATCCCCGTTCCGAGAAGGAGGAGGCGCACACCCGCCTCCCGGATGTCCCGGATCCGGCGGGCCGCCACGAGCCCCATTTCCAGGAGGAAGAGGGCGAGGACCCCGGGGAAGACCGCGGTGAAGAAGGGGTCCACCGGGGCCATGCGGACGGGCCCGGCGATCCACCCGATGGCCACACCGCCCACGAGGAGCACGATGCTCCGACCGGTCAGGACCTCGTGGAGGAGGGGGCCCCAGTCGATCTTCGTGGCGCCCGCGCCCGCGCCCGGCTCCCGCCCCCCTTCCGCGCCTCCCTTCCTCCGGGCGAGCACGATCCCCACCGCGATGGCGGGGACCTCGAGGATCGCCACGAGTGCCGGCAGGTACCCTTCCGCCGGGACCCCGGTGGCGTCGGCGAACGCCACGGCGGCAAGGAAGGTCACCGCCGAAACCGACCCGAAGTGGGCGGCGAGCGCCCCGGCGTTCACCCGGTCGAGCCTCCCCAGGGCGCGAAGGGCGGCGTAGGCGGTGAGCGGAGTGAGGAGCCCGAGGACCACCGTCACGAGCAGGGGGAGGAGGATCGCCGACGGCTCGGTGACCGAAAGGGCCACCCCCCCCTTCAGCCCGATGGCCAGGAGGAGGTAGATGGCGAGCGCCTGGTAGAGGGGCTCGGGAAAGGAGAGGTCGCTCCGGACGAGGGTTGCGAGCGCCCCCAGCACGAAGGCGAGGACGACGGGGGAGAGGAGGTTCGTCGCGAGGATTTCGGCGGTGCTCATGCGGGGTCGTCCCGGTGGGCGTCCATGAGCTCCTGGAAGTCGTCCGGAAGCTCCCCGTCGGGCCCCAGGGAGGGGTACGGAAGCCCGAGGTCACGGAAGTACCGCGCAAACCGTGGATAGCTCCACTCGAAGAGGAGTTCCCCGAAGCGGGGCTCGGGGATGCGGGGCTCGGGGGCGTCATAGAGGCCCCGGGCCTCGCGCTGTCGGTAGGCCTCGTAGAGGAGGAGGCTCGTGGCTACCGACACGTTCAGCGAGCGCACCATTCCCGCCATAGGGATGACCGCGGTCACGTCGGCGAGGGCAAGGGCCTCGTCCGACACCCCGAAGAGCTCGGCCCCCATGAGGACTGCCGTGGGGCGGACGAAGTCCACGGCGCGGAAGTCCACCGCCCGGTGATCCGGGTGGGCGGCCACCACCTGCATCCCCTGGTCCCGGACGGCGTGGATCGCATCGAGCCCGGTGGGATGGCGGTGGACCCGGATCCACTTCGCCGCCCCCGCCGAGGTCTGGTCCGAGAGCTTCGTTCCGTGGCGCGGCGGCACCGTGTGCACCTCCAGGACCCCCACGGCGTCGCAGTTCCGGAGAATGGCCGAGAAGTTGTGCTCCTTGTTCACCCGCTCCATGACCACGGTCAGGTCGGGCTGGCGCCGGGCGAGGACGCGGCGGATCCGGTGGAAGCGCTCGGGGCTGATCACGGACGAAGCAGGCTGGGGTGGAGGAGGTGTCGGGTGGAGGATCCGGAACCCCGGAGCGGGTCGAGGGTCCTCGGGCGTGGGTCGGTGCGCGCCGGGAGGCGGGGCCGCACCGGACCTTTCCATCCACGAGTCCGCCTCGACCGAACGACCAGGGAGGCCGACATGTCCGTTGCCAAGGTAACCGAACTCACGTCCGAGTCCACGAAGAGCTTCGAGGACGCGATTCACCAGGGGCTCTCGCGTGCGAGCCGCACCCTCCAGGGCATCCAGGGGGCCTGGGTTTCGGAGCAGAAGGTGGTCTGGTCCGGAGACCGGATCAGCGCGTATCGTGTGACCATGAAGGTCACCTTCGTGCTGAAGGACTGACCCGCCCGACGGTCCGCCACCGCCTCCCGGTCCGGGGGGGCATCCGACCTCCCCCGAGCCCCCGAGACCGTGTACCGCCACTGTACCTTCTGCGCCGCCGACCTGGGCAGGAACGAGGTGGTGGAGGCCTTTCCCGTGGGGCGCCGCCTCGCCTTCGACCCGTCGAAGGGGCGGCTCTGGGTCATCTGCCGCTCCTGCGAGCGGTGGAACCTGACCCCCCTCGAGGAGCGGTGGGAGGCGGTGGAGGACGCCGAGCGGATCTTCCGCGAAACCCGGCTCCGGGTCTCGACGGAGCAGGTGGGGCTCGCCCGCCACCGGGAGGGACTCGACCTGGTGCGGATCGGCGACCCCCTCCGGCCCGAGCTCGCGGCCTGGCGCTACGGCGACCAGTTCGGCCGGAGGAGGCTCCGGTACCTGGGGTACGGGGTGGTGGGGGTGGGGGTGGCGGGGGGCGTCGTGGCCGGCTCCATGGCGCTCATGGGCGGACTGTTCGCGCTTCAGCTCCTGAGCAGCGGCTTCCAGCTGGGCCACGGGGTCTACCAGAAGATCCAGCCGAACCTCCGGGTCCGGCTCGAATCCGGCGAGCTCTTCGAGTTCGACGTCGGCTACGGGCTCGGTGCGCGCCTCCGGTCGGGCCCCGGGGTGGGGGCGGCCACCGGGACCGACCCGGGCCCGGTCGACGCCCTCTGGCACCTGGCCATCGGGACCGACAACGGCTCGAGGATCCTCACCGGCGCCGACGCGGTGCGCGCCCTCCGGGTGATCCTCCCGAAGGCGAACGCCTCGGGAGGCGGTCGCGCCGACGTGCGCACCGCCGTGGACGAGCTCGAGCGTGCCGGCTCACCCGAGGCCTATTTCGCCGACGTGGACCTCCGGGCCCGGAAGCAGGGGTGGGGCTTCAACCCCGTGTCGGGGATCCCCAAGCCCCTCCGCCTGGCCCTGGAAATGGCGGCGCACGAGGATGCGGAGCGGGTGGCCCTCGAGGGGGAGCTCGCCTGGCTCGAGACCGCCTGGCGGGAGGCCGAGGAGGTGGCGGCGATTGCGGACGAGCTCACCCTTCCCGATCGTGTGCGCCTGCACTTTGCCGAACTGAAGGCCCGTCACCGCCGCTCCCACGACCCGGAATCGGAGCCCACCCCATGACCCGACCGCGCCGGAACTCCGCGGGGCCTGCCCCCGCTCCCCACCGGCCTGCCCGCGCCTGTGCCCGCGCCTGTGCCCGGGCCTGTGCCCTCCGCCTCACCGGGGCCCGCGCCTTCGCCCTCCGCCTCTCCGGGGCCCGCGCCTTCGCCCTCCGCCTCTCCGGGGCCCGCGCCTTCGCCCTCCGCCTCTCCGGGGCCCGCGCGTTCGCCGGAAGGGCCCGCGCCCTCCGCACTCCGCCCACCCTCGGGGCCGCCCTCGTCTTCCTCGCGCTCGTGGCTTCGGGATGCGAACGGGGCGGGGCGGAGCACCGCCTCGACGTCGAGTTCGTCGACGCGGCGGGGGCGACGGAGCCCCTCCGGGTGGAGTGGCTCCTTTTCCGGGTGGAGCCCCTTCCCGGCGGGATGGCCCGGGTGTCGCTGGCCCCGGACCCGGCGCGGGCGGACCCGGCCGCGGCCCGCTCGACGGCCTCCATCGAGTGGCGCATGCCCCTGGCCGAGGCCACCGCCCAGGCGCTCGTGGGCCGGGAGGTGAGCTTTCGCGAGCCCGCCTTCTTCGGCGCCGCCCTCTTCCGCACCCGCTCGGGCGAGAACGTGGTCTCCCTCGAGCCCGTGCCGAGGCT
>JBJHCE010000133.1:0-8019 GCA_050485865.1 Gemmatimonadales bacterium | reverse complement strand
CGCCTCCGCATCGGGGAGGTGCGTCGCCAGGATTTCGAGCCGCTCCCGGTAGCCGGCCTCCGACCGCTTCGAATGCACCGTGGGAGGCCCCCATCCCCCCGCTCCGGCGCCCAGGGCCGGGAAGAGCAGCTCCGGGTGAACCTCGCGCACCGTGTTCCGTTGCCGTGGTTCGGAGCGAAGCAGGTCGTCCACCTCCCGGATCTTCGGCACGATCCCCCACGCCTGCCGGGAGAGCCCCTTTCCCGTGAGGGCGCGGCTCATGGCGTTCGCCTCGGCGTACCCGGGGGCGCCCAGGACCGGACGGCACGGAGCCGGGAAGACCGAACTCGCCCGGGGGTGCCCGAGGAGCCTCCGGGCCTCGACGTCGCACCGACGCGGCTCCGGCCCCCCGCTCCGGAGCCCGATGGGAATGTCGACCAGGATCCACCGGGCGCCTTCGAAGCGGTGCAGGAGCCGGTCCAGGCTCGGGAACACCCCCAGCTCTACCGGGCTTCCCTTCTCGAAGGCAACCGCGAACCATCCGGCCCGGCAGCCGTCGACGCCGACCGTCACCCTCCTCACCCTCCCGACGGAAGGGCCGAGAGCCGTCCCCTCAGTTCCTCCAGGACCCCCGGGTTCACCGTGTTTCCGGGGTCGAGTTCCAGGATCGCCTCCCGGGTACGGATCGCCTCGAGGGTGGCACGCCTCGCCCCGTCCAGGTCTCCCGCCCGTTCGAGGACACCGGCATGGGCGGCCTGCATGACGGCGAGGTCCACGTGCGACCCCCGGTTGTCCGGGTCCAGGTCTCGAAGGTCCTGGAACCGCTCGAGCGCCCGGGTACATTCGGGGACCGCTTCCGCGGCCCGCCCCAGCTCCGCCAGAACCTCGCAGACGAGTTGGTGGCCGATGGCCACGTCACGAAGGGCGTCCAGGTGGTTCGGGTCATCCCGGGATAGCTCGATCCGCGCTGCAAGGGAACGCTCGAAGGCCCCGAGGGCCGCAGCCGGGTCTTCCCGCACCCGGTGGATGGCGCCGAGCCGCTCCTCGAGGAGGCCACGGAACCTGCGGACCCGCCAGCTCGTGCTCCCGACCAGGGGGGGCGAATCGAGCACCGCCCCGGCCTGGGCGTAGCGGTCGAGGGCGCCCTCCGGATCACCGAGGTTCCGGAAGACCGGGTGTCCGGTATGGTCCCCGAGCTTGATGTGGGCAATGACCACCTCCAGGTGGGCCGTTTCGTCGTCGGGAGGAGCCAGCGTGGCGACGCGTGCGTAGGCGACCCTCGATCGCTCCAGCTTCTCGACGCCCCGCTCCACGTCTCCTTCCCAGGCGAGGAAGTCTCCCCAGCGCCGGTAGGCCTCGGCGAGGAGCCGCGCCGACTCGACGGTCTCCCCCTCCGTCTCCGCCCACCCTTCCGTGAGGAGCACCGCGCGCTCGAGGGCCTCCCGCGCTCCGTCCCGGTCCGAGAGTCCCGCGCCCACCGGGTTGGCCAGGAGCCCTGCAAGGCGGAGGTACCCTTCGGCCACGTCGCGGGTGAGCGTCGGATCCCCATCTCCGTCCTCCGCCAGCCTGGCCAGGTGGTCGAAGGCCTGGCGCACCACGAGCTCCCGTGCGGCCGTAGCGCCCGGGAGCGCGGCGATCGCGTCGTGCACCTCGAAGAGAAGCGAGGTCGAAAGCGCCCGGAGATCCGCCGCCCGAGCCTCGGCCCGAGTCCGCTCTTCCACGGCGACCCGGCCCTGCACGATGGCGGCGCTCCCACCCAGCAGCATCGCGAGCACGCCCAGGGCACCCGCGCCCACCGCCACCCGGTTGCGCCCCATGAACTTCCGGACCCGGTACCCCGGGGTGTCCGCCCTGGCCACGACCGGGAAGCCCTCGAGGTACCGCCGGACATCTTCGGAAAGCTCCCACGCCGACGGGTAGCGGCGGTCCGGGTCCTCCCGGATCGCCATCTGGACGATGGTCCCGAGCTCGCGAGGGAGGGAGGCCGCCACCCCTCCCCCTTCCGCAGGCCGCGTACCGGCAAGGATCTCGTGGAGCACCACCCCCAGGGCGTAGACATCGGTGGCGGTCGTGACCGGGCGCCCCGCCACCTGTTCCGGACTCGCGTAGGCGGGGGTGAGCGGGCGTCCACCGATCCGGGTGAGGTCGTCCTGCCCGCCCTCCGCGGAAGCCTCGGGGTCGAGGAGCCGGGCCACCCCGAAATCCAGGAGCTTGGGCACCCCGTCGGGTCCGACAAGGATGTTCGAGGGCTTGAGATCCCGGTGCACCACCAGGTTCCGGTGCGCGAACTGGACCGCGCCGCAGATTTCCCGGAAGACCCCGAGCCGCTCGGCCTCGGGCAGCCCCCCCTCGACGCAGACCTCGGTGACGGGCCGGCCTTCGACGAACTCGAGGGCGAACCAGGGCCGTCCGTCCGGGGCGATGCCACCGTCGAGGAGTCTTGCGATGTTCGGATGCTCGAGGCGCGCCAGGATCTCCCGCTCCCGATGGAACCGACGGAGCACCGCCTCGGAATCCATGCCCCGCTTCACGAGCTTCACCGCGACCCGTTTCCGGAACGCATCATCCGCGCGTTCCGCCTCCCAGACCACCCCCATCCCTCCCTCCCCCACCCGTCGGACCAGGCGGTACGGGCCGACCCGGTCGAAATCGCCGCCGGGGGAGGCGGAGGTGTCCGCTCCTCCGACGGAACCCGCCCCTTCCGCATCCCCGAAAGGAATCCCGACCAGGGTGGGCGGTTCCTCGAGGAAGGGGTCGTCGTCCCGGATCCGGGCGAGGAGGGCCAGGACCTCGGCCTGCAGTTCAGGATCCCCGGGGGCCGCCTCCTCCAGCCACCGCGCGCGGGCGTGCGGGGGCTCGGCGAGGGCGCCGTCCAGGAGCTCCCGGGTCCGCCGCCAGCGCTCCGCCGATGTCATGGGTCGAGATCGAGCTCGACCCGGAGCCACGCCCGCGCGTCACGCCAGTCGCGCTTCACCGTGGCCGTGGAGAGCCCGAGGGCCTCGGCGGTCTCTTCCACGTCAAGCCCGGCGAAATAGCGAAGCTCGACCACCCGGAGGGCCCGCGGGTCCAGCTCGGCCAGCCGCACCAGGGCCTGGTCCAGGGCCAGGATGTCGAGGTGTCCGGTCCCTCTCCCCTCCGAGGAGGCGGGGGCGAGGACACCTTCCACGAGGGTTTCCTTGCGGCCTCCATCGCGCTTCCGGGCCTGGCTCCTCCGGGCATGGTCCACGAGGACGCGGCGCATGGCCTGGGCCGCGATGGCCATGAAATGGGCCCGGTTCTGCCACGCCACGTTCCGCTGGTCCACGAGCCGCAGGTAGGCCTCGTGTACGAGGGCCGTGGGCTGGAGCGTGTGGTCGTCCCGTTCCCTCGCCATGTACGAACGGGCCAGGCGCTTCAGTTCGTCATAGACCAGGGGGAGGAGGAGGTCACCCGCTCCATCCCGCCCCGAACCCAGTTCGCGGAGGAGGAGGGTCACCTCGTCGGTGGAGGGAGCGGTCATCGGGATGCGGTGCTGCGGGCCGTTGCGGGGAGGACGCAGGGAATCCGCCGAAGAACGTGCGGGCTCGGTTCCCCGAGGGCAAGGCGGAACGAACCGTTACACGGCGGGTTGTCGTCCCCCACCCTGCCCTGCGACCCTGAACCGCGCACCATGGCCGCCACCCCTTCCTTCACTGCCGCGCAACTCGTCCGGCTAAGGATGCAGGCCCTCGGCCTGGTGCGGGACGCCCCTGAAACTCCGTTGGGGGTCGTCGCCCATCACCTGGCGATGCAGGCCCAGGACTTCCGCGCGTCGCGCTGGGCGGTGGGCTCGAGGATCACCGGGTCCGTCGAGGCCGACGTGGTCGCGGCCTACGACCGGGGAGAGATCGTGCGGTCGTGGCCGATGCGGGGCACCGTCCACGTGGTGGCGGCAGGGGATCTCCCCTGGATGCTCGAACACCTGGGTCCCCGGGCGCTCGTGGGGGTGGAAGCGCGGTGGCGCCAGCTGGGACTCACCCGGGAGATGCTGGAGCGCGCCCGCGACGTCGCGTTCGCCCGCCTGGAGGGAGGACGCCGGGTGGTCCGGGCGGAACTGGGGGAAGCGTGGGCGGAGGCGGGGCTCGACCTTGCCGGGCAGCGCACCTACCACACCGTCTGGTACCTCTGCCAGACCGGGACCCTCGTGCAGGGACCCGTCCGGGGCGGCGACCACGAGCTCGTCCTGCTGGATGAATGGATTCCCACCCCCCGGCGTCTCGAACGGGACGAGGCCCTGGCGCATCTGGCGGTGCGCTATCTCCATGCCCGTGGGCCGGCTACGGTAGATGACCTCGTGCACTGGACGAAGCTCACGAAGGGGGATGCGCGCAAGGCGTTCGTCCTCGCGGGAGGGGCCGTGACCACGGTTTCGGGGCCGGGTGGACCCTACTTCCTCCTCTCCGAGCATCTCGACACCCTCGACCCCGATGACCCGGCCGTGGATGCATCCGTGCATGCGCTCGCCGCCTTCGACGAGCATCTCCTCGGGTACCGGGTGCGGGACCTGGTCCTGGACCCAGCCTTCGCCACCCGGGTGGACCCCGGCCGGAACGGGGTCTTCCGCTGGACCCTGGTGGTCGGGGGGCGGGTCGTGGCCACCTGGAGCCGCACCCGGCGTGCCCGCCACACGATCGCGGAGGTGTCCCCCTTTCACCCTGCGGAGCCCAAGGCCGCCGAGGAGGCGCTGGCCCGTTGGGGCGCCTTTGCCGGGACCGAGGTCGAGGTCCGGTGGAGGAGGGGCTGATGGGGGAAGGCCGCCGCCCGCCCACGTGGGTCCGGGAGAGCCTGAAGCGCCTTGCGACGCCCCTCTGCACCGCCGGGGTCCTCGTGGGCACCCTCTTCTTCGCCCTCTCCCTTGCGCCGAGCCTCCTTCCCCGCCCCTTCGTGTTCCAGGGGCTCGTTTCGGGGGTCTCCCTCGCCCTCGGGTACCTGATCGGCGCTGCCGGACGGTGGCTCTGGGGGTACCTGGAGCTCCCCCTGCCCCGCCCCGCCGTGTCGCGACGGCTTCTCCAGGGTGCCGGCGTCCTCTGCCTCGGAGTCGCGGCGTTTTTCCTCTGGCGCGCCGCCGCATGGCAAAACACCCTGCGCGCGCTTTTCGACCTCGACCCCGAGCCGGGTGTGCGCCCCTTCAGCGTGGCGCTCGTGGCCATCCTCCTCTTCGGGGCGTTCCTCGTCGTTGCCCGCCTCTTCCAGCAGCTCTTCCACTTCCTGGCAGTGCGCTTCGAGACGGCGCTCCCCCCCCGGATCGCCCGGGTCATCGGGGTCGCGGCCGCTGCCGCGGCGTTCCTTGCCGTGGCCGAGGGGGTCGTCTTCTCCGCCGCACTCGACCTGGCCGATGCATCGTACCAGGCCCTCGATGCCCTCGTACCGGGCGAGGGTGTGCCTCCCGACTCTCCGCTCCGGTCCGGGAGCGCCGCATCCCTCGTTTCCTGGGAGGCGCTGGGGCACCAGGGGCGCCGCTTCGTGACCGAGGGCCCCGGCTCCGCCGAACTCACGGAACTCGTGGGCGAGCCGGTACCGGAACCGATCCGGGTCTACGTGGGACTTCAGGCCGCCGACTACCCCGCGGAGCGTGCAGCCCTCGCCCTCGCGGAGCTTGAACGGACCGGGGCGTTCGATCGCGCCGTACTCCTCCTCGTGACCCCCACCGGCACCGGGTGGGTGGACCCCGCCGCCATGCTTCCCTTCGAGGCCCTCCACAGGGGTGACGTCGCGAGCGTTGCGGTCCAGTACTCCTACCTGTCGAGCCCCCTCGCCCTCCTCCTCGAGGGGGCATACGGGGCCGAGACGGCCCGGGCCCTCTTCCTCGAGGTCTATCGACATTGGAGCCGGATGGACCCCGACGCCCGCCCACGCCTCTTCCTGTACGGGCTTTCGCTGGGCGCCCTCAACTCCAGCCTCTCCTTCGACTTCCACGATATCGTGGGTGACCCCTTCGAGGGCGCCCTGTGGGTGGGCCCCCCGTTTCGGACCGAGGCGTGGGCCCAGGCCACCCGGAACCGCGAGCCCGGTACCCCGGCCTGGCTCCCCGAGTACAGGGGTGGCGCGGTGGTGCGCTTCATGAACCAGGACGGGGGCCTCGAGCGGGGCTCGGAGCCATGGGGACGTTTCCGGGTGGCCTACCTCCAGTACGCGAGCGATCCGATCACCTTCTTCGATGCGCGGTCGTTCTTCCGTGAGCCCGAGTGGATGGAGGCGCCTCGGGGCCCCGACGTCTCCCCGGAGCTCCGGTGGTACCCGGTGGTGACCATGCTCCAGCTCGCCGCGGACATGCTCATCGGCGGTGCGCCGCCCGGGTACGGACACACCTTCGCCGCGGAGCACTACCTCGAGGCCTGGCTTGCGCTCACCGAGCCCGAAGGGTGGCCCGTGGCCGAAGTGGAACGGCTTCGGAAGTGGCTGGAACTCGGGGTGGGCGGCTGACGCGGCAGACCCTTGCCCCGGTGGCCCGCGCTGCCGAGCTTCTCCGGAAGCCCTCCACGACAACGCCCGCCACGCGGGCCCTCCAGCACCCGGAAGACGCCCATGCTGCACCGCATCCCCCGCTTCCCCGGCCTTGCTCCCCTCCCGGCGGTACTGACCGCGGCCGTCCTGGCGGGCATGTCCTTCCCGGCAGAGCCCCTGGCCGCCCAGGATCCGATCTGTCCCGAGCGCTACGAGGTGTCGGTGGACGGCGGAGTCCTCGCGCTCCCCTACTGCTCCAACGTCCCGGTAGGCCAGCCGAACCCGGCGATCCGGCGTATCGTCTTCTCGATCCACGGGGTCGCGACCAACGCCACGACGTACTACGAGAACATGGTGGCGGCGGCGGAGCGGGTACCGGGCGCGATGGACGAGACGCTGATCATCGGGCCCAAGCTCATGACCCGCGCCTTCGCCGACGCCCGCGACGATCTTCTCCCGAACGACATCTTCTGGAACACGAGCAGCGACCGGTTCTGGGGTGGGGAGTCCGGAAGCTCGGAGCGGCACCCGCGCTCCGTTTCGATCAGTTCCTTCGAGGTGTTCGACCGGTTTCTGGCCGACCTCCTCCGCCCCGATCTCTTCCCGAACCTCGAGATCGTCGTTCTGGCGGGACACTCCGGCGGCGGGCAGTTCATGAACCGCTTCGCCATGGCGAGCCCCTTCGAGGACGAGGTCGCGCGCCCCCGGGGGGTGCACGTGCGCTACGTCGTGGGACAGCCGTCGACCCACACCTACCTGACGAACGTCCGCGTCGACCTGGAGGACCGGACCCGGCAGGCGTTCCGCGTCCCGGGCCCCGAGGAGACCGGATCGTGCGCGGCCTGGAACCGCTACGGGTCGGGGCTCGAGGGGCTCGACGGGTGGACGTACATGGAGCGGATCGGGGCCGAGACGATGCTCGAGCGATACCGCGACCGCGACGTGGTCTACCTCCACGGGATCGACGACAGTGACCCGAACGACTCCCAGCTCGCCCGGGGCTGCGCGGCGATGATGCAGGGGTTCCACCGCCTGGACCGGGGCATCACCTACTTCAACTACGTGAACCATCTCTACGGCGTCGGGAACCACAGCCACCGCATCGCCTTCGTCCCCCGCGTGGGCCATGACCACGCCCGGATGTGGGCCTCGGAACCCGGGCTCCTCCACATCTTCGACTACGCCGTGACCCTCGCCGAGGGGGCGGTGCCGGTACGGTAGTCCCCTCCGTTCACCGGGCTCCTCCTCCCACCGCCGTCCTCCGGAAACCCCCGAGGGCGTGGCCCGGGTGGAGGCGAATGCCGTCCGCCTTCGGGAAGTTCGTCTGGGGGTGGATGCGCATACCCTCGGCCTCCGCATCGGTGCGGACAAGTTCCGGCGCGTCTCCCCGGAGACGCGGGCGGGGGCGGCGCGGCCCGCACCTCGTTGCCGTCGGGATCGGTGAAGCGTGCGCCGGACCCGCCGACACCCGCATGGCCATCCCGGCAGGGTCCGACGTGGACGCCGCACCGGTGGGGAAGACGAAGCGCTCCGCGGGGCCCTGCGACCGTGCACGCCGGAACGTTCTGGTGTAACACT
>JBJHCE010000132.1:0-8035 GCA_050485865.1 Gemmatimonadales bacterium | reverse complement strand
TACCCCGGCGCCCTGGTCCGGGCCGAGGGCGACTTCCACCGGATGGCCGACCCTGCCCTCGAAATGGCCGATGCCCTCAAGGCGGTGGGTGCCCCGGTGGGATCCTTCTCCGACAAGCTCCGGGTGGCCCGGATGCGCCACGCCATGTCGGGAGGCGACGCGGGGCGCTTTCTCGAGCTTCCCGCCGGCACCACCGAGGAGGTCCTCCGCGCCGAGGGTTTCTCCGAGGGGATGCTCGAACGCTTCTTCCGCCCCTTCTTCGGCGGAGTCCTCCTCGACCCGACACTCGCGGTCTCGGGCCGCCTCTTCCGCTACTACTTCCGGGTCTTCGCCGATGGCCCCACCGCAGTCCCAGCGGCCGGAATGGGCGCCCTCCCGGAGGCCCTCGCCGCCAGGCTCCCGGAGGGTGTCGTGTCGCTCGGCGCCCGCGCCGCCTCGGTGGAACCCGGTCGCGTGCGCCTCGCTTCGGGTACGGTCGTCGAAGCCGACGCCGTCGTGGTCGCGGTGGAGGGACCGGAGGCCGCCCGCCTCCTCCCGGGCGCCGTCGAGGACCCGGGCTCCCGCCCGGTGACCTGTCTCCACTTCGTGGCGCCCGAATCCCCGGTGGGCGAGGGGATCCTGGTCCTGAACGGCGAGGGCCCGTCCGCAGGGCCGGTGAACCACCTGGCGGTCATGACCGACGTGGCCCCCTCCTACGCGCCCGACGCCCGGGCCCTCGTCACCGTGACGGTCCTGGGGAGCCCCGAGGGCCCGGAGCAGGATCTCGAGCGGGCCACCCTCCGGCAGCTCGAGGGGTGGTACGGAAGCCAGGTCTCCACCTGGGAGCGGATCGGCACGTACCGCATTTCCCACGGGCAGCCCCTCCAGACCCCGGACCGGATGGATCCGCCCCGGCGCCCGGTCCGCCTCGCGGAAGGGCTCTTCGTCTGCGGCGACCACCGGGACAACGCCTCGCTGAACGGGGCCCTCCAGTCCGGAGGGAGGACCGCCCGGGCGGTGGCCCTGGAGCTCGGGGGCGTCCCCGCCTGACCGGGGGCCCTCAGCCCCGGGCGATGTCGGTGGCCCGGTGCACCCCCTCGGCGTCGTCCCACTCCACGCGCCCGGGCTCGCTCCAGTCCCACTGGTCGGGAAGTTCCAGGTCCTTCGCGATGCACCCGTAGGTGGTCTCCGCCGAGAGGAAGACCCCGGGTACTCCCGCACCCGGGTGGGTTCCGGCGCCCACCAGGTAGAGCCCGTCCACGTCCTCGCTCCGGTTGTGGGGGCGGAAGTATGCCGTCTGGGTGAACTTGGGCACGATGGCGAAGGCGTTTCCGTGAAGGGAGTTGAGCTCGTCGCGAAAGTCGGTGGGATCCATCAGGTGGAGGACTTCCAGGTGCTCGCGGAGGCCTTCCATGCCCCATCCCTCCAGGTAGTCGATGACCCGATCGGCGAACGCCTCCCGGAGCTCGGACCAGTCCTGCCCCCCACGGAGGTTCGCCACCGGAACGAGGACGTACATGCTCTCGCACCCCTCCGGGGCCATGGACGGATCGGTCCGGGTGGGAACGTGCAGGTACATGGAGAAGTCGTCCGGGAGGATCTTCTTCTCGAAGATGTCGTCCAGGAGCCCCTTGTACCGCTCGGTCAGGATCAGGGTGTGGTGCTCGAGCTCCGGGTACTTCTTCCGGGTCCCCAGGTAGAGAAGGAAGCAGGACATGGCGTAGTCGAGCTTCTCCACCTTCCGGTCCGTCCACTTCCGGCGGTGGGAGGGGTCGATGAGGTCCTTGTAGGTATGCCCCACGTCGCCGTTCGAGACCACGAGGTCCGCCTCGAAGCGGGCGCCGTTCGCCTCCACGTGGGTCACCCGACCTCCGGCCACCCCGATCCGGGTGACCTCGTGCCCGGTCCGGATCTCTCCACCGATCTCGGTGAAGAGCCGTCCCATGGCCTCCACCAGGGCGTACATTCCGCCCCGTGAGAACCAGACCCCGCCCCGGCGCTCCAGGTACGGGATCATCAGGTAGACCGACGGGCTCTGGAAGGGATTCCCGCCCACGAAGAGGGGGTGGAAGGAGTAGATGAAGCGGTGGCGGAAGTCGTCGAAGTACCGGTTCACGAGCCGGGATACCGGAAGCCAGGCCTCGAGGCGTACCAGGTCGGGAATGAATCCGAGCATCGTCCTGAGATCGCCGAAGGACCTGGAGCCCAGCCGCTCGCCGATGACGGCGTCGTAGATCGGGCGCACCTTTCCCATGAAGTCGTCGAAGCGCGCGGCGTCATTCTCGTTGAACTCGCGCATCTGGGCCTTCATCCGCTCCGGGTCTCCCACGTAGTCGATGTGGGTCCCGTCGTGGAAGTAGATGCGGTAGTACGGGTCCAGGGGGATCAGCTCCACGTAGTCCGAGAGCTTCCTCCCTGCGGCCTGGAAGACCGAGTCGATGATGTGGGGCGCGGTGATGAGCGACGGCCCCATGTCGAAGACATACCCCTGGTCCTCGAGCCGGTAGGCGCGACCGCCGATCTTCTCGCGCTTCTCGAGGAGGGTCACCTGGACCCCGGCGGCCTGGAGCCGTATGGCCATGGCGAGGCCGCCGAAGCCGCTCCCGACGACGACGGCGCGGTGGCCGGTGGATGCTGCCTGCACGGATGACACGCTGATCTGTGACTCCCGCGGAGCCGGGGGAGGGTCCGCTGAAGATGGAGGGGTGCCCCGGGATGGGGCCGTGGAGGCAGGCGTGGGGGCGGGGGAGTACCGCCGTATGCGGGGCGAGTTCCCGGCCCCCGGGACGCGGACCGGGAGCGGGATGGGAGCAGAACGATTGCCCCTCCGGTGGCCGCCTCCTATTCTGTGGGTGTCCAGTGCGCTTGTCATGACAGCATGTCGTGAAAATCGTACACGCGCATTCCTTCCCGTCCCCGACCCGGCCGCCCGGTGCCCGCTCCCTTCCCCTTCTCCGCCATCGTCGGCCAGGACGAGATGAAGCTCGCCCTGCGCCTCGCCGCCGTGGACCCGACGCTGGGCGGGGTCCTCGTCTTCGGGGACCGGGGGACCGGAAAGTCGACGGCGGTGCGGGCGCTGGCCGCCCTTCTCCCCCCCGTCGAGGTGCTGGCGGGCTGCCCCTACGGCTGCCCCCCGGGGGGCACCGCCGGGAAGGCCGGAACGCCCGTGGGATGCGAACACCTGGCATCCCGGAACGGAACCGCGCCCGAGGTGATCCGGCGCCCCGTGCCCATGGTGGACCTCCCCCTCGGGGCCACCGAGGACCGGGTCGTGGGGACACTGGACCTGGAACGCGCCCTCGCCGACGGGACCCGCTCCTTCGAGCCGGGGCTCCTGGCCCGGGCGAACCGGGGGTTTCTCTACATTGACGAGGTGAACCTCCTGGACGACCACCTGGTGGACCTCCTCCTGGACGTGGCGGCATCGGGAGAGAACGTGGTGGAGCGCGAGGGGATCTCGGTCCGGCACCCCGCCCGCTTCGTGCTGGTGGGGAGCGGAAACCCGGAGGAGGGGGACCTGCGCCCCCAGCTCCTGGACCGGTTCGGGCTCTCGGTGGAGGTCGAGACCCCCCGCGACATCGAGGCCCGGATCGAGGTACTCCGGCGGCGCGATGCCTACGACCGGGACCCGGAGGGGTTCGTCCGGCGCTGGGCGGGGCAGGACGGACGGGTCCGGAAGGGGCTCGAGCGGGCGCGGGCGCAACGGGACGCGGTCCAGGTGGGCGACGCCTTCCTCCGGGAGGCCTCGGCGCTCTGCCTGGCGCTGGGCGTGGATGGCCTTCGCGGGGAACTCACCCTCCTCCGGGCAGCCCGGGCGCTGGCGGCGCTCGAGGAGGCGGATTCGGTCACCCTCGGTCACCTGGCGGCGGTGGCCCCATCGGCGCTTCGGCACCGGCTGCGGCGCGACCCCCTGGACGAGAGCGGCTCCACGGAGCGGATCGTCCGGGCCCTGGTGGACCGCGGGCTCCCGGACCGGGCGGCCGGGACGGGCCCCGCGGGGGGCTGACATGGAGCTCCCCCGGGATCCCTTCACCCTCGCGGCCCTTCTCCTGGCAGCGGATCCGGCGGGGCTCGGGGGGGCGGTGGTGCTCGGTCCGGGGGGCCCCGAGGCCGAGGGGTGGTGTGCCCTCCTCCGGGCGAGCGCCGGGGGCGGGTCCCTCCCGTGGCGGAAGATCCCGGCGGGGGTGACCCTCGACCGGGTGGCGGGCGGGGTGGACCTTCCCGAGACCCTCCGGAAGGGGCGGCGGGTCCTCCTTCCCGGAATCCCCGCCCAGGCGGACGGAGGGTTCCTGGTCCTTCCCTCGGCGGAGCGGGTGCGCCCGGAGGTGGCCGCCCTCCTCCTCGAGGCCCTGGACCGGGGAAGACTCCGGGTGGAACGCGACGGGATCTCCGCCGACCTTCCGGCACGGGTGGCGCTCGTGGCGCTGGACGAGGCCCTCCCGGACGAGGAGGGAAGCCCGGAGGCGCTCCGGGACCGGGTGGCCTTTCTCCTGGCCCTCCCACCCCGGTGGAGCCCCGACGGCGCCCCGGACCCGGAGCGTGTGCGCCGGGCCCGGGGCCGGATCCCCTCGGTCCGGGTGGACGCCGGGGTCCTGGAGGCGCTCGCCCGCGTGAGCCTCGCCGGGGGCCCGGCCTCGCTGCGGCCCGCCCTCTTCGCCCTCCGGGCCGCCCGGGGGATCGCCGCCCTGCGCGGGGGCGAGACGGTGGAGGCGTCGGACGTCTTCCTGGCCTCGGCCCTCGTCCTCGCCCCCCGGGGGGTTCCCCTTCCAGGGCCTCCGCCGCCCGCAGACGAGGCGGAGCCCGCCGATCCGGACCCGACCACCGACGCGGAGGGCGCACCGCCCGAGCCCCCCCCGGAGCCGCGAGCGGCGGAGGGGTGGGAGGCTGAGCCGGCTTCGAACCCGCGCCCGGAACCGGCGACCGCAGCCCTCCCGGACCGGCTCGTGGAGGCCGCGCTCGCCCTTCTCCCCGCCGACCTCGCCGGGGGCACCGCCACGCACGGCGCCCGGGGGGGGCGTCTCCGTGGAGGGGGGCGCGGCAAGGGGGGCCGCCCCGAAGAGGCCCACGAGCGAGGCCGGAGGGTCGGCGCCGAGGCCGGTCCGCCGGGGAGGGGGCGGCGCCTGGACCTTCCGGCCACCCTCCGGGCCGCCGCCCCCTGGCAGGCGCTCCGGTCCCGCGAGACCCCCGACACACCCACCGGTGACCTCCCCGGGAAGCGCACCCTCCGCGTGACCCCCGGCGACCTCCACGTGCAGCGCCGGGTCCGCCCGGCCACCCGCCGGACGATCTTCGTGGTGGATGCCTCGGGGTCGCAGGCGCTCCGGCGCCTCGCCGAGGTGAAGGGGGCGGTGGAGCTTCTCCTCGCGGAAAGCTACCGGGCCCGGGAGGAGGTGGCCCTCGTGGTCTTCCGCGACCGGGAGGCCCGGAACCTCCTTCCCCCCACCCGATCGCTGACCCGGGCGCGGCGCCTCCTCCGGGGGCTCCCCGGGGGGGGCGGCACCCCCCTCGCGTCGGGGCTCTCCGAGGCGCTCCGCCTCGTGGAGGGTGCGGTGCGGGAAGGGTGCGCACCCCGGGTGGTCCTCCTCACCGACGGGCGCCCGAACGTGGACGCCTCCGGCAACGGCGGCCGGGAGCAGGCCCGGAGCGATGCCCTGGCGGTGGCCCGCCGGCTCCGGGGGCACGAGGTCCGGGTCCTGGACACCGGGCTTCGCCCGGAGCCCTTCCTGGACGAACTCGCCCATGTCCTTGGCACCTCGGCGCTCCACCTCCCCTTTGCCGACGCCCGTCGGATCCGGGGGGCGCTGTCGGCGCGGGGGGGGCCGTGAGCGGCCCGGCGGGAAGGCCGGCCCCGACGCCCGGGCGGAGGCCCGAGGCGGCACCGCGGGCCCCGGAGGGGGACCCGGGCGCCGTGCATCCCATGGAAGGAGCTGTTCCACTTCCGCCCCTCTCGCTCGGGGAACGGGTCCTCGCGTGGCGGGACCGGATCCTCGCCTCTCCCGGGTTCCAGCGGTGGGCGGCGGCGTTCCCGCTCACCCGCCCGATCGCCCTCTCCCGGTCGCGTCGGGTCTTCGACCTCTGCGCCGGGTTCGTGTATTCGCAGGCGATGCTCGCGGCGGTGCGCCTCGACCTCTTCGCCCGCCTCTCGAACGGCCCGGTCACCCCCGAAGCGCTGGCCCAGGGGTGCGGGCTCCCGGTGGATCGGCTCGAGCGGCTCCTGGGGGCCGGAACCGCCGTCGGGCTCTTCCGCCGGACGCGCTCGGGGCGGGTGGCGCTGGGAGCGCTGGGGGCCCCCCTCGTCGGGAACGAGGCGCTCTCGCGCATGGTCGAGCACAACGTGCTCCTCTACCACGACCTGGCGGACCCGGTGGCGCTCCTCCGTGACGGCCCCGATGACCGGGGGCTTCTCCGGGGGTACTGGGCCTATGCCCGCTCCTCCGACGCCCGGTCCCTCACCCCGGACCAGGTGGGCCCCTACTCGGCGCTCATGGCGGCGTCCCAGCCCCTGGTGTCGCGGGAGATCCTCGATGCCTACCCCTTCGGCCGGCACCGGCGGATCCTGGACGTGGGTGGCGGGGAGGGGGCGTTCCTCGAGGCGGTGGGGCTCCGGCATCCCCGGCTCGAGCTCGCCCTCTTCGACCTGCCGGCGGTGGCGGAGCGGGGGCGGGCCCGGCTCACGGAGCACTTCTCCCCCTCCCGGGTGCACGTGGCGGGGGGAGACTTCTTCCGGGATCCCCTTCCCCGGGGGGCGGACGTGGTCACCCTGGTGCGGATTCTCCATGACCACGACGACGCCGAGGCGGAGAGGATTCTCCGGGCGGTGCGGGAGGCCCTTCCCCGGGGCGGCCGGGTGGTGGTGGCCGAGCCCATGGCCGGGGTGCGTGGGGCGGAGAGGGTGGGAGCGGCCTACTTCTCGCTCTACCTCCTGGCCATGGGACAGGGGCGCCCCCGCTCTCCCGCCGAGTACCGGACCCTCCTGAGGGAGGCGGGATTCCGCGGCGTGCGGAGCCCGCGGCCCCGGGCACCCGTGCTCACCGGGGTCGTGACCGGCGTGGCCTGAACCGGGTTTTGCGGGCGTCCCGTTCCACCCTCCGGAGTCGTCGGGGACGCCGTGAACCGCGGAGTGTCCAGTTTCGTTGACATACCCTGTTGTAATTTTTTCTTGACGGCGCGGGGGGTACGGCCCCATTGTGTGGGAGAAGAGGCGAGGGAGTTCGGAGTACGGGCCGGCCCGGCCCCGCTCCGTCTCCCGCGTCGCGACCCATGCGGAGCCAAGAGGAGCAACGAAAACTGGACACGATGGCGGTGGTTCTCGAAGAGCCCGGACGACTCGTCCTTCGCCGGCTCGCCCTCGCGTCGCCCGGAGCGGACGACGTGGTGGTGGACGTCTCGTGGACGGGAGTGAGCACGGGGACCGAGCGTCTCCTCTACGCCGGGACCATGCCCCCCTTCCCCGGCTTGGGGTACCCCCTCGTTCCCGGGTACGAGGCCATGGGGCAGGTGCGCTGGGCCGGCCCCCGGTCGGGGCGCTCCGAGGGAGACTGGGTCTTCGTGCCCGGCTCCCGCGGCTTCGACGGGGCCCGCGGCCTCTTCGGCGCCGCCGCCCGCCGCCTCGTGGCACCGGGCCCCCGGGTCGTGGCGGTGTCCGAGCGGATGGGGGAGCAGGCCTGCCTCCTCGCCCTCGCCGCCACCGCCGCCCACGCGATCCGCGGCGCCCCTGCGGCCGAACGCACCCTGGTGGTGGGCCACGGCGCCCTGGGCCGCCTCCTCGCCCGGATCCTCGCCGCCCGCGAGGGCTGCCCACCCCCGGTGGTCTGGGAGACGAACCCCACCCGCCGGAGCGGGGCCCGGGCCTACCCGGTCCTCGACCCCCGGGACGACCCCGACGCCGAGTACGGCACGATCTACGACGTGAGCGGCGACCCGCAGATTCTGGACATCCTCTTCCCCCGGCTGGCCCACGGCGGAGAGGTGGTGCTCGCCGGCTTCTACCACGACCCGGTGCGTTTCGCCTTCCCCCCCGCCTTTCTTCGGGAGGCCCGGATCCGGGTCGCCGCCG
>JBJHCE010000131.1:0-8616 GCA_050485865.1 Gemmatimonadales bacterium | reverse complement strand
TCACCCTTTCCGCTAGAGATGTCAAGGTTCTCATGATCGGGATGAATCGCCAGGTGGCGGGCAGGCGTTCTCTCCGGGCTGCACTCTTCTGCACCGGCCTCGGCCTCGCCTCCTGCGGGGGTGTGGACGCCCCGTTCTCCGACGGGTCCCCCCTGGTCGTGGACAGCGCGGGCATCCGCATCGTGCAGCATCCCGCAGCGGCCCCGGGCCCCGACCGTTCGTGGACGGTGGACGCGTCGCCGCGGGTCCGCATCGGTGCGGTCACCGGAGCCGAGGCGGAGCTTCTCGCGAACGTCCGGCACGCCACGGTGCTCCCGGACGGGAGGATCGTGATCGCGAACGGCCGACCGATCGAGGTCCGCGTGTTCAGTCCGGATGGGCAACACCTCGCCACCTTCGGTCGGGTGGGAGAAGGTCCCGGCGAGTTCACCGTGAACGGGGTGACGGGGCTGCACTCCCTCGAGGGAGATACCCTGGCGATCGAAAACGGCGGCCGCGGCGTCCACTTCTTCTCCCCCCAGGGCACGCTCCTCCGCACGATCCCCGGCCCGGCGCAGGCAGGAGTGGTGTCCTCGGAGACCGCGTCATGGCTGGGCGGAGGCGCGTATGTCGTCAGCCAGCCGGCCCGTCCGACCGCGGATAGCCCTCCGACCACGGGGGTCTATGCCCCGCCTGTCAACTTCGTCGTCTGGTCCGAAGCGGCGGGACCCCGCACCCTGGGAACCTTCGACGGGGTGGTGCAGTTCCGGCCCGCGGGAGGACCTCCGGGGACCCCCAACCTGGCGCTCCCCTCGCCCTTCAACCGCCGCATCAGACACGCGGCTGGGGAAGACCGGTTCCACGTGGGCGACCAGGCGAACTACGCGATCTCCCAGTTCACGTATGACGGCCGCGTGGCCCAGATCATCCGGAGGGCGTACGAGCCGATCGCGATTCCGGAAGCGGAACGGGCCTCGGCCCGTGCGCGGGTGCGTGACGGTCCGCTCTTCCGCATCCCGGGGATGCCGCCGGCCATGCTCCAGCAGCTGGAGGAAGAGATCGAGGCCATGCCGCTCCCGGAGACGTATCCGGCGTTCGACGAACTGAGGGAAGACCGCACCGGAAGCCTCTGGGTGCGGCGCCTCCCCGCCCTGGGGGAACACGGCTCGCACGCATGGGACGTCTTCGGCCCAGACGGCGCGCTCATGGCTACCCTCGAGGTACCGTCCGTGGCGCGGATCCTCGAGATCGGCCACGACTACATCCTCGCCGTGTCCGAGGGCGAGTTCGATGTCGAGTACGTCCACCTGTACGCGCTCTCGCGGGGACAGACCGACAGGGACTGACGTGGTGTCGGGAAGGGCGCCCCGGATCGGCCCCGGGCGCGTGCGGGCGAGGCCCCGGAGTGGCTGTTCCCGCGCCGTGGGGGTAGCTTCAGGCGTCCATGCGCCCGAACCGCTCCGACCGACCGCCCATGCCACCTGCTCCGTCCGCTCCGAAGGTGTCCGACGCGGGGTCCGGGTCCGCGGGGACCCGGATGGCCGCGGGCATGTCCGGCGCCCTGGCGGCGGTCCTTGCCGCCCTCCTCGCCGTGGGGCTCTCCGGCTGCGACCTCACCGCCCCCGCCCCGGTCCCCACGACCCTCGTCGTGAGCCCCGGGGCGGTCGAGCTCGATGCCCTCGACGCGGACCTCCCCCTTCGGGCCCTGGTCCGGGACCAGGCGGGCGAGGCCCTTCCCGGGATGAGACCGGAATGGAGCTCCGAAGACCCGGGGGTGGCGAGCATCTCGGCCTCGGGACGAATCCGTGCGCACGCCGAGGGGACGACCCGGATCCGGGCCCGCCTGGGGGGCGCCGAAGGGTGGGCCACCATCGAGGTCCGGCAGCGGGCCGGCGGCGCCGAGCTCCTCGCGGGCGAAGGGCAGGAGGCCCGGGCCGGGACCCCGCTTCCCGAACCCCTCGTCTTCCGGGTCACCGACCGCCTGGGAAACCCCTGGGCCGGGCGCCCCGTGGCCTTCGACCTCCCCCTGGGGGGCTCGGTGACCCCCGCCTCCGCCACCACGGGCCCCGACGGGACGGTCCAGCTCTCGTGGACCCTGGGCCCCGAGGCGGGGCTCCAGTCGGTGACGGTGAGGGCCGACGGACGGAGCTTCCACCTCCTGGCCTCGGCCACCGACGCCGAAGGCCGCGTCCCCTTCCGGATCCGGGTTCTTCGTCACGGGGCACTCTCGCCGGCGGTGGAGGCGGCCCTCGCGGGGGCGGTGGCACGCTGGGAGCGGGTCCTCGACGGAAAGCTCCCCCCGGTCCTCGTCCGGGTCCCCGAGGGGCGGTGCGGCGACGACGCCCCTGCCCTCGACCTGGTCGTGGACGACCTCCTGGTGGTGGTGACCGAGGGCTCCCTGGACGGCCCCGGGGGATCCCTCGCCTTCGCCTCGCCCTGCTTCATCCGGGCCGAGGGGCTCCTCCCCATCGTGGGGCGCGTCTTCGTGGACGAGGTGGACGTCCCCACCCTGCTGTCGATGGGGCTCCTGGAAGACGTACTCGCCCACGAGATCGGCCACGTGCTCGGGATCGGACCCCTCTGGAGCCTTTTCGAGCTCCTCCGGAACCCTTCCCTTCCCGACGCGCCCGGGGCCGAGACCCACTTCGCCGGCCCCCGGGCCGGGGCCGCCTTCGGCGCCCTCGGGGGCTCTGCCTGGCCGGTCCCCCCGGTCCCGGTGGAGAACCAGGTGGGGGGCGAGGGAAGCCGAGACGTGCACTGGCGGCAGGGGGTCCTCTTCGACGAGCTCATGACCACCCTCCTCGTACCCGGAAGACCGAACCCCCTCTCCCGGATCAGCATCGCCTCGCTCGCCGACCTGGGGTACGAGGTCTTCGAGAACCGGGGGGAGCCCTACGCCGTCCCCGCCCCCGGAGCCGCCCTCCTCGACCCCGGTGCTCCACCCCCCCTCAGGATCCACCACCTGAACCGGATCCTCCCGATGCACGTAATGGATGCGGACGGCCGGATCCTCCTCACCACCCCCGGATCACCATGACTGGGACCACGCCTGCCCCTGCGACTCCCCCAACCCCGACCCCCACCGGAGCCCGCGACCCTTCTCCCCGCCGCGGCGCCCACGGCCCACGCGCCCACTCGGCCCGGAGCGCGGCCGGGGCGACGCGCCTCGTCCTCGCCCTTGTCATGGCCGGGGCCCTCGCATCCCCCTCGGGTGTGGAAGCGCAGCAGCGGCTGACCCTCGACGAGGCCATCGATCTCGCGCGGGCGTACAGCCCCGGGCTCCAGATTGCCCGGAACGACGAGGCGGTGGCGGACTGGGACCTCCGGGCGGCGCGGGGGAACCTCCTGGTTCCAAACGTGGGACTCGGGAGCGGGGTGCAGTGGCAGGGCGCGGGAACGGAGCGGATCGGGGGGCTCACCTCGGGGGAGCTCGGCGTGGGCGGGCAGCCGTCGTTCCTCTTCTCGAGCTACTCGGTGGGGGTGACCTACGGGCTGAACCTGGCCTCGCTCCGGGCGCCGGCGCTGGCGAGGGCAGGGCGGGAGGCGGCGGCGGCGCGGAGTTCGGGGGCGGAGGCCGACCTGGTGCTCCGGGTCACCCAGGCGTACCTGGACTTCGCCCGGCAGGAGGAGGCGCTCAGGCTCGCCCGGCGGCAGACCGAGCGGGCCGCGGCCAACCTGAACCTGGCCCAGGGGCTCGCCGACGTGGGGTCGGCCACCCCCCTCGAGGCGATGCAGGCCGAGATCCAGGCGGGGCGGGCGCGGATCGCGGTGCTCGAGGCGGAGCAGGGGATCCGGACATCGCGGCTCGCGCTCCTGCGGGCGATCGGGCTCGAGCGGGACCGGGACATCGTGCCGGGCACGGGCTTCCAGCTGTTCGACGTGGCGCTGGACGAGGCGGAGCTCACGCGGCTCGCCCTTTCCGGGAGCCCGGAGCTCCAGGGGCTTCGGGCCGGGGTCGGGGTGGCGAGTCGGCGGGTGGCGTCGGCGGGGGCGGCGTACTGGCCCTCGGTGCAGTTCCAGGCCGGGTGGAGCGGGTTCACGCGGCAGGCCATGGACGACGCCTGGGTGACGCGGCAGATCGAGCTCGGAGCGGAGCAGGCGGTGGGGCAGTGCGAGTTCCAGAACGAGATCTTCCGGCGGCTTGCCGATCCCTTCCCGCCCCAGGACTGCACCCTCCTGGCCCTCACCCCGGAGCAGCTCCAGGGGGCCCTCGACCGGAACCGGCAGTTTCCGTTCACCTTCACGAGGCAGCCGCCTTCGGCGTCGGTGTCGGTGTCGATCCCGGTCTTCCAGGGGGCGGAGCGGCGGCGGTCGGTGGAGACGGCGCGAATCGAGGAGGAGAACGCCCGGCTCCGGCTGAGGGAGGCCGAGCAGGGGCTCCTCTCCGACGTGGCGTCGCTCGTGGCGGCGGTGCGGATCACCCGGGCCCAGGCGGAGCTCGAGGAGCGGAACCGGGAGGTGGCCGAGGCCCAGCTTCGCCTGGCCGTGGGGGAGTTCGAGGTGGGGGCGGGGACCTTCCTCCCGGTGGCGGAGGCCGAGACGGTGGCCGCGCAGGCGGACCGCGACCACCTGGAGGCGCTCTTCCGCTTCCATGACGCGGTGGCGCGCCTCGAGGCCCTGACGGGGGCCGTACTCCGGCCGCGATGACCGAGCCCCGTCCCTGGCACGCCCTCCCCCCCGGGGAGGTGGCAGAGGCGTTCGGTGTCCACCGGAGGCAGGGGCTCGACCCGGACGAAGCGGCGCGGAGGCTCGAGGAGCACGGGCCGAACCGGCTCCCCGAGGAGCCGCCGCGGCACCCCCTGCTCCGCTTTCTCGACCAGTTCCGGAACGTCCTGATCTACGTGCTCCTGGGGGCGGCGGTCTTCACCGCCTTCCTGGGCGAGTGGGTCGACACCGGGGTGATCCTCCTCGTGGTCTTCGTGAACGCCGTGGTGGGTTTCGTGCAGGAGGGAAAGGCAGCGGAGGCCCTCGAGGGAATCCGGAGCCTCCTTTCGCCCACGGCGGTGGTGGTGCGCGGGGGGAAGCGGGTCGAGGTGGATGCGGAGGAGCTCGTTCCGGGCGACCTGGTCCGCCTCGAAAGCGGCGACCGGGTGCCCGCGGACCTCCGGATCGTGGAGGCCCTCTCGCCCCGGGTGGACGAAGCACTCCTCACCGGCGAGTCGGAACCCGTGGGAAAGGGGGTGGACCCGGTGGGGGAGGAAGCGCTCCCGGCGGACCGGCGGTCCATGGCCTTCTCGGGGAGCCTCGTCACCTCGGGGCGGATCACCGGAGTCGTCACCGCCACCGGGGTGGACACCGAGATCGGCAGGATCGGGCGCCTGGTGGCCCGGGTGGAGGGGGTGACGACCCCCCTCCTCCGGCAGATCGATCGCTTTGGCAAGCAGCTTTCGGTGGCGATCGTCCTGGCAGCGGCCGGGGTGTTTCTTGTCGGGTGGCTCCTCCGGGGACTCGCGGCGGAAGATGCGTTTCTCGCCGTGGTGGCCCTCGCGGTGGCGGCGATCCCCGAGGGGCTCCCGGCGATCCTCACGATCGCGCTGGCCCTGGGCGTGCAGCGGATGGCGCGGCGAAAGGCCATTGTCCGGCGGCTTCCGGCGGTGGAGACCCTGGGGTCGGTCACCGTCATCTGCACCGACAAGACCGGGACCCTCACCCGGAACGAGATGGCCGTGGAGCGACTCCTGCTTCCGGAGGGGGAGGTCGGGGTCCGGGGGACGGGGTATGAGCCGGAGGGGCGGTTCGTGCAGGATGAGGAAGAACTCGACCCGTCAGACCACCCCCTCCTGCTCCGGGCCGCCCGGATCGCGCTCCTCTGCAACGAGGCCTCCTTCGCCGGGGCCGAGCGCACCCTCCAGGGCGACCCCACCGACGGCGCCCTGCACGTGATGGGCGAGCGGGCCGGCCTCGACCCGGGCGCCGAAGAGGCGCGCACCCCCCGGCTGGGGCTCGTTCCCTTCGAGTCGGAGCGCCGGTGGATGGCGACGATCCACGACCCCGGGGAGGGCGGGACCCTCCACCTGCTCCTGAAAGGCGCCCCCGAGCGGGTCCTCGAGCTCTGTGGCCGGGAGGCGGTGGCGGCGGCGGGCGATGGCGAAGGAGCCGGCGGGGGCGCCCGCCCCATCGACGACCCGGAGGGGTGGCGCGCCGGGTGGGAGGAGCGGTTGGACGCGGTGGCGTCGGAGGGCTACCGTCTCCTGGCGCTCGCCGAGGCCCGGGTGCCGGAAGGTACCCTGGATCCCGAGGCCGACCCCTCGGAGCTCCAGGGGGCCATCGAGAAGCTGGCCGAGGCGGGGGGACTCACCCTGGTCGCCATCGCCGCCCTCATGGACCCGCCCCGGGCCGCTGCGGCGGAGGCCGTGGCCTCGTGCAAGGCCGCCGGAATCCGGGTGATCATGATCACCGGTGACCATGGCGCCACCGCCCGGAGCATCGGTGCCCGCCTCGGGATCGGCGACGGGAGCCGCGCCCTCAAGGGGAGCACCATCGAGGGGGCCTCCGACGACGAACTCCGCGCCGCCCTCGCCGACCACGACGTGGTCGCCCGTGCGGGCCCCGAGCACAAGCTCCGCATCGTCCGGGCGCTCCAGGCCGAGGGGCACGTCTGCGCCATGACCGGCGACGGGGTGAACGACGCCCCCGCCCTCAAGCAGGCGGACATCGGGGTGGCCATGGGGATCAAGGGGACCGAGGCCGCGAAAGGGGCCAGCGAGATGGTCCTCGCCGACGATGACTTCTCCTCCATCGAGCAGGCGGTGGAGGAGGGACGCACCGTCTACGACAACCTGAAGAAGACGATCCTCTTCATTCTCCCGACGAACGGGGCGGAGGCGCTCCTGGTCCTGGCCGGAGTGGCACTCGCCCTCGAGGCGTTCCCCGTCACCCCGGTGCAGATCCTCTGGGTGAACATGATCACCGCGGTCACCCTGGCCCTGGCCCTCGCCTTCGAGCCCCCGGAGCCGGGGATCATGGCGCGCCCCCCGCGGGACCCGGGCGACCCCATGCTCTCGCGCTTCCTCATCCGGCGCATCGTGTACGTGTCGGTCTGGGTGTGCACCGCCTGTCTCCTCCTCTTCCAGTGGGAGCTGGGCCGGGGGTCGGATCCGGAATACGCCCGCACCGCCGTCGTGAACGCCCTCGTGGCGGCGCAGCTCTGGTACCTCTTCACCTGCCGCTTCCAGTGGAGGCCGAGCATCGGTTGGCAGGCCCTCGTGGGGAACCGGGCGGCCCTCGTGGCGGCGGCCCTCCTCGTGACCTTCCAGGCCGCCTTCACCTACACGGCACCCTTCCACTTCCTCTTCGGAACCCGCCCCCTCGAGCCCGCAAGCTGGGGCCCGGTCCTGGCCGTGGGACTCACCCTCTACCTGGTGGTCGAGCTGGAGAAGGCGGCGGGGCGGAGCGGGGGCCGGGGAGGGGGCCAGGGGGTCGAACAGGGAGCCGGCCAGGACCCCGGGCACGGAACCCCCGATGCACGTGGGACTTGACGCGGGGCACCTCTCGCCCGCACTCTACGTTCCCCTTGTCTCCCCCCATCGCGAACGCAGGTTGCCCGGGTCCAACAGGCCCGCCGGGGATTCATGCCGTACCTGAGATGCGAACAGTGCGCCGCCAAGGCGCTCCCGATCGCGACCCGCTGCCCGTCGTGCGAGGCGCCTTTCGAAGGGGCCGGCCCGGGGCGCGGGTCCCCGGGGCGCGGTTCGAAGAGTCTGCGCCCCTGTCCGGAGTGTGACTCCCTGCTTCCCCGCGAGGCCACCGAGTGCCGCTGGTGCGGGGCGGAGACCCGGCGTCGGATCTCAGCCCCCCTCGTGGCCGCCGCCTCGGTGGCGGCCCTCGCCCTCGGCTTCGGAGGGTGGGCCCTGTTCGGTTCCGACTCGGGCGACGTGATCTTCCTGGCCCCGACCCCCCAGGCGGAACGCGCCCCCGGGGTCGAGGCGCCGCCTCCGGAGGAGCGGGTTCCGACGCCCCCGCCCCCGTCGCGGGAGATCCCGGGCTTCGCCCAACAGGAGGGTGGCACGTCCGCCCCTGCCCCCGCCCCCGCCCCCGAGCCGGTCCACGTTGTCGCCGATGACGATCCCGCGCCCCCCTCCGAGGGGGGATGGGTCCGTGCCGTGGCGCGCACCTTCGTGAACGTCCGCTCCTCACCTGCCTCCGACGGTGCGGTGCAGGGAGTCGTGGCCGAAAACGCCGTGGTCCTCCTGGGCGATGCCCAGGGCGCCTGGCGGCGGGTCCAGGCCGGCGGCGTGGACGGCTGGGTCTGGGAGCCGCTCTTCACCCTCCCGAGCGAGGGGCCCTGACCCCCTCCTCCCCCAGCGCCGACCCCCTCCTCCTCTACGACGGGAGCTGCGGGGTCTGCGCCCGGAGCGTCCAGTTCCTCCTCCGGCATGACCGGAGGCGACAGTCGCTCCGCTTCGCATCGCTGGAGAGCCCCCTCGGGTCCAGGATCGTGGCCTCCGAACCCGCCCTGGCCGGGGTCGACTCCCTGGTCTGGGTGGAGCCCGAGCACCCCGTCGAACCGGGGGCCCCCCTCCCCCCGCTGCGCATTCTCGTGCGCTCCTCGGCGGTCCTCGCCGCCGGCCGCTACCTCGGGGGCGCCTGGGCCATGCTCGCAACCCTTGGCGGCCTCGCCCCCCGGGGCCTCCGCGA
>JBJHCE010000130.1:0-8652 GCA_050485865.1 Gemmatimonadales bacterium | reverse complement strand
ACCACGTACGCCACACGCCACCCCCAGGCTCACGGTTCGTTGAGCAGATCCTCGATTTCGGTCAGGTCGAACTCATCCCCCACTTCGCCCGCGCGCATGCGGCGCATCGCCTCGTCCATATGACCGAGGGCTCTGCGCGAGATGGTGGCGGGGGGGCGAAGCTCGCGCGGCTCCAGGAGGATTCGCCCGTCCTCGAACTCCCGTGCGTGATAGAACGTGTACTCCGATGAGCGGAGCGTCACGCGCCGCTTGGAGTCGGCCTTCAGGTCGTATTCCCGGATGACCTCGGACATGATCTTCTCCTGGCTAGGTGGGATTTCCCACTGTGGGAATCATGCTGCATCCCACCGCCGGACGCAAGGCCTGTCGGCACGGGCCGCGAGCCCCGAGGCCCCTCCTCCATCGTCGCTTCGGGTGCCCATCGGCATCTCCCGGACTCGCGGATGCCCCCGTCACCACCTTGCCCGTCGGCAGCCTGCAGCTTGATCGGCCCCACCCGCGCCCCCTACCTTGCCTCCATCCTCGAGAGGCCCCTCGAGATCCCTTTTCACCCCTCCCCTCCGGGACCCGACCCCCCGGGCTCCGGAAGGCTCCACGTGGAGGTCGCCACGCTGTGAAGGGGATCCTCGAGCGGGTTGACGGGCTGGGCCCGGAACGAAGGCGGGAGATGTTCGCCCTCCTCGCCCGGCACTTCGGAGGGGTCTCGGAGGCGGTCTTCGCCGCCGACCTGGACCAGAAGAACTGGACCCTCCTGTTCGAGGAGGAAGGCGCGCTCGTGGGCTTCTCGACCCTCCTCCTCCACCCCTTCGTGCACGAGGGCGAGACCCTCACCGTGGTCTATTCCGGGGACACGATCGTGGACCCCGCGGCGTGGGGGAGCACGGCCCTTCCCCGCACGTGGATCCACGCGGTGCGGAGGCTCCATGCCGAGCATGGCCAGGGTGGCCGCCTCTTCTGGCTCCTCATCACCTCGGGCTTTCGGACGTACCGCTTCCTTCCGGTCTTCTGGCGGGACTTCCACCCCCGGCACGACGCCCCGATCCCCCCGGAACCGGCAGCCCTTCGCCACGCGCTGGCCCGGGCCCGCTTCGGCGACCGGTACGACCCGGCCCGGGGGGTCGTTCGCCTCGAGAGCCCCCAGCCCCTTCGCGCCCACCTGGCGGGAGTCCCCGAAGCCCGCCGCGCGGACCCGCACGTCGCCTTCTTCCTCAAGGCAAACCCCGGGCACGCGCGGGGCGACGAGCTCGTCTGCCTCACCGAGCTCTCCGACGAGAATCTGACCCCGGCCGGCCGGCGCATGGTCCGCTCCGGTGCCCCCCGGGGGGCCCGGCCCCCATGATCCTCCGGGCCATTCACGCCGGCCTCCGCCTCATGGACCGCGGAAAGGTCCGGGCCTTCGAGGAGGGCCGCCGGAACCCGGAACGCGCCCAGGCCCTCCGCCTCCGGCGCTTCCTCGAGGCGAACGCCCCCACTGCCTACGGGCGCGCTCACGGCTACGCCTCCATTCGCTCCGTTCGGGACTTCCAGGCCCGGGTGCCGGTCCTCACCGCCGAGGCCCTCGCCCCCTGGGTCGCCCGCATCGCCGCCGGAGCGCCGCGCATTCTCACCACCGCACCCGTGCGCATCCTCGAGCGCACGAGCGGGACCACCGGCGGCGACCGCCTCATTCCCTTCACAGGTCCCTTCCTTTCCGAGATGCGGGGTGCCCTCGCCTCCTGGATGGGCGACCTCTTCCGGGCCCGACCCGAGCTCCGCGGGCTCCGGCAGTACTGGTCCATCTCCCCCGCCACGGGCCCTCGGCAGCGCACCCCCGGCGGCCTGCCCATCGGCATGGAGGACGACACCGAGTACCTGGGCCCCCTGGGACGGGCCGCCCTCGGCCGGGTAATGGCGGTCCCGGGAACCCTCGCTCGCACCGGGTCCCTCGACGAATGGCGCCGCCTCACCCTCGTCCACCTCCTCGCCGCCGAGGACCTGGGGCTCATCTCGGTCTGGAGCCCGTCCTTTCTGACCCTCCTGATGGAGGCGCTCGAACGGGAGCTCCCCGGGCACCTCCGCGCCCTCCCCCCCCGCCGCGCCCGGGCGATCGAAGCCGCCCTCGACACCCACGGGCGCCTCACCGGAGGGGCCCTCTGGCCCCGCCTCCAGGTGGTCTCGTGCTGGGCCGACGGCCCCGCCGCCCGGCAGCTCCCTGCCCTCGAGGCGTACTTCCCGCACATCCCCATCCAGGGAAAGGGACTCCTGGCCACCGAAGGGGTGGTCACCTTTCCGCTCTGGAACGAGGGTCCCCGCGGGGGCGTGGCCGCAGCCACGAGCCACTTTCTCGAGTTCATCGACCTGGACACCCCCGGGGCCACCCCCCGCCTCGTGCACGAGCTCGAGGCCGGCGCATCCTACACCCCGCTCCTCACCACCGGCGCGGGGCTCGCCCGGTACGCCCTTCGCGACGCGCTCCGCTGCACCGGGCATTCGGGGGCCCTCCCCCTTCTTCGCTTCGAGGGGAAGCTCGACGGCGTGAGCGACCGGGCGGGCGAGAAGCTCGCGCCGGCCCGGGTCGAGGCGGCGCTCGAAGGAGCCGCACGGGCCCTCGGCGTCCCCCTCTCCTTTGCCCTCCTCGCCCCGGACGACTCGGAGCCGCCGCGCTACCTCCTCTTCGTCGAGTCTCCTTCCGGGGATGCGATGCTCGGCCGCCTTGCCGAGGCCCTCGACCGAGAGCTGGCCTCCGACCACCACTACGGGTACTGCCGCGCACTTGGGCAGCTCGGACCCGTCGCCTCCCGCCGCGTCGCGGGAGGCTGGGCCACCTACGTGCGGGTGTGCACCGACCGGGGCATGCGCCCGGGAGACGTGAAGCCGGCCTCGCTCGACCGGTGGACCGGGTGGGGGGAGGCGTTTGCGGGGGGGCGCTGAGGGCCACCGCTCGAACGGGCCGAATCCTCGAGCCTGCGGCCCCCAGCCGGCAGATCAGCGCACGAGCTTCGGAATCGACAGGTGGAAGACCAGGGTGTCCGCGACGTACTCAGCACCTTCGACGAGCACGGTATGGGTCGGGTGGATCTGCACCCTTCGGTCGAAGCGCTGCTCGGCCACAACCGTCCCCGAGCCCGGATCCAAGGCCAGGAGCAGCCAGTCGTAGATCTCGGCGTACGCGTCCGGTTCGAGGTAGGGCAGCAAGGCGCCCGTTGCGGGTGCCCAGTCGGGGTCCGGGACCATCAGGAGGACCCAGAGCACCGCGTCCGCGTCCTCCCAGACCTGGGAAATCCCGGGTGGGGGGCGCGCGCGGCGTGGATCCCCGGCACGGGGCTCCGAGATTCCGGCGAGCTCCGGTGGAACCGGGGGAGCCAGGGTCTGGGTGAGCTCCTGGCGAAGCGGGTCCCAGCGCTCGAACACGAAGCGACCCGGCGCCGCCGCCCAGATCGTTCCCTCCGATCCGTACCCGACAACCCGCCCGGTCAGGTGGTTCTGTCCGGGCACGAGCCGCGGATCGTCCGTACCGAACGATGCCTCGATCCCAGGGTCATCTTCCACCACGACATGGAGGGGGTACCCGGCGGTCTCGCGCGTTCCCGTGCCTCCCGACAGGAGATACCGGCCCTCACCGAGGGGCAGCCAGGGTCCGTACCGAAAGCGCACGATCCGCGCCACCTCGAGATCCGGCCCCACGACCGTGATCCTCTGGAGTTCCCGGTCGGGGATGTGGATCGAGTCGCCGGGCCCCATGATGGGGACACCGATCCTCCGGAACTCTCCAGGCCCGTCCCCCAGCCGCCCCACGGTATCGGTCGTCCCCGATGCGAGATCGAAGCGCAGCATGGTGTCTCGCATGTATCCCGTGACCCAGATCCGGCCGGCACTGTCGCGCTGGAAATACGCCTGCTCCGGCAGGGTTCCATCGGCGTCGGCAATGCGGGCTACCGTGTCCAGCTGGATCCGGCACTCCCCTCCGAGGCAATCGGCCGCCCGGAGCCGCGGCGCCAGGATCTCCGCTTCCGCCTCCTGGGCCGTGGTGGTCTCGTCGCCTTCAGGTGGCCCCTCGGAGCACCCGGCGGCGAGCGCCATGATTCCGATCCACACGACCGGAATGGGGCCGGACACCATCCTCGCGTTCCTGCGCTGGGTCATCGGGACACCTCCTCCCGGCCCACGATCGGACGCCCGCGGCCTCGGGGCAACCCCGCCCTGCTGCACGAACTGCGTGCGCCAGGAGCGTCGGGTCACCCGGGGGCGTTCAGCTCGAACCGGTAGATCAGGACCAGCGGATCGCCGGAATCGGCCACGCTCCGGACCGCCACCCGGGCGCCGGGAAGGACCGACAGTACGGATCCCGGGAAGAGCAGGCGCGCGACGACCCCTCCCTCAGCCGGTTCGATCACCTCGACCCAGGTATGGTGGAGCCGGTCGTAGTCGATCCGCTCCTCCGTGTACTCGGCCACGCCGGCCACTGCGCCGGGAGGATCGGGACCGGCTGGGTGGGCGTCCTGGTAGTCCGGGGATGCCACCGCGCAGAACATCCAGAGGAGCCCCGACTCGTCCGGCCCGGCCCCGTCGCACTGTGGAGACGGAGGGCGGTCGAAGGTGCCCGGGCTCAGGTCGGAACGCTCCCGGAACCAGGCCGGGCGCCGGGCGACCGTGCGCAGGGGCTCGTCGTCCGGTCCGTACTGGACGGCCCGGTAGAGGTCGGCCGACGTGGACCAGTAGCCGCCGCGCCCATCCGGAAGGAGCGCACGGGGGAGGCGCGTGTAGAGGGTGGAGCTCGTGACCGGCTCTCAGTCGCCCCCGAAGGAGGCCACGACCGACGGCTCCGGGCCGGAGAAATCGACCCGGTGGAGGGGATGGTCCCGCCGTTGGGGGGTCGGGTCCAGGGCGTTCACGACCACGTGCGCGGGCCAGTCCAGGACCACCGCATCCCCGGCGCCCAGGAGCGGTACCGGCTCCTGCCGCACGAAGCCGAGGTCCGGGTCCCGGATGTGAAGCCTGCGCGATGCGAGGACCGCGACGGAGTCACCGGGAAGGAGCCAGAGGTGGTGCGGACCGAGCATCTCACCGGGGCCCTCCCCCCCCGCGCCCACGGTGGCGAGGCACCGCCCGTCGCCGTCGAACACGACGGGCATCGCCCCTTGCCCGAAGACCCAGAGCCGCCCCCGCTGGTCCTCGACCACCGGGAGGGGATTCGAGAGCGCCGCATCCCCCTCGGCCGCACCGAGGGAATGGACCTGCTCGACCTCGATCGAGCGCCCGGGACAGAGGGTGTCCTCACCCCCGCCGGCGGCGTCGCAGGACGAAAGGAGCGCCGCCGTCAGGAGCAACCCGGCTCGCGAGCCCGTGCGGGTGAGCATGGTTCTCTCCTTCGAGGAAGAATGACGGTCCGTCGGGAGCCCTGGGCACCTTCCTTTGCTGGCCAGACGACCCGTGCTGCACCCGCGGCCCGGAAGAAGCCGATCCGGCCGGTGCACGTGCTCTCGGTTCAACCCAGCGTTACAACCAACCGCGCATTCTTGCGCGACCTGGGACGCCGCTTCACGACGATCTCCACATCGCGATCCAGGGTGTTCAGGAACCGGGCAAGGCGCTCCAGCGAGAACCCTTCCAGTCGCCCGTTCATGAGGTTCGACACCTTGGGCTGACTCGTCCCGAGAAGGTCAGCGGCCTCCTTCTGCGTCAGGTGCCGACCCGTGATGATGTCCGAAATGGCGCTGGCGAGCCGGGCCTTCGCGAGCAGCTCCTCCGAATCCGGCAAACCCAGTTCTTCAAATACGTTCTGACCGCCCTTTGTGATCTCCGGATGCCCTTGATCGTTTGTCATGGACGCTCTCCTGCCGCCTGGTTGTGCGCGCGTGCCGCCTCGTAGCGCCTTCGGATGGTATCCACCTCGTGCTTGGGCGTCTGGATGCCCCGCTTGGACTTCTTCTGAAACGCATGAAGAACGTAGACTGATTCCGCAAAACGGACGGTGTACACCACCCGATAGGTGTCCCCGTCGTGATTCTCCACGATCTCGAGAACGCCAGCCCCCTTTGTGATGCCTTTGAGTGGTTTCGCCGTGGGAGCCTTCTTCCCTTCCTGAGCGCGGAAAAGGGCGAACCCCACCGTCTGGAGGACCGGCTCGGGGAAGGACCTGAGATCATCTCTCGATGAGCCGATCCAGTAGACGGGTTTCAGCGGGCGATCAGACACCCTGCAATATACCACATATAGTATACTATCGCCACCGTTGGGTCCGGCCGCGCGGATCCCATCGCTCGGAACCCGACGCGGCTTCGGGCCAGACCCCTACCCCCTCCGCATCCGGGCCAGCCCCTCCTGGGCGGAGGAAGCGACCAGAACACCGGACCGGGTGAAGACCCGCCCCCGGGCGAACCCCCGCGAGCCGGCGGCCACGGGGGAGTCCACCTCGTAGAGGAGCCACTCGTCGGCCCGGAAGGGGCGGTGGAACCAGAGGGCGTGGTCGAGGGAGGCCACCTGGAGTGCGGGGTCCCGTATCGTGAGAGCGTGGGGCTGAAGCACGGTGGCCAGGAGCCCGTAGTCCGACGCGTACGCGAGCGCCGCCTGGTGCAGGAGCGGGTCGTCGGGGAGGGGTCCCGTGGTCCGGAACCAGGCGCGGCGGATCGGAGGAGAAGGGTCCGGGTCCACCAGCTCCGGGGGGTCCACCGGGCGGAAGTCCAGCGGGCGGTCCTGGGTCAGGACCCCGCGGAGCTCCTCCGGGATCAGGTGCGCCATGGCCCGGATCCGCTCGAGCTCGGGGATCAGGGTCTCGGGGTCCGGCACCCCGGGCGGGTCGGCCTGGTGCTCGATCCCCTCCTCCCGGCGGTGGAAGGAGGCGGAGAGGTTGAAGATCGCGCGCCCGTGCTGGATCGCCGTGACCCGCCGGGTGGTGAAGCTCCCGCCGTCCCGGAGGGTGTCCACGAAGTAGACGATGGGGGCCCTCAGGTCACCTGCCAGAATGAAGTAGGCGTGGAGGGAGTGGGCCTCACGGGGGGGGTCGTCGTCGGCCACGGTGCGCCGCGCCGCCACGAGGGCCTGGGCCAGCACCTGCCCGCCGAAGACCCGCCCCGTGCCGATGTCCCGGTTCTGCCCCCTCCAGATGTTCTGCTCGATGGGCTCGAGGTCCAGGAGGTCGAGGAGCTCCTTCATGGACCGGGGCTCACTCCCCCTGCCCCGCCCCCTGCCCCGGGGGGACCAGGCGGAAATCGAACTCGAGACGGATGTCGTCGCGGATCGAAAGGACCGACCCCACGCTCGGGATCGTGAGCCCCATGTCGCCGAAGGTGAACCGGGTCTCGGCCCGCCCGATCACCGCGCCGCCTGCGAACTCCGCCCCCACCTCCCAGGTCACGGGGCGGGTCACGTCGCGCACGGTGAGTTCGCCGTCCAGGAGGAAGCGGGCCTCGCCCGACGTTGGAACCGGGGAGGGGAGATCCCGGAAGCCCGTGGGCACGAAGTACGCGTCGGGATACTGGTCGGTGGAAAGGGTGTTTCGCCGGAGGAAATTGTCCCGGCGGTCGGCGTCGCTCTCGAGGTCCGCGAGGCGGATCACGAACCGGGACCCCTCGCGGAGCACCTCGCCCGCCGTGGTCACCATGATCGTTCCCGAGATCGTCGTCGTCTCGCCCACCGCGTCGTTCGGAAAGGAAAGGCGCGCAAGCTGCTCCCGGACCCGGTAGCGCGCCCGGTTCCCCTCCTCGGCCACCACCAGCACCAGGGTGTCGGCGGAGAACTCCGCCCGGGGAGCAGCGGGGACGGTCACGTCGAGGGGGGCGGAGACCTTCGCATCCCCCAACGGAAGAAACGCGAGGAAGGCGGCGGCGACGAGGGTGGACAGGGCCATCGAGCGTGGTCCTCGGGATCGGGTTCGGGTAGCTTTGAACCCATGGAGAACACCCCCGACACCGCCTCCGTTCCCCCGGCCCTCGCGGCGCACGGGGGGACCACTCCCCGGGAGCTCAGCGTGGCCCGTGGTGCGCGCCTCCTCGGGCGCGCGCTCCTCCGCCGCTGCCCGAACTGCGGGCGGGGGGGACTCTTTCGCCGGTGGATCGTCATGGCGCCGGTGTGCGCCGGGTGTCATCTGCGGACCGACCGGGGCGAGGACGACTACTTCATCGGGAGCTTCGTGGTGAACTTCGTCACCGCCGAACTCCTGATCTGCGCGGGGGCGCTCGCCGGGATCCTCCTCACCTGGCCCGACGTACCATGGAACGCCCTCAAGTGGGGGCTCGTGCTCCTCGTGATTCCGCTTCCGGTGCTCTTCTACCCGTGGGCGAAAACGATCTGGCTCGCCATTGACCTGGCCTTCCGCCCGGTCACGCTGAAGGACCTGGAAGGGCACGGCGAGAACGAGGCGGAGGTGCCGGCGGCGCGTCAGGTGGGGTAGCGTGGACCTCGAACGGGGGATGCAAAGAATGGCGACAGTTCGAGCGGGTGCGATTGCGCGGGGCGGGTGGCTGCTCGGAGGCCTCCTCCTGCTGGGCGCGGGACCGGCGGGGGGGTGGACCCGGAACCGGCCCGCGATACGACCATCGGCTCGACCGTCGGTGCGACGCTCGGTTCGCCCCTCGGTCCATACGCGGCGATCGTCGCCGACCTGGCCGAGGCGCGCCCCCAGGATGCGTTCGCGGTGGTCCGGGGTGCGCTCAGGTGGATGGAGCCCTCCGGGGA
>JBJHCE010000129.1:0-8664 GCA_050485865.1 Gemmatimonadales bacterium | reverse complement strand
AAGGCCACCAGAAGGAGCGACCACACGGCGGTATCGGAGGTCGGGGGAGGGTCCCACGCGTCGGGGGACCGAGGTCGGACATTGGCCCGGGTGGATTCGAACCACCACCGCCGGTTCCAAAGACCGGTGTCCTGCCATTAGACGACGGGCCAGGGGTGCCGGCACCTCCCGCCGCCGGCTGCCTCAGGGTAACCCGTGCCCCCGCCTCCCTCAACCCCGGGTCGTGGTGGCCACGAGGCGGAGTCCGTCCACGCCGGCGCGACGCCGGACCTCCTCCTGGACCGGGTCCGGGAAGGGGGTGTCCGGGTCGAGCCCGGCGAAGACGCCGAACACCGCCGAACCGCTCCCCGAGAGGAGCGCCGGTGCCGCGCCGGCGGCACGAAGGGCCCCGCGGATCCGGGAAAGGGTCGGGTGCTCGGGGAAGAGGGCGGCCTCGAAGGCGTTCTCCGCGGCCCGTGCCACCGCATCCCAGTCCCTCCAGGGAGCGTCGGGCCCCCCGAGGAGTGCCGACCCCGGCGCCGAGGCGCCCTCCCGGTGACGGGCGAGGGCCGCGTACGCTGCCGGAGTGGCGATCCCCCAGGGCGGAAGGGCGAGGAGGACCGCGGCCCTGGGAAGGGGAGGAAGGGGGAGGATCCGGTCGCCCCGACCCCATCCGAGGGCGAGGGGGGTCTCGGCCACGAAGAAGGGGACGTCCGCGCCGAGACGCCCGCCCATGGCGGCGAGTTCGGCCCGGGAGAGGGGGGCGCCCAGGAGCCGGTTCGCGGCCAGGAGCACCGCCGCCGCGTCCGACGATCCTCCCCCGAGCCCCGCCCCGTGGGGGATCCGTTTCTCGAGCCGGATGCCGAAGTCCGGGGGAACGCCTGCGGCCTCTGAAAGGAGACGGAGGGCCCGTACCGCGAGGTTCTCGTCCACGGTGCCGAGGGCGCCGGGTTTGACGCCCGATAGCTCCAGGGCCGGGCCCCGCCCCTTCGCGCCGGGAAGGACCTCCACCGCGTCGGCGAGCTCCAGGGCCTGGAAGAGGGTCTCGAGCTGGTGGAACCCGCTCTCCTCCCGGGCCAGGACCCTGAGGAGGAGGTTCACCTTGGCCGGAGCGCGGAGGCGCACGGAGTCGGTCATCCGGCCTCCCCCTTTCCGAGCTGTTCGGCGACCTCCACCGCGCCCTCCACGGCCTCCTCGGCGTGCCCGAGCTCCCGCATCGAGAGCCCCATCCGGCCGGCGTACCAGAGCCCGAGGACCGTCACCGGGATGAAGCCGCCCAGGTGGTACCCGAAGGCGAAGGCCAGCGTGGCGCTCTCCCCCACGGCGTACACCTCGGTGAGGGCCACCACCGCGGCGGCGTGGAAGGTCCCGAAGAAACCGGGCGCCGACGGAACGGACACGCCAAGGGCAATGATGGCCTGCACGAAGAGGGCGGTCGTGTACCCCTCCTCGATCCCGAAGGCGTGCATCGCGAGCCAGAAGGAAACGGCGTTCCACCCCCAGAAGACGAAGGACCAGGCCAGCGCCCCGAGGAGGAGACGTGGGTCGCGAAGCGAGGTGAGCCCTCCGAGGAAGCTCCTTAGCCCCTCCACGAGGAGCCGCGCGGCCCGGTCCGGCAGGATCCGCCCAACGCCCTCGGCCACCCGGAGAAAGAGGCGGGGAAAGAGGAGGAGGGCCACGACGACGGCGAGAACGGCCCCCAGCACGATGACGATTCCGGTCATGAGGGTGGCAAGGGGGCGCCCCGCCACGGTGGCCTCCGTGGGGAAGGAGGGGTGGAGGAGGGCCACGGCCAGGAGCGAGAAGACCGCCACCCCGTCCAGGAAACGCTCCACCACGAGGGAGCCGAGGGCGCCACTCACCGTGACCGGCTCGAGGCGCGAGATCGCCCACGCCCGGGCGAACTCCCCGACCCGGGCGGGAAGGAGGTTGTTCGCCGCGAACCCGATGTTCACGGCGGCGAACCGGTTTCCCAGCGAGGTGTCCGGCTTCATGGGGTGGAGGAGGAGCTTCCACCGGAGCGCCCGGAGGAGGAACCCGGAGGTGGCCACCGCCACCGCCGCCAGGAGGAGCCCCCAGCGCGCGTCCTGAAGCTCGTCCCAGACCTCGCCGGGGTTCACGTCGCGGAGCACCCACCAGATGAGGACGGCACTGATGGCGATCCCGAGGACCGCCTTCCAGTCGAGCTTCACCGGGTCACCACCCGAAGGGCGGGATCCACCCCCCCGGCTCCGCGACCCGGGAGGGGGCCTCGCGGATCAGGTCGCGCATCTCGGCCACCGCCCGCTCCATCCCCACGAGGATCGCCCGGGACATGATGGAGTGGCCGATGTTCACCTCCTCGATGTCGTCGAGGGCCGCCACCGGGATCACGTTCTCGTAGGTGAGACCGTGGCCGGCATGGACCGCGAGCCCGAGCTCCCGGCCGAGGGCCGCGGTATCGGCGAGGCGCCGGAGCTCCCGCCCCCGGGCTTCGCCCCGGGCGTGGGCGTACTCCCCCGTGTGGAGTTCCACCGCGTGGGCGCCGAGCCCGGCGCTTTCCCGCAAAGAAGCCGGGTCCGGGTCCACGAAGAGGGAGACCCGGATCCCCGCCTGGGCGAGGCGCGCTACCGCGCTCCCCACCCGCTTGCGTGCCACGTCGCTTCCCAGGGCGAGCCCCCCCTCCGTCGTGATCTCCTCCCTCCGCTCGGGAACGAGGGTGACCTGGAAGGGGCGGAGCTCCTCCGCGATGCGAATGACCTGGTCCTCGGCGGCGATCTCGAGGTTCACGCCGGTCCGGACGGTGGCCATCAGGAGGCGGAGGTCCCGGTCCTGGACATGGCGGCGGTCCTCCCGGAGGTGGACCGTGATTCCCTCTGCGCCCCCCAGTTCGGCGAGCACCGCGGCGCGGACCGGATCGGGCTCGTCGGTCTTCCGGGCCTCCCGCAGGGTGGCCACGTGGTCGATGTTCACGTACAGGCGCATGGTGAGGCGTCGGTTCAGGTGGTGGAGGGGGGCAGTCGCTCCCCGTGCTCAGCGTTCCTTCAGTTCCGCTTCCAGGGCGGCCACGGCGGCGTCCGGAAGGGAGGGACGGGCGATCTCGAGGGCCCGCCGGGCCAGGGCCAGGTAGAGGGACCGATCCTCTTCCCCGAGGGTCCGGAGATGGAGTCCCACCACCTCCGAATCGCCCCTCGACACGGGCCCCGTGAGCGACCGGTCGAGTCCCAGCTGCTCGGCGTTCTCGAGGGTCCCCCGGGCCAGCGAGAGGAGCGCGCGCTCCGCCTCCTCCGGGCTCGCCCCGGCCTCCTCCAGGAGACGGGTCGCCGTCTCGAGGAGGACGACCAGGTAGTTCGAGGCCATCACCGCAGCCGCATGATAAAGGGGACGGCGGGCCGTGGGAACCGGGATCGCCTGGCCACCCAGGGCGCGAACCAGGCGCCGGGCCGCGGCGAGGGCCCCGGGCTCGCCCGACACCGCGAAGGTGGCCCCCACGAGGTGCGCCGCCCCGGTGAGAGGGTTCGCGATGGCCTGCAGGGGATGGAGGGTTCCCACCTGGTACCCCCGGGCATGGAGGGGCGCGAGCGGCTCCGCCCCGAGCGCTCCCGAACAGTGGAGGACCGCGGTCCCCTCGGGGGGAGCCCCCCGCGCGGCCAGGACCTCGGCGATCTCCGGGAGGACCCGGTCGGGAACCGTGAGGAGCACCGCCGTCGTGCCCGCCGCCGGGATCTCGACACCGTAGCGGTACCTGGCCCGTCCGTCGTCGAAGAGGGGGTGTTCCGGCGGCTCGGGACGCCGCCCCCAGTAGACCAGGGACTCCACCGCGCCCGCACGCACGAGGGCGCCGCCGAGTGCCAGCCCCACCCGACCCGGCCCCACGATCACGAGCCGTTCCATGGCGGCCTCAGTGCTCCTCGACCCGAATGCCCCGGGCCTGCCGGAGCCTCCCGAGCAGGGGGGCCGGGACACGGGCGGACACCTGGACACGTGCCCCCTCCGTGCGCATCTCGAGCACCTCCCCCTCCCGGTGGAGGGCTGCGAGCCATGCCCCGTTCCCGGCGGGAAGCTCCACCTCGATGCGGGGGAAGCGGGCCCGGACCCGGGCGCGAACGGCCTCGAGGAGGGGTTCGAGACCGCCCTCCTCCACCGCCGACACGAAGACCGACGGGGTCGGATCGAAGGCGCGGATCCGCTCGCGGAGGGCGTCCTCCTCCTCGTGCGTGAGGCGGTCCACCTTGTTGAAGACGAGGATGCGGGGCACGTGGACGAGCTCGAGCTCGTCGAGGACGTCGTCCACGACCTCCATCTGCTCCTCCCACCCGGGGTGCGAGGCATCCACCACGTGCACCAGGAGGTCGGCCTCGCGGGCCTCCTCGAGGGTAGACCGGAACGAGGCCACCAGGTGATGGGGGAGCTTCCGGATGAATCCCACCGTGTCGGTAAGGAGCGCCTGGTAGCCGTGCCCCACCTCGACCTGGCGGGTCGCCGAGTCGAGGGTGGCGAAGAGGCGGTCTTCCACGAGCACGTCTGCCCCCGAAAGTGCCCTGAGGATCGAGGACTTCCCGGCGTTCGTGTACCCGACGAGGGCCACCCGGAACTCGCCGACCCGGCGCTGCCGGCGGGTTTCGCGGGCCTGGGCCACACGGACGAGCTTGCGCTTGAGGTCGGCGATCCGGCGCCCGATCAGGCGGCGGTCGGTTTCGAGCTGGGTTTCGCCCGGGCCCCGGAGGCCGATCCCGCCGCGGATCCTGGACAGGTGCGTCCACATCCGCTGGAGGCGCGGGAGGAGGTACTCGAGCTGGGCGAGTTCCACCTGCATCTTCGCCTCCCGGGTGCGCGCCCGCGATGCGAAGATGTCCAGGATGAGCTCGGAGCGGTCCATGACCCGCACGCCCAGCTCCCGCTCCAGGTTCTTGGCCTGGTCGGGCTTCAGGTCCTCGTCGAAGACCACGAGGTCGGCCTCCCGCTCGCCCACGAGGTCGCGGAGCTCGCCGACCTTCCCCTTCCCCAGGAAGGTGTGGGCGTTGGGGGCGTCCACCCGCTGGACGAGAACGCCCACCGCCTCGCCCCCCGCCGTGTCGAGGAGGCGGCCAAGCTCGTCCATGTGCTCCTGCACGACGTCGGCGGCCACCTCCTTCAGGGGTGCGCCGACGAGGATCGCCCGCTCCACCGGGGTGCGGTTGTCGAGTAGCTGCGTGGGAATGGCCGGGTCCTCGTGGGTGGGGTGGTCAGGTCAGGGGACCAGGGTCCCCTCGGATCGGAAGGGGAGGTCCCGCTGGATCCCGGACCCGCGGGCGCGGACGCTCCCCTCGAGCCGGTATGGAACCTCCCCGCCGGCGAGCCAGGCGCGGAGTGCCGTTCCGAGGGCGCTGTAGCGGAAGGGGATCCTCAGGGGGACCACGGTCATGGCGCGGCGCGGGAGGTGGACCGTGTCGGCGGAGACACCCACCGCGAGGGTGTCCCAGCGCTCCGGGCGGGCCGGGTCCGAGACCTGGAGGAGGTAGTGGAATTCCCGGACCTCGACCCCGAACCGGTTGGGATTGTCCACCTCGAGGAGTACCTCGGCCGTACCCCCGGACAGGCCGAGTCCCACCACCCGCACGTCGGCAATGGCCACCTCCGGCGAGCGCACGAAGAGGGCGCACGCCCCGGTGAGCACCAGGAGGGCGACGAGGGCAAGGGCCCGGACGTGTGTTCGGCTCGGTATCATCCGCATCCCTACCCCTCGCTCCCCCCGTCGGTTGCCTCGGCCTCGCCTCCGCCGCGACGCCTTGCCCACCAGGCGAGGCGCCGCGCGATCTCCTTCTCGAACCCGTAGGGCCCCGGTGCGTACCACGAGGAGCCCGCGAGGTCATCCGGAAGATAACGCTGTGCCGCGACCCCATCCGGCTCGTCGGGGTCGTACCGGTACCCTTCGCCGTAGCCCCACTCCTTCATCGGCGCGGTGGGGGCGTTGCGGAGATGCAGGGGAACCGGGGCGGAAGCGGATTCGGCCGCGGCGGCGGAGGCGTCCTTCCACCCCCGGTAGACCCGGTTCGACTTGGGCGCGGTGGCCAGGTACACGGTGGCCTGGGCCAGGGCGAGGTCCCCTTCCGGTGATCCCAGGAAGGCGTAGGCGTCCCGGGCGGCCACGGCGGCCTGGAGCGCCTGCGGGTCGGCCAGCCCCACGTCCTCCACCGCCATGCGAACGAGGCGCCGGGCCACGTAATTCGGGTCTCCGCCCCCGCGGAGAATCCGGGCGAGCCAGTAGAGCGCCGCGTCCGGGTCGTTCCCCCGCACCGACTTGTGGAGGGCCGAGACCAGGTTGTAGTGCTCCTCGCCTCCCTTGTCGTAGATGGCGAAGCGATGCTGAAGCGCCTCGGCAGCGGCCTCGGGACCGATTCGCCCCCCGGGGCCCGCGAGGCGCGCCGCTCCCTCGAGGGCCCCCAGCCCCCGGCGGGCATCTCCATCGGCGGCCCGGGCCAGGAAGGCCAGGGCCTCCGGGTCGGCAGTGACGCCCTCGCGGCCGAGCCCCCGCTCGTCGTCGGCGAGCGCCTGGGCGAAGAGCGCCACCAGGTCGCCCTCCGAAAGGGGGTTCAGGATGAAGACGGGGGCTCGGGAAAGGAGCGGCCGGTTCACCTCGAAGGAGGGGTTCTCGGTTGTGGCGCCCACGAGCACGATGGTGCCGTCCTCCACGTGGGGGAGGAAGGCGTCCTGCTGGGCCCGGTTGAAGCGGTGGATCTCGTCGCAGAAGAGGATCGTGCCCCGACCGGTGGCCCGGCGCCGCTCCCGGGCTTCGGCCAGGATCTCGCGGACCCGGGGGACCCCCTCGGTCACGGCGGAAAAGGCCACGAAGGCGGCGTCGGCCCGGTCGGCGAGAAGGCGCGCCAGGGTGGTCTTTCCACTCCCCGGGGGGCCCCAGAGGATCACGCTCTGGAGCCGTCCGCCGTCGAGCATGAGGCGGAGGGGCTTCCCGGGGCCCAGGAGGTGCTCCTGCCCCCGGACCTCGTCCAGGCTCCGGGGGCGCATCCGGGCGGCGAGGGGGGCGTCCGGGGCGAGGGAGGGGTCCGGACCGGGTGCGGGGTCGTGGCCTCCGGCACCCGGGTCGCCCTCGCCGAAGAGGGAGAGGTCGCTCACGACGGATCCTGCTCGTCCACGCGTGCCTCGGCCATGAGCACCTCGGCCCGCCGGAGGAGGGGGAGGGGCTCGTTCTTCGAGGGGTCCGCCAGGGCCTCGTCGAGGAGACGGGAGAGCACGGTCCCGAAGGCGGGTCCCGGCCGGTAACCGGCCCGGATCAGGTCCCGCCCGGAAATGGCGAGTTCCCCCGTGCCCAGGGGAACGCCGGAGCGAAGGTCCGCCTCGAAGCGGGCGAGAGCCTCCTCCTCGGCGCGGAGTGCCCGGGCACCCCCTTCCGGGTCGAGGACCGTGCGGGCGCGGGCCCGGGCCCGGAGGACCCGGAGGGCGGGGGGCACGAGATCCCGGCCCAGCGCCACCATCCAGCGCCTCCGCTCCAGGGGATCGGCGGCGAGCCCGATGACGCCTCCCTCCCGGGCTGAAGCCCGGGCCACCGCCCCCGCCACAGCGCCACCCCGGTCGATCCGCCGGTTCGAGGAGCGGAGCCGCGCAAGGACCGACACCGCCGCCTCCGTGGACCCCCCCACGGAGAGGAAGGCGGCGACCCGGAGCTCGGGGTCGCCGGCGGGGAGGAGATCCACGCTCCGGAGCACCTCGGCAAGGCGGGCGCGGGGCTCCGGGGCATCGAGCTCGGGGTGGAGAAACCCGAGGACCCCGGAGGCCGCATAGAGGGCCAGCGACGCCGACGGGATTCCGCGCCCGGTCATGACCTTCTCGAGCTCCTCCCGGACGCGTTCCGGCGAGAGCCGCCCCAGGTGCGGGACCCCGGCCGTGATGGCCTCCCACGTGGCGGGCTCCACCCGGAGACGGAAGGCCCCGGCAAAACGGAGGGCCCGGAGTACCCGGAGCCAGTCCTCGGCGAAGCGCTCTCCGGGCTCGCCCACGGTGCGAAGGAGCCGGGCCTCCAGGTCCCCTGCCCCGCCGTAGGGGTCGTGGAAGACCTGTCGGAGCGGGTGCCACGCCACGGCGTTGATCGTGAAGTCCCGGCGGGCCAGGTCTTCGTCCAGCGAATCGGCGAAGGCCACCACCGCGTGCCTCCCGGTGGTCTCCACGTCGCGGCGGAAGGTCGTCACCTCGTACATGGTGCCGTCGCGGGCGAGCACCCCCACGGTGCCGTGGTCGATCCCCACCGGGACGGTGCGCCTGAAGGTCCGGCGCACCTCCCCGGGGCGTGCCCGGGTCGTCAGGTCCCAGTCCCCGGACGGGACCCCGGAGATCGCATCGCGGACCGCGCCTCCCACCGCCCACGTCTCGAATCCCGCCTCCTCGAGGGTGCGGCAGATCCACCGGACCGCGCCCGGGGCCACGATGGACCGGGGGGAAGGGGTCATCCGGGGCGCACCGATCCGCCGTTCACGTTCAGGACCTCGGCGGTCACGTGACGGGAGAGGCGGGAGCAGAGGAAGACGATGGGCCCGGCCACGTCGTCGGGTGTCGCGATGCGCCGGAGCGGAATCTCGTCGAGCACTCTTGCGCGAAGCTCGCCATCCAGCGCGCCCGCCACCATTTCGGTGTCGATCCACCCGGGGGCGACGGCGTTCACCCGGATCCCCCGGGGTCCGAGCTCCACGGCGAGCCCCTTCACGAGGGAGACGA
>JBJHCE010000128.1:0-8782 GCA_050485865.1 Gemmatimonadales bacterium | reverse complement strand
CCGCCTCCGGTCCAGAGAAGCGCGAGGCAGGCGGCGGCAAGCCCGAGCTCGATCCAGATTCCCGCCGGGTCGGCGAGGCGCACCACGACGATCGCCCCCACGAGCACGGTCAGGAGGGGGAGGACCGCCACCCGGATCCCGAGCCCCACGAGGAGCAGGAGGGCGCAGGCCACCTCGAAGCCGCCCACGAGGGGGGCGAAGAAGCCCGGAAAGGGAAAGCCCAGCTCCTCGAAACGGGCGATCCCCCGGGTGAAGGGGTCGGTGATCTTCCGGATCCCCTCGACGAGGAAGACCCCGCCCACCCCGAGGCGGAGCAGGAGGGACACGGGATTCCGCCCGGTCTTCAGGACCACGAACCCCGGTGGGGGGGGTTCCGGGGATCCGGCGGCGCGGGGAAAAGGCTCGGATGCGTGCATCCCCCGAAGGTAGGAAGACCGGCGCCCTGCCGAAATCCTTCCCCCCGGGGCGGGGTTCCCGGTACCTTCTCCCGATGATCGCCCACGCCCCCCCGCCCGACGCCTCCGCGCCCGTGCCCCCGGTCGCTCCCGTTCCCCTCGTGGTGGGGCTCCTGGGGCCGGGCCTGGTGGGGCGCGCCCTCCTGGGGCAGCTCGCGCGGCACGCTCCCGGGCTCAGGGCGAGCGGACGGGTGGAGCTTCGGGTGGCGGGGGTCGCGTCGTCCCGGAGGATGCGCCTCGGCCGGGGGTTCGAGGACCCGGAAGGTGTGGCCCGCGCGCTCCGGGATCCGGCGAGCGGCGCCGACGAGGCCTCGCTCGACGCCTTCGGCGCGCACCTCCTCGAGACGGCCCGGGGGGCCGGGGGGGTGGGGGTCGTCGTGGACTGCACCGCGTCGGAGCTTCCGGCGGACCACTACGCCCGCTGGCTCGGAAGCGGGCTCTCGGTGGTGTCGGCGAACAAGCTCGCCGGGGCGGGACCCCTCGGGCGGTGGCGAGAAATCCGCCGCGCCGCCTCCGGGGCCGGGACCCTCTGGCGCGCCGAAGCCACGGTGGGAGCGGGGCTTCCGGTGCTTTCGACCCTCGAGGACCTGGTCCGGACGGGCGACACCCTGGTCCGGGTGGAGGGGATCCTATCGGGGACCCTGGCCTTCCTCCTCGCGGCCCTCGAGGGAGGGGAGCCCTTCCAGCGGTCGGTGCCCCGGGCTCGGGCCCTGGGCTACACCGAGCCCGACCCCCGGGACGACCTCTCGGGAATGGACGTGGTGCGGAAGATCGTGATCCTGGCCCGGGAGGCGGGGGCGGAGATCGAGGCCGGCCAGGTGGCGCTCGCCGGGCTCGTGCCGCCGGAGCTCGAGGGGGGGAGCGTGGATGCGTTTCTCGGGGGGCTCGACCGGGTGGACGCCTTCGTGGAGGCGCAGGTGGGAGCCGCCGGCGCCGGGGGGGGCCGGGGGGAAAGCCTCCGGTACATGGGGCGCTTCGCACCGGGCGAGGGTGCGCGGGTGGGGCTCGAGTTCCTCCCCGCCGGGCACCCCCTCGCCACCCTTCCCCCGTCGGCGAACGGGGTGGCCTTCACGACGGAGCGCTACCCGGACCCGCCCCTCGTGGTGCAGGGACCGGGTGCGGGCCCCCAGGTGACGGCCGCGGGGGTCTTTGCCGACCTCCTCCGGGTGGCGGCGGAGGCGCGGACGGGTGGCTGAGGGCGGGCGGGTGCCCGAGGGCCGGCAGGCGCCCGAGGACGGGCCGCTGGAGGGGGACGCGGACCGGGCGCCGGTGCGCTGGGCCGAGGGATGGGCCCCGGCCTCGGTGGGGAACGTCTCGGTGGGATTCGACCTCGTGGGCCACACGCTCGCAGTGGCAGGCGACCGGGTGCGGGTGGAGCTGGACCCGGCGGTGCGGGGGGTCGTGGTGGAGGGAGTGGAAGACGAAGGGGGCACGCCGATTCCGGGGATCCCCCTCGAGCCGGTGCGGAACACCGCAGGCGCGGCCCTCCTCGCCTTCCTGGACGCGACCGGCCTCGGGGCGGAGGCGGGGCTCCGGGTGCGGATCCGCAAGGGAATCCCGCTCGGCTCCGGCATGGGGGGCTCTGCGGCTTCGGCGGTGGCGGCCCTCGTGGCGGCGGAGCGGGTACTTCGCCCGGTGTTGGGCGTGGCCCCGGGAGACGCACTCGCACGTGCCGAGGCCCTCTACCCCTTCGCCCTCGCCGGCGAGGCGGTGGCGAGCGGTGCCCCTCACGGCGACAACGTGGGCCCCCAGCTCCTGGGTGGGGTGGTGCTCGCCCTCCCCGACCGCCTCGTGCGCCTCCCCCTTCCCCTCCCCCTCCACTGCGCCCTCGTGCATCCCCACCAGGTGCTCGAGACCCGGCGCGCCCGGGCGGTTCTCGCAGACCTCTTTCCGCTGGAGGACGTGGTGGTCCAGTCCGGACGCCTCGCCCGCTTCGTGGCGGCGTGCCTTTCCGGAGATGCAGGGCTCATGGAAGGCACGATCGCGGACGCCTTGGTGGAGCCCCGGCGGGCCCCGCTCATTCCCGGGTTCGAGAGGGCGCGGGAGGCGGCCCTCGGAGCCGGTGCCCTCGGGGCCGGGATCTCCGGAGGCGGCCCTTCCGTGTTCGGGTGGTTCCGGGATGCGGAGTCGGCGGCTCGAGGCGCGTCCGGCATGGCGGCGGCCTTCGCCGGTGCGGGGGTGGCGTCCGACGCCTGGTCCGCCCCGGTGGAAGGCCCCTCGGCCCGGATCGTCGCATGCGGGTAAGGAGCACCCGGGGGGGCGACCTGGTCCCCGTCTCCGTGGCGGTGGCCCGGGGGCTCGCCCCGGACGGGGGACTCTACCTTCCGGACCGGCTCCCCGAGGTGGATGCGGGTGCGGTGAAGGGGCTCCGGGCCCTGACCGCAGTCCCGGATCGGGTGGGGAGGCCGGAGGCCCTTGCCGCCACCGCCCGCGCCTTCCTCCGTCCCTTCTTCGAGGACCCCGCCGACGAGGCCCTGGCCCGGGCCCTCCCCGGACTCGTGGAGGAAGCCTTCGCCTTCCCCATCCCCATGGTTCCCCTCGGGGCCGACCGGAACGCGGCCCTCCTCGAGCTCTTCCACGGACCCACGGCGGCCTTCAAGGACTTCGCGGCCCGGTTCCTCGCCGGGGCCCTTGCCGTTCTCTCGCCGGACGGGGCCGGGGGCCGCGAAAGCCACGTTCTCGTGGCCACCTCGGGAGACACCGGAAGCGCGGTGGCGGCGGCGTTCGCCGGACGGGAGGGGTTCCGGGTGAGCGTCCTCTTCCCCGAGGGGGGGGTCTCCCCCCGGCAGGCCCACCTCCTCGGGTGCTTCGAGGGGGCCGGGAACGTCGAGAGCTACCGGGTGGCGGGGGACTTCGACGACGCTCAGCGCCTCGTGAAGGAGGCCCTTTCGGACCCGGAGATCGTCCGGCGCCACGGGCTCACGAGTGCGAACAGCATCTCGCTCGGGCGCCTCCTCCCGCAGATGACCTGGTTCGCCCACGCGGCCCTTGCCTGGGAAATGCGGACCGGGACCCGCCCCGGGTTCATCGTCCCCAGCGGGAACCTGGGGCACGGCCTCGCCGCCCTCTGGGCCCGTGAAATGGGTGCTCCGGTGGGGCGGATCCACCTGGCCACGAACCGGAACCGGGCCCTGGTGGACTGGGTGGAGACCGGAAGGGCGGAGCCGCGCCCCGCGCTCCGGACGCCGGCGAACGCCATGGACGTGGGGGTCCCGAGCAACCTGGAGCGGCTTCGGTTCCACCACCCGGACCCCGGGCCCCTGGCCAGGGGCGGCGCGTGGGGTCTGGGTCCGGGACTCACCGCCGCCGCGATCCCGGACGAGGCGCTCCTGGAGACCCTGGCCCGGGCCCCGGAGCGCTGGGGCGCCCTCGTCTGCCCCCACACGGCCTGCGCGCTCCACGCCCTCGAGGGCTTCCGCGAAGCCGGAGATCGGGGGCCCTGGATCGTCGCCGCCACCGCCCACCCGGCCAAGTTCCCCGAGGTGGTGGAGCCCCGGATCGGCCGGCCGGTCCCCGTACCGCCCGCCCTGGAGGAACTCCTCCGGCGCCCGGCCCACTCCGAGGCGCTCGCGCCGGAGCTCGGTGCCCTCGAGGAGGCACTCGACCGCGCCTGACCCCCTGGACCGGTTCGCCGCGCACCCGGTCGGCGCGCCGACGACGCGGTCCCCTCCCTACCTGCCGCCCGGAGCCACGTGCACGAGTTCCTCCACCCTCCGGTAGTGGAGGATCTGGGTCCATTGGTTCATAAAGGCCACGGAGGTGTGCATCGCGCTACTCATGCGCGTGATGGCGTGGCCAGCGTAGGTGTAGCTCGTCCGGACGCCCGGCCATCGGATCTCGGTTCGCAGGACGTCCCGGCCCCCACGAGGGGCCTCGCCGAAGCGCAGCGCGCCCCCGAAGTCGCGCTCGTCCGGGTCCGGCAGATGCTCGATGATTCCGACCGACCGCCCGACGCACACACGAGCCAAGCTCCTCGCCTTGGGGAGGCAGGAGATGATTGGATCAGTTTCCGGGGGTCGCCTCGCCTCCACGCTCCCTCGTTCCCCACAAGGTGCTGAACGAGTGGGCAAAGCTCGGCCTACCAATGCCGTGCGCTCGAGCGGGCCCGAACGGGTAGGTGGGCATCCGCGCATTTCGCCGGAACGCTCCGCCGTCCCGTCACCGACCCTGTGCTGCCTCCACTGCCTCGCCAAATAGCTCCCTGAACTGATCCAGTGGGGGAGCGCCCAAGAATCCAAACCCATCGACGATGAAGGTTGGCGTACCTCGAACCCGCATCTCGGTCCGAAGGGATTCGGCCCGCCAGAGGGCAGCCGCAGGCTCCCCGTCCCTCACACACCGCTCGAACGCCTCGGGATCGATGGCCCGTTCGTCGCTGCCGCTCAAGCCAGGCGAGCCCATGGTCAGCTCGTCCAACAGTTCCCGGAGGACCTCATCAGGCTCCACCGCGGCCATCCATCGCGTCTGCGTGAGATAGAGCAAGTGCCGGACATCCCAGAACGCCTCAGTGGACTGCTCGGCCACGCACATGGCACCGTAGGTCGCCTTCGTTGCGCCGTGCGATGGGTTCAATACGATGGGGATATACCTCCACCCTACCAGACCCGACCCGACGAACTCCCGCGCCAACTCCGCAAAGTTCTGCAGTGCGTGAGTTGCGCAGTGCGGGCAGGCAAAGTCGCTGAACTCGATCACCTGGACTGGCGCATCAACTGAACCGAGGACGAAGCCCGACGAAGCGACGTCGTAGCGCTCTAGCCATTCCGATGCACCAAACCGGGCGATTGGGGCGCTTTGTGAAGGGAGTGCGTTCTCGACGGAAGGGGCTGGTTGATCCCCTCCGGAGCACCCCTGGAACGCTGGGACCGCAACGGTAGCGGCTGAAACCAGAAGCAGCCGGCGTACCCGGCGTGGAACCTGGCCAACGGATGCCACGGAGATCACTCCTGTTCAAAGACCAGGACTTGCAGGATATCGGCCACGACCCATTCGCCGGAGCGCTGGATCATTCGAAAATGGAACGGGAACCGTCGGAGAGAGCCGTCCTCGGCCGGATAGGTCAACCGGGCGGGGATGTCGAACTCGTCAGCCCGAGACGGGAAGGGGAACGAGACCTCGAGGAGGAGTTTGACCCCTTCCGCAAGGGTACATTGTCTCCCATAGGAACGTAGGCCCGTCCACGTTCTCTCGCACTCGGCGAGCACTCTCTCCGGGTTCCCGCCGTGGATGGTCCGGCCCAGTTCGCGGGACACCTCCGGCCGCAACCCGGAGGGTACGGGGCCGGTTCGAATTCGGACCAGGCCTGCTTCAACCTCTTGCCCATTGGCCCTGAGGTGTGTAACCAGGGCGTCGGTGACATCGCGCAGGTCCGCGTCGTCCAGGTCAGGATAGTAGCTCGGAAAGCGGGTTCCCCATCCCTCGAATACGGATACCACCACGGCTCCATCGAGGCCGTCCAGCGCTCCTCGAGCTTGCGCGCGAACGGAACGCGCGAGCGCCCCGTCACGGGAACGCGCGAGTTCGGTGCGTCCGAGAAGGACATGCTCGACGGCCTCGACCAGCGCAGGAAGGGCCTCGACCTCGACCTGCGCGCGCGGCATGAACCCGGGAGGGATCTGCTCCAACGCCCGTCCTGGAACGGGGCAGAGCAGCCCCATCGTCACCACCCACATGGTGATCCTGCCGGGGCCGGCCAGTATTGGTTTACCAGGTAGCGCTTGCATAGCAGGCCTCCTCCATCTCCCAGCAAGAGACGTCGTCATGGAAAGTTGCGAAACCATCCACGTGGCCATGCCAGGTGGCGCTCAGGCCGTACGAGTGGCTCTCGCGGGCGAAGGGTCTCTGCGATCCCCTCCATGTCCACGGCCATGTTGACCATCCCCTTCCCTCGGGTTGACGTGTCAGGAGCCCGCATGGGGAGCCCGGAAGGATGGGCGGGGTCGGGCGGCTTCCGCAGCGCGGGAGCCAGAACGCTGACCGGCCGGGCGCCGCCGGCATGCATCGTACGGACGTCAAGGTCGCCCGACCAGCCGGACCGGGGTCACCGCCGCGCGGGGAAGTCCTCGTTCGTCCGCCCATGTGCGCCAGATCGCCCCGGGACCCGCAAGCCGGACTACGTTCGGGAACGTATGGAACGCCAGCATCTGGCCTGTGCGGGGGTCGAGGACCTCGAGCACCGAGGTGTAGAGCAGATCGGGATCCCGTACCGGGTTGCCCCTCGAGTCCATCTCGCCGGTGAACGAGTCGCGCCACGTGTCGGATGGCCGTGAGACCAGAACCCAAAGCAGGCCATCTTCGTCAAGCGCCAGGCCGGAAAGGATGGGTGGCGGCGGGACTTCGCGTGACACTTCGACCCGCCCGATCGAATGCCACGGGTCGAACCACGGCCTATCGCCCACGATGGCACGGAGCAACGATCCGGAAGCGTCCCAATGTTCTATTCGGTATTCGTTTGGTGAGGCCGCCCAGAACGTGGAACCTGGGCCCGGAACCACCACGCGGACGAGGAGCTCTGCCATGTCAGGGTGAAGGACAGGATCATCCACTCCGTAGGACCGTTCCCAATTCCCTGTCCTTGAGTAGACATGGAGGGGGTATCCGGCCTCAGCGCGGGTCCGGACCGGGCCGCTCCAGACGAAACGACCGTCATCGAGCACAGCAAACCGGCCGTTCACCGGATGGTCCGACACGGTTCGCAGGAGTTCGCCCGTGCTCGCATCGAACTCGGTCACGCGGCGAAGCCCCGGATCTCCCACTCGAAGGATGCCCCCACTTTGCTCGAGGTACCTCGCCGCCCGGAACTCACCTGGACCCTCCCCGGCCCGCCCCACCGTACGAACCAACGCGCCGTCCATACCATGGACATGTACCTCATACGGGACAGACTCCCATACTATGAAAAAGCGACTCCCTGGCCCGGCCACTATGGTTATGGCCAAGTCGGGCACCGTCCCATCCTCATATTCACCCACGAACTCGCGGGCCTCGCCGACCTCGATTCGGCAGGTCTGGCATTGGATTTCCGAAGTGACCCGCAGGGTGCCCTGCTGAGCCATCACGGGAGTCGCCAGGTTGGCGAGCAGGTAAGCGACCGCCAGGTTCCCCGACCGCCCCAGGCGCCCCGCCCCCGGCCGGGGGGAGGGATCCAGTTCACCGACCATCGGACCGCTCATGTGTGCTGCGCCTCCCTTACCCGCCGATCGAGCGGGCCGTTAGTTCACAGTTGGCAGCGGTGCGTGCACGATCACGGCGCCATGGCAGTCAAGCACCTGAAGCGCGCCTCGCTCCTCGTTCACCTCGAACGTCACTCGCGTTGTTGCCATCTCGAACGCGTTCAGTGTACCGGAGCGGATTGCCTCAACGAGTTCAACATAGTCGCCGCCGAACTGTCCGCCGCCGCACTCGTTAATGAGACAATCCTCAAGGCATTGAGGGTTAGCACCACAGAGGTTCGGGCACACGCAATCCTCGCAGCTGTAGGGGTGATTCGTCAAGCACCCACCTTCTATCCAGTCGTCGGGGTGCCACCCAAGACCCTCGGTGGCGGGCCACCAGAACTCGCTTGGGGCCGCCTTGTGCCGCCACGGGGACAGCTCTGGATGGAGATCGCAGACGCCGCAATCCTCAACCAGGCGTGCGGTTCCCTGTCCGGGGGACTGCGTGATGGTGGTCTCGCCCGGTGCTTGGGGCACATGTGCCATGTGCGTCGCCGACTCAGCGCGTGCTGGCGGTTCGTGTGCGAGAGGGAGGATCTCCGGAGGCAACAACGTGCTAGAACCGATGATCAGGAGAACGACCACGTTCGCTAGTGCCAAAGCCTTCAACTCCATCGGCTCCTCCTCTTCCGAGCGGTCCAAAGGGTTCACACGCAGCGTGGGTCGTCGGGTCCGACCCGCTCATGTATGGTTATGTGCTGAACCGCCTCGACTGTGCCAAGCTAGGGAGCGGCCCGCATCTTCCCGGCTCCCTCGGGTCGGGTGTTGACGGAACCCGACCCACCGCGTACGCATACCCCGACACGTGTCGCCCCTCCTGGGGGGTTCATCGTGGCGGGGCCAGGAGTCCAAATGGGGAACTCGGAGGAACCGGCGGGATCGGTTGGATCGGTCGGATCCCGTAACACCGAATTCAGAACGCAGGCCCGCGGGCCGGGGCTTGGGCCGGGCGCCCGGGGGCCCTCGGAGGAGAGGGCCCGTTCGTGTGAGATCCGGGTCGAGACGCTGCTCCAGAACCATCGTGGGCTCCTCCTCGCTCACGCCTCGAAGTTCCTTGGTCCGTCGGACCAGGATGGGGCCGAGGGCGTCGTTCAGGCGGCAGCCATGGAGGCT
>JBJHCE010000127.1:0-8817 GCA_050485865.1 Gemmatimonadales bacterium | reverse complement strand
CATCCCAGTTGAAGCCGAGGCGGGGGGAGAAGAGGGGGTTCGCGTCCGGGAGCTTCGAGGTAGAGTACCGCACGGTGGCGCCGGTCTCGTCACGGAAGCTGAACCCGTCCACCTGGGCGTTCTCGAATCCCGTGTCCCCGAAGAACGGAACGTCCACGCGGAGCCCCGCGGTAACGCGGAGGTCGTCGGTGGCCCGCCAGTCGTTCTGGGCGTAGACCCCGGTGTAGAGAACCTCGAGGGGCTGGATCGGCTTGTCCTGCCCGGGAATGTTCGACCAACGGACCTGGAACCGCGCGAGTTCGACGGGCGACGTGGTGCGATTCGGGTTCGCCAGGTAGTCGTTCGCGTCGGCGTAGAAGTCGGCCAGCGAGTTGTACGAGTAGACGCTCTGGGAGCCGGGAAAGAAGACGTTCTCGGACTCGTAACGCTCCACGCTGAGTCCGAAGGTCTGGGTGTGGCGGACCCCGTAGCGGGTCAGGTTGTTCTGGAGCTGGAAGGACGAGTACCGAAGCTCGTTGTTCGGGGTGAAGGGCTCGAAACCGAAGGTCGTGTAGACCGACCCGCCCTCGAGAATGTCCACCATCGGGAAGAAGTCCCCGCGAACATCCCGGCTCTCGTCGTGGGAGGTGTATCCCAGGATCAGGTTGTTCGAGAGGTTGTCACCCAGCACCGCGTTCCACTCTCCCACCACCGACCGGATGTTTTCCAGGATCTGGTAGTTCGAGTTCTGGAAGTTCAGACCCGTCAGGAGCGGAAACCGCCGGTCCCCGAACCCGAGAGAGGACGAGTTCGACAGAAGGACGTCGGTGAAGGAGTCGAGGTGGCTGTAGCGGATCGAGAACTTGTTCCGGTCATTCAGGTTGTAGTCCAGCTTCGCCAGGAACCGGGTGGCCGGCGTCTCGTGATCGTAGTCCTCGTAGGGCCCGGTTTCGTAGCCGAAGTTCGTCCGGAGGAAGGTCGAGAGCTGGTCCAGGTCCGAAGCCAGCACCCGGGTCACCGATCCCTCGATGGCCTCTCCGCCCCGGTTCGCGCGAAGGGTCGTACCCGGCTCGGTCAATTCCTGCCGCTCGTAGTTCACGAAGAAGAAGAGCTTGTCCTGCACGATGGGGCCCGCGAACCACCCTCCGATGTCCCTGAAGCTGAAGGTCCCCGGATCGAAGTCGGAGGCGCCCGCCTGGGTCCCGACGAAGCCTTCGTCGCGGAAGAGGGTTCGAAGCGATCCGCGAAACTGGTTCGTTCCGGAGCGGGTCACCGTGTTGACCCCGGCACCCACGAAATTCCCCTGGCGCACGTCGTACGGGGCAATGTTCACCTGCACCTGCTCGATGGCATCCATGGAGATCGGGGCCACCCCGGTGCGCCCACCCGGCTCGGCGGAAGAACCGAGCCCGAAGGAGTTGTTGAAGTACGACCCGTCGACGGTAATGTTGTTCAGCCGGGCATCGGCCCCGGCGAAGGAGAAGCCGCTGGACTGGGGCGTGAGGCGCGTGTAGTCCTCGATCCGCCCGGAAATCGAGGGGAGCACCTCGAGGGTCTGCCGGTTGATGGCGGTACCCGCGCCGGTCCGCTCCGAACTGATGATCCCGTCGGCCTCGGAGATCACCAGGATCCCCGCCACCGCCACCGCCTGGTCGGCAAGGCGGAAGTCCAGGTCCGTGGCCACGCCGAGGCTCAGGAAGACATCCTGCCTCGTCTGCGTCTGGTAGCCGATGTAGGTGACGGTCACCGTGTAGGGACCACCCACCCGCATCCCCGGAAGGACGTAGCGGCCATCGCCCCGGGTGACCCCGGCATAGCGGGTCCCGGAGGGCTCGTGGACCGCGGTGATCATGGCCCCGGACAGCGGGGCACCGCCCGTGGAAGTCACGATTCCCGTCACCGACGAGGTCGTGACCCCCTGGGCTCCGAGCTGGGGTGCACCGAATGCCGCGAGCGCGGCACCCAGTGCGAGGACGGAGAGAAGTCGTCGCATGGAATGCTCCGTGAAGAGTCGGACATGCAGGGGAAGGGCGTCGGCCGGGGTGCCGACACCGGAGGAGCGGCCGCCGGAGGGAGTGCGGCCGGGCGCGCTGTCGAGGGTGGGGACCCTCGGAAGATCGGTCATCCGGGACGCCTGGGAGGACCCGAACAGGGGATGCGGCATCCGCCGCGGGCGGCCGGGGGAAATCCCGCCACGCGCAAGGTAGATCCGCGCGCCCGACAAACTCAAGAGGTTTCTGTTACGGGCAGGTAACGGAGCGGTTCAGGACTGGAGTTCCACCCACCGCCCGCGGAATCCCGCCGCCACCACCTCCCCCCGCACGAGCCCCACCGGGAGCTGGAACCTCCGGGGCCCGCAGCTTCCCGGGTTCACGTACCATGCGCCTTCGAACTCCTCCATGACGGGGCGGTGCGTGTGCCCGTACACCACGAGCCCCGCTTCCGGGTGGGCCTCCCGGAGCACCTCCGGGGTGGGGGTGCGACCGAACTGGTGCCCGTGGAGGACCACCACCGGGAGCCCGGCGAGCTCCACCCGGGCCACCTCCGGCACCTGCCGCCTGAGGTCGAAACCGTCGGTGTTCCCCCAGACCGCCGTGACCGGGGCCAGGGCCTCGAGGGCCGTGAGGATGTCGGGGGTGCCGACGTCACCGGCGTGGAGAATGTGATCCACCCCCTCCAGCGCCTCGAAGACCGAGGACCGGAGGAGGCCGTGGGTGTCGGAGAGGATGCCGATCTCGAAGGCCCTGCCCGCCGCCCGGGGCTCGTCAGGCATCGCCCCCGCCCGGGACGAGGGCGTCGATCCGCGCCGCCAGGATGAAGTCGTTCGGGCTCACCCCACCCACCGTGTGGGTCCAGACCCGGACGGTGACCTTCCCCCAGGCGAGGAGGATCTCGGGGTGGTGGTCCTCGGCCTCGGCCAGCGCCCCCACCCGGTTCGTGAACTCCAGCGCCGCAGCGAAGTCCGGAAAGGAGAAGGAGGCCTCCAGGTGGTGGTCGTCGGCCACCGTCCACCGGTCGTGGACCGCGCTCCGGTAGGCGTCGAGGGCCTCGCCGGCCAGGGGGGGCGTGCCCTCGGGGAGGTGGGTGCAGTGCCGGGAGAGGAGGTCCATCGTCATGGGATTCGGGGGGTCGTGGGGGGGGTCTTTTTCCTGGGATGCGGGGGTTCGGGCCCGCAGGGAGGGGCAGATCCTCCCGGGGGGCTCTACCCGCGCCTTCCGACCGTGTTCACTGGAAGTACCAGTCCCCCCCGATCCGGTCCCGGAAGAGGAGAAGGGGGCGCCCCCCGGCCAGGATCACCTCGAAATAGTCCCGGGAAAGGGGGGTCCGCCACCACTCGTCGTCGATCCGCCACCGCTCCCGGATCCCCTCCACCGCCACGAATCCCCTGCGCCCGCGGACCGCCACGGGAAGACCCGCCGCGTCGGTCCGCACCGTCACCCGGCGGGGAAGGTCCAGGGCCCGGAGCCGTTCCATGGGATCTCGGTGGGGGCTCGGGGGGAGGGAAGGTCAGGCCTCGAGCGGAAGGAGCGCGTAGCGGCGCTCCGGGATCCGGGACCAGGGATCCACCTCCACGACCCGGTAGAGGGGCGCGGCGCCGATCCGGAGCTGGAGCTCCCGCACCGCGTCGCGGAGGCGGGGCGAGAGGGTCCCGCCCTCCGCCCCGGCCCCGGTCCGGTCCCGCCCCCCCTCCTCCCGGCGGTCGAAGAGGGAGCCCTGGGTCACCGGGGCCCCGAACTCCAGCGCCTCCACGAAGAGGGTCTCGAGGGCCCGGGGCGGAGGGCGGAGCTCCACCCGGGAGCGGAGGAGAAAGGCCAGGCGCTCCCGGCGGGCGGAGGGCTCCCGGGGGCTCCCCTCCACCTCCCAGGACCCGCCCCCCTCCAGGTGTCCGCCGGTCCGGAGGCGCCGAAGCGCCCGGTCCCGTCGTTCCGGACGGGCCAGGAGGCGATCCAGGAGGCGGTCGATCCCCCGGTGGAGCGCCGCCCGGTCCCCGACGGGGGCGGGAAAGTCCAGCGCCACCCGGATCGGACGGGGGCGGTGCAGGGGACGGACCGGGTCGATCCGTTCCCCCCGGGCCAGGGCGAGGACCTCGCGGCCGGCGGCGCCGAAGTGGCGGACCAGGGCCGAGGCCGGGAGGGCCGCCACTCCCCCCAGCGTCTCCACCCCGAGGCGGTGCAGGAGGTCGAGGGCGGCGGGATCCAGGGGGAGGGCCTCCACGGGGCGACCGGCCAGGAATCGGGGCAGGGCCCCCGGGTCGTCGGGGTCCACCAGGACCGGCGCCCCCGGCCGGGAGGCCGCCGCCGCCACCCGGGCCCCGAAGGTGCCGGGTGCGCGCCCCACCCGCATTGCCGCCACCAGGGGAGGGGGAAGGACTTCGAGGAGGGCCCGGAGGACCCGGTCCACCTGGGTGCGCGGGGACCCGTGGAGACGCTCGAGGCCGTCCACCCCCAGGTGCACGAGCCCGGGCTCCACGGGCTCCACGACGGGGGTGATCCCGGCCAGGACCTCGACCACGTCGTCGAAGGCGGCGGCGTAGTGGGCCGGGTCCGGTTCCAGGAAGGTGAGGCCGGGACAGAGGGCCACCGCCTGCGAGACGAGCATCCCCGGACGCACCCCCGAGGCTCCCGCCCGCTCCGAGACCTGGTCCACGACCTGCCGCCCCCCCGGGTCCCCCGGGGCCAGGAGGGCCACCGAGGTGGTGTCGAGACCGGGAGAGCGGACGAGTTCGAGGCGGAGCTCGAAGGCGGGGAGCCAGAGGGTGAGGGCCGTGCGGGAAGAGACCATCGGGGGGGGCTGCGGGAAGGATCGTGCCGAACAAAAACCGAAGACCGAAGATATCCCGAAGCCGTGTTCGGCGCAAAGGGTTGCGTCAGCGGGGAAGAGTCGGCGGAAAAAACGGCTCTTCGCCCTTAAGCGTCCCTGGGGTCATCCGACGAGGGCGAGGCGGGACTCGTGGAAGGCTTAGATGCGGAGCCCCAGGAACGCGTTTGGGGGAAGAGCCGGACATCAGAGATCAACTGTCCACTGAACCGGGCCAGACCCAGGGGAGCGGGCGAAGGTCAGCTGAGCGAGCGCCGCACCCCGAACATCAAGGATGGCCTCCGAATGCGCCATCCGCGCGGGTCTCCGGCCCAGAGCCGTTGCACTGGATCTTCGATGCCCAGATCTGAATCTCCAGGAACCCGGACTCTGCGGACCGTACCGTGAAATGTTGCTCGGAGCCAGATACGAAGCCCAGCGGAATCTCGTCGGAGAAGGCCGCACCCGTCACCTCTCCCTCCCTTGAGAGATGGAGCAAGACACCGTCGTAGACCCGATTCCGGATTTCGATGGAGCGCGCCACTTCGAGGGTACCGGAAGGAAGACCTCGCCTGATCCGCTCTTCCTCTCGAAGAGCCTCTTCCTCTGCGGGTGAGAGCCGCCGGATGATGCCCGCAACCCAGAAACCGCCGTCCGCCGCCGCCGCGATACCTGTCGGCTCGGGCAGAAACTCCGGGAGCGCTCCCCCTGGGGCCTTCGACTGCATGGCCTCCGCCTCCCGGATCGCCTCACCGGTGGTGAGTGTGTCTTCGCCGGATATCGTCCACCGCGCGAGCCAGAGATCCGGCCCAACGCTCGCGAAGATCGTGTCACCTACGGCCGTGGTGCCGGGTGCGATCAGCATCGGGACAGCGAGTTGATGGTCGCGCTCCTCGCGAACGCCTGGTCCCACATAACGGATCGTGCTTCCGTTCCGATCCGAGATCCGCGCCACAAGGGATCCCCGGGTGCGATCCTCCGGATCCGGCTGGAAGAGGACGGACCAGGGGTGATTGGAAGCGGTGAATCCTTCGACCGGAGCGAGATCAGGCGATGAAACCGTTCGTCCCGGATGCCCTTCCTCCGAGAAGAGAACCGCTCGGGCCCTGAGGTTCGAAACCCATAGCGAGTCACTCCTGTCGGTGATGACCCGAGCGGGATCACTCCATTCGCCGGGTCCCTGGCCGCGCTCCCCCCAGCGACCGACAAACCCTCCATCCTGGCGGTACGTCAGAACCTCGGACGGAAAGTCCGCGACGACCCAGCCACCCTCGGGGCGCCCGGCGACATACACCGCCTGGGTGGATCGCACGGACACCGGGTCATGCACGGACCCGAGTGTAGCGACAAGGTCCCGTTCGACGGAGCAACCCTCAGCGCTGCCGGAGCCGGCATCGAACGCTTCGTCTGCGGGGCGCTCGCAGGCGACCAGGGCCGCGACCATCACGGCGCAGATGGGAGTTGGCCTCAGGCGCATCGAACCTCAGGCCACTGCCTGACTCGACCGTTCGCGCATCAGGTGAGAAATGGCGCGCACGACCCTGACCTCCAGTTGTTCCATCAACATCACGTTACCTTCGCAATCCAGGACTCGGAGGATCCCTTCCGTCTCAAGCAGGTCCACTTCGGCTCGCGAGAGCACGAGATCCGCAAGCGTGTCGACTCCCTGAGGAGCCCAATCGTGCGAGCGGAGGTCGGCAACGACGGCGGAAACCGCGGCTGCAAGGGCTCCGCCCCCGCAAAGGTCGTGAGTTCCACAATCCCCTTCGACCATGGATTTGTGGCAGTTGCCGTGGGGCTCGCCCTCGGACTGAAGCTCGGCTATCCCTCCGCACTGGCGGAATACCCCTGCGAGATCCATCCCCCCACCTTGAGGCTGGTCGAACGTGTGGTAGTATGTCACTTCCGTGCCAGCCCAGACGGTGACTTCGTGGCATTCCACGCAGAGCGACTGAGCTTCACCGATGATCGGGTTCGCCATGAAGAACCCGATGGAGATCGCGGCGAAGATGCTGTTGCGTGTCGCTCGGTACTTCGGGTCCCGTGCATATCCTTTCACGATCTCATCCTCCAGTTGGCATTCTGTGCCTTCCCACTTCTCCACCCTCTTTCATGATGCCAACGGGCTGCGTGACGAGCGTAGGGCCTGAGGCCGCGGCCCGCAAGTCCGCTCGGTGGAGTCCGGATCGTCGTCTGTGAGTTCCCGAAACTCTGACCGGATTTTTCCCTGAACTCTGTCCGGCCTGGGGATCGTGAACCCAGGATTTCGGCTTCGCGAAGGGGTCCGTGGAGGACACCTGGACCGGAGGCGGAGGAAGATGCTCAGGATGGTGGACCGACACGCGGCGCAGGAGCTGTTGTCGGCAGGGATCAGTGCTGGAGAGGTGGCACCCGGAGGTGGATCTCACCGCCGACGTGCTCGGTCCGAACCCAGGTGTAGCCTTCGGGCCCGAAGGCGTGGTACAACAGGATCGTGCACATGGTGTGCTCTCCTTGGCGTGGGGAGAGCGGCAACTCAACTCCTCCAAGGATCCCACCGTGGCCCACACCCCGCCACCGCTCCGTCCTCCCTCCGCTTCACCTTCCACGCCTCACCAGGCCCCCCTCCGTCTCAGGGACGCACCCGGCGGGAAGAGCAAGGAAAGAACCTCAGCCGGCGGGGTCTTCCGTGGGTTCGCTCGCCACCCAGGCCGTCCACCAGAGGTCCCGGAGCATCTCGGCCCCGGCGGCGATCCGGTCCGCGGCGAAGTCCAGCGACACGGCGGGGGGCGGGCTCTCGGGCCCGAAGCCGTGGTCCCGGTCGATCCGGTAGAGCTCCTCCACGAAGGAGTTCGTCGTCCAGACGTAGTCGAAGATCGAGCGCCGGGGGTCGTCGAAGACCCGGGCCCCGGTCCCCACCCGGGGAAGGATGTGGTCGTAGCGGACGTGGGTCTGGACGAAGCGGGACTCGAAGCGGGAGTGGAACCCCCGGTCCGTCGTGTACCCCTCGGGGTTCGGGACCTGGATCGTGTCCCACCCGTTGAAGTGGATCGTCGTGTGATGGGGCTGGGAGAGGTCCGTCACGAAGTGCCCCATGACGCCGGCATCGTTCACGATCCGCTCCTCGAGCCACCCCCGGACCTCCGGGTCGGTTTCGGCCCGCCACCGGGCGAAGCTCTGCTGGAGGCGCTGGTGGAGCTCGAGGACGGCGAAGGGGGCGAAGCCCACCTCCACCTTCGGGTTCTCCACCCCGGCCACGAGGAGCCGCTGGAAGAAGTCCCAGCGGTCGGTGGCCTCGTCCAGGATCGCCGGGTCGGGAATGTTCTCGAGGTCGATGTAGTGGTCGTAGCGCCACGCCTCGTCCGCCTCGGGGAAGCGCCGGTCCCGCCACCGGTCGGGCTCGGGGTTCAGCCAGACGAGCTGGTCCACCGCCTCCAGGAAGAAGGCCGGCACGCCCTCGGGAAGGGTCTCGACGGCGGCGCGGGCCGCCATCCGGTGCCCGTCGGCGCCCCAGAGGGCACCGCCCTCGACGGTGGACGCCACGGGGACATGGGCGGCCTCGGGGGTGCCGGGCGAGCCCGGAAGGCCGAGGGCGACGAAGGAGCCGGCAAGGGCGGGAACGACCAGGAGGGAAGACGCGCGACGGGGCATGGAACTTCGAAGGGATGCGGGCAACGGAGCGAGGATCCGGGGAGGCGCCGCCCGGGGGGAGGGAGACGCCGGGGCCCGGAAGCGGAATCCGTGCCCGGACTACCCGGCCTCAGGGGTTCCGGATCCCTGCCGAGGCCAGGAGGAAGACGAGGCGCCGCCGGAGGGCCGGGCGAAGGGAGGTGCGGCCGTCTCCCGAAAGGAAGGCCTCCCGGAGCGTCTCGACGAAGCTCCCCACGAGGAGGGCCGCCAGGTCGTCGTCGGAAGGGGCGAGGATCGGCGTGATCAGCGGAAGGCACTCCCGGACCCGCGCCACGCACCACCCCCGGGCCCCGTCCAGGGGACGCTCCTCCGAAGCCGGGAGGTCCGCGATCCGCGCGGCCAGGGCCCCGGCCAGGATCGGGTCCTCCTCGA
>JBJHCE010000126.1:0-8906 GCA_050485865.1 Gemmatimonadales bacterium | reverse complement strand
AGGGAGGCGAGGAAGGCGGCCTGGTGCGGCGAGGACTCCATCCATTCGAGGAGGCGGATGATCCCCGCCGCCGAGGTCCGGTTCAGGCGGGAGAGCCCGGAGCCGTCCTCCACGTGGAGGGCGCTTCCGTCCACCCCGACCCGGTCCACGAGGAATCGCTCCAGCGTCGCGCCCCCGCCTTCGAAGCTCGGTTCCGCGCCGGAGACGCGCCCCATGGCCAGGAGGAGGTTCTCGGCGAAGAGGTTGTGGCTTCGCTTGTTCACCGGGTGAATGAGCTCGGCCACCGGGTCCGAGTGGTGCACCGCAAGGGTCCGGAGTTCTCCGCGCTCCCCGAAGGCGGGGGCCACGAGAAGCCGCCCCGAGACGCGTGAGTCCCGCCCCCCCGAAAGGGCGTTCCCGTGGCCCCCGTGGACCCGGATCCCGTGGGCTTCCAGCGTAGCCCTGAGGACCGAGGCGGCGTAGGAGGGCGGATCCGCCACCGTCATGGACCGCCAGGCCTCGACCTGCCGGGGGCGCATCGAACCCACGACCCGGATGACCCCGTCCGGGTGGTTCCGGACCATGGCCAGGCTCGATCCTCCCCCGGTGGTTACCCGGCTCTCGTTCCGGATCGGGACCCCCGCGGCCTCGGGGATCGTCCGGACCGTGGTGGGAAGCCCGGGGGCCCGCTCGGGCGCCACCCGGAGGGTGACCATGTTCTCGTTGAAGGTGAGGGCGGAGGCCGGGGCCGCGAACCAGTTGTCCAGGTCGTTCGGGTTCCAGGAGGGGCGCCGGGGATCTCCGGTGAAGTGGCTCCCGTCGCCCAGGACGGCCCCCCGGACCTCGCGGATCCCGGCGTCCCGGAGTGCCCCGAGGAAGGTGGCGTAGGCCTCGGACGGACGCTCGGGCGAGAGGCTTCCCAGGGTCGGGTCCCCGGTTCCGTAGAGAACCAGGTTCCCCTCGAGCACACCGTTCACCACCGGCCCGTCGGCGAGGAGGTAGGTCGGGAGCCGCGCCTCGGGGCCCAGGAGGTGAAGGGCCGCCGCCGAGGTGAAGAGCTTCATGTTCGACGCCGGCGCCATGGCCTCGTGGGCGTTCACGGCGAAGACCGTGTCGCCCCGGTCCAGGGAGACGACGAGGAGCCCCCAGCGTTCGGTGCGGCTCCCGGTACCGAGCATCCGGCCCAGCTGGTTCCGGAAGGCGGTGACCAGGAGGTCGGAGGCGTCGGCCGCGTCCGGCGCCGCGGTGGGGGCGCGCTCCGATGCGGCGAACGCGGCCTCGACGGGCGGCTCCCCGGGCCCCGCGTGGTCCACCCGGTCCGTGGCCCCGAGCATCCCGTCGCCCGGGCGCACCGGCACGAGGATCGCGAACGCCGCGAGGGCGAGGGCGACCCCGAGCGGGCGTCGGTCTGGGCGCTTTCGGTCCGGGCGCTTCGGAATCATGGGATCGTGACGCGCGGGGCTGTTGGAAGTGGAGGCTCCGGAAAAAGGTGGGGAACGATCCGCCGTCGCGCCAGCCGGAGCCCTCATCCGTCGGCGTGCCCGGACTCCGGGAGCGGCCAGTCCCGGGGCCGGGGCTGAAAGCGGTCGAGGGGGTCCTGGCCGGGAAGCGGGAGGATCACGCCGGGGTTCAGGACCCCCCCGGGATCGAAGGATCCCTTGAGGCGCCGGAACGCATCGGTCCAGTCGTCGCCCCAGATCCGGGGGACGAAAGGGGCCCGCAGGTGTCCGTCGCCGTGCTCTCCCGCCAGCGTCCCCCCGAGTCCGGCCACGAGGGTCACCACCCCTTCCAGAACCCGGCGTGCCCGGGCCCGCCACTCCGGGTCCGCGAGATCGACCAGGGGATTCACGTGGAGGTTTCCGTCGCCGGCATGGCCGAAGACGACGGCGTCGATCCCTTCTTCTCCGAGGATGCGCTCGAGCTCCGCCAGGTAGCGGTCCAGGGACTCCACCGGGACCACCGAGTCCTCGATGAACTGGGTCGAGATCCGCCCGCGACCGGCCTCGGCGGCAATGAGGGGGCTCGCCCGCTTCCGGAGCCCCCAGAGGCGGGCCATGGCGGCGGGCTCGGTGGCCGAGGGTCCCACCGTGCCCACTTCCGCCACCCGCCGGCGCGCCGCCTCGATCCTGGCGTCCCGCTCCGCGGGCGAGTCCGCCTCGAACTCGAGGAGGAAGAGGGCGCAGGCGCCCCTGGCCAGGGCGCCCAGCTCCGGGTCCTCTCCGAGCCGCGCCATGTCCACGAGGCGGCGCCCCAGGAACTCGCAGGCCGAGGCACCGAGCTCCCGGGCGGCGAGGGCCAGCGCCCGGGCCGCCGACGCATCGGGCACGGCGGCAAGGAGGAGCCCCCGGGACGGGGCGAGGCGGGCGAGGCGGAGCTCGATTTCCGTCACCAGGAGCAGGGTCCCCTCGCTTCCCACGGCGAGCTGGGCCGGGTTCCCCGTCCGGAGCCACCGGTCGATCCCGTAGCCGGAACTGTTCTTCCGGAGCCGGTCGAGGGCAGGCCCCCCGCCCGGGAGGGCCGGTCCGGGGAGGAGACCCCCCGGAAGCGTGCCCTCCACACCCCCGGGGCCCAGGGCGAGGGGCGATCCGTCGGCGCCGATCCCCTCCACGCGTTCGACGAAGCGGTCCATGGCTCCGTGGGCGAAGCTCCGGGCCCCTGCGGCGTTCGACGCGGTCATCCCGCCCAGGGTGGCCCAGGCGGCGGAGGAGGGAAGGGCAGGAAGGGTGAGTCCCCGGGCCGCCGCCCGGGCCTCGAGCCGCTCCGCCACGACACCGGCCCCCACCCGGACCGCTCCGCCCTCATCCGGCTCGCCGAGCTCGGCGAACCCCTCGGCGAGGGAGACCACGATCCCGGGCCCCAGGTTGCCCCCCGGCATCGCGGTTCCGGAACCCCGGGGCACCAGGGGGAGACCCAGCGCCCGGGCGTGGGTCACGAGGAGGGAGAGGTCTTCCGCGTCCACCGGCACGGCGTACGCCGCCGCATCCGCGCGGAAGGGACCGGCCACGCGTGCCGCCAGCCTGCGGGCCTCGTCGCCTCCGGCCCAACGCCCACGATACCCCCGGGGAGGGGGAAGGGGGGTCAGGAGACCCGGGCTCCCGCTGTCGCCTCCCGGCATTCCTCGCAGTACCCGGTGAACTCGAGGCGGTACCCGGTGACCTGGAATCCGTCGGCCTCGGGGTTCAGTTCCCGGAGTTCCTCGGAGGGGAGCCGGCCCTGGACGTCCACGATGCTGGAGCAGCGGAGGCAGCGGGCGTGGTGGTGCGGGTCGGTCCGGCCGTCGTAGCGGGCCGAGCCGTCGCCGTAGGTGAGCTTCGTGGCGAGGCCGCACCCCACGAGGGTCTCGAGGCTCTTGTACACGGTGGCGAGCGAGATCACCGGGACCTGCGCCCGTACCGCGACGAAGACCTCGTCGGCGGTGGGGTGGGTGTCGGTGGACACCAGGTACCGGAAGACCGCGGCCCGCTGCTCGGTGAAGCGCTGGCCGTTCGCATCCAGCGCATCGCGCAGGATCTCCTCCGGAGAACGGGTGCTGCTCGGCATGGAACTCCCGGACGCCACGGGGGAAAGAAGCTCGCGGCGGAAACCGGCCCCCGGGCCGGAATCCCCTTCAAAAAAGGTAAGGAGGACCGTTTTGACGTGTCAACGCGACCCGGAGCGCCATGCATGACCCTGCCCGCCTCCCCATCCTGACCCTCGAGCCCCTCCTGGACGCGGTCCGGGCGGGGGTGGAGGCCACGGGGTGGGAGCTTTCGGGGCTCCAGAAGACCACGAGCCACGCCTTCGAGGGGCGGTGGGCCGGCGCCTCCACCCGGAGCGCGTACCTCTTCTTCCACCGCGATGACCTCCCGGAGGCGGTCTCGGTGGAGGCCTTCCTCGACGAGAGCTCCGACGGCCTCGATGGGAACCTGAGCCTCGTCATCGAGGGCCCTCCCTACGGCGACCTCGGGAAAGCCTCCTCGATCCTGGACCGGGTGGCCACCGCCGCCCGGGAGGCGCTCCCCGCCGGGGTCCGCACCCCGCTGTCCCTCCGCCTCTCCCTTCCCGGGCCCGACACCTCCCCGGGGCGGGCCCGCGTCCAGCTCAGGATCCGCCTCCACCTGCCGGACCAGGCCATCGAGGGGGGGGCGCGGTCGGTTGAAGCCTTCGCGGCGTCGGGCGTCACCGCCTGCGAGCGGCTCCTCGAGTGCCCCGAGGTGGCCGAATTCCTCCCCCCGGTGGTGGACTGACCCCTCCCATCCCCCGAGGAGAAACACACCCCGGAGATGCCGGATTGACCGACCCGACCGGGGGCCGTACGCTTCACCCCCCCACGGATCCATTTCCCGCGCCAGGGAGACCGCGATGAGCCCGGACACCCCCTCCTCCACCGCCCTCGACGACCTCCTCCGCGAGGACCGGAGCTTCCCGCCGCCCCCCGGCTTTGCCGCCGCCGCCCACGTGTCGGACCCGAAGGTGTACGACGCCGCCGAGGCCGACCCGGAGGGGTGGTGGGCCCGGTGGGCCTCCGAGCTGGACTGGTTCGAGCCCTGGACGAAGGTGCTCGAGTGGACCCCGCCCCACGCCAGGTGGTTCGTCGGGGGGAAGCTGAACGTGGCCCACAACTGCCTGGACCGGCACCTGGAGGGGGCCAGGGGAAACCAGGCGGCGCTCATCTGGGAGGGGGAGCCCGGTGACACCCGCACCCTCACCTACCGGGAGCTCCACCGCGAGGTCTCGAAGTTCGCGAGTGCGCTGAAGGGGCTCGGGGTGGAGAAGGGGGACCGGGTGGCGATCTACCTGCCCATGATTCCCGAGGCGGCGATCGCCATGCTGGCCTGTGCCCGGATCGGGGCGATCCACTCGGTGGTCTTCGGTGGGTTCAGCCCGGAGTCGCTGGCGGACCGGATCAACGATGCCGGCGCGAAGGTGCTCATCACCGCCGACGGCGGGTACCGGCGGGGAAACGTGGTGCCCCTCAAGCGGAACGCGGACGAGGCGCTCGAGCGCACCGCCACGGTGGAGCACGTGGTGGTGGTGGCCCGGGGGTGGAACGTGAGCCGCACCACCGGATCCACCATGACCCCGGGGCGCGACCACTGGTACCACGACCTGGTGAAGGAGGCGTCGCCCCACTGCCCCGCCGAGCCCATGGACGCGGAGGACGTCCTCTACATCCTCTACACTTCGGGCACCACGGGTAAACCGAAGGGGGTGGTCCACTCCACGGGCGGGTACCTGACGCAGGTTCACGCCACGACGAAGTGGGTCTTTGACCTGAAGGATGCAGACGTGTACTGGTGCACCGCGGACGTGGGCTGGGTCACCGGCCACTCGTACATCGTCTACGGCCCGCTGGCGAACGGTGCCACGATCCTCATGTACGAGGGAGCGCCCGACTTCCCGGACCGTGGCCGGTTCTGGGAGCTCTGCGAGAAATGGGGGGTGACCGTCTTCTATACCGCCCCCACGGCGATCCGGGCCTTCATGAAGTGGGGCGAGGAATGGCCGGAGAAGCACGACCTCTCGGCGCTCCGGCTCCTGGGCTCGGTGGGGGAACCCATCAATCCCGAGGCGTGGATCTGGTACCACCGGCACATCGGGGGGGAGCGGTGCCCGGTGGTGGACACGTGGTGGCAGACGGAGACGGGGGCGATCATGATCACCCCGCTGCCGGGGATCACGGCCACCCGCCCCGGGAGTGCCACCCGCCCCTTTCCGGGGATCCGGGCCGCGCTCCTGAACGACGGGGGCGAGGAGGTGAACGCCGGGTACCTGGCCATCACCCGCCCCTGGCCCTCGATGCTCCGGACGATCTGGGGCGATGACGCGCGGTTCCGGGAAACGTACTGGTCGAAGTGGGACGGGATCTACTTTCCCGGAGACGGGGCGAAGCAGGGCGACGACGGGTACCTCTGGATCCTGGGCCGGGTGGACGACGTGCTGAACGTGGCCGGGCACCGGATCGGGACGATGGAGGTGGAGAGCGCCCTCGTGGATCACCCGGCGGTGGCGGAAGCCGCGGTGGTGGGGAAGGCCCACGATCTCAAGGGGCAGGCGATCGCGGCCTTCGTCACCGTGAAGGACGGAACCGAGCCGGGGGCGGAGCTCGCGGCGGAGCTCAAGGCCCACGTGGCGGGGAAGATCGGGGCCATCGCACGCCCCGAAGACGTGCTCTTCACCGCCGACCTCCCGAAGACCCGCTCGGGAAAGATCATGCGGCGCCTCCTCCGGGACATTGCAGAGGGGAAGGCGCTCGGTGACACGACGACGCTGGCCGACCCGGAGGTGGTGGCGCGTCTCAAGGCCCGCTACGAGGAATCGGGCGAGTAGCGCGCGCAGGAGGCGCTCAGCGCTCCGAGAGGGGGTCGGGGGGACCACCACCCTCGGGGCCGGGCTCGGGCTTCTTCCGGACCGGCTTCGCCGGGATTCCCACGTTCACGGTCGAGGGTTCGGTGTCGCGGCTCGCCACCGCCAGGGCGCCCACCATGGAATCTTCGGCCACGTGGACGCCCGCGAGCACGGTGGCGTGGTAGGTGATGCGCACCCCGTCGCCCAGAATGGTCATGGGGGTCGTGACCTCCCGGGGGTCCACGATGTCGTGGGAGTGGGAGTAGACGTTCGCGAAATCGGAGACCGAGACCCGGTCCCCCAGGCGGATCCCCCCGCGGTCGTCCAGGAGGACGTGACGGTGAACGACCACGTCGTCGCCCACCTCCATGTTGTACCCGTACGAGAAGCGGACGAAGGGGAAGGCCTTGAAGTTCCGGCCGCACTTCCGGAAGATCCGCCGGGCCAGGATGCGGCGGAACGCCACCCCGAGCTCCACGTTCTCTCCCGCCGGGCTCCGGTCGAACATCTCCCAGAGCCAGAGGAGGGGCTTCACCCGGGCATACCGCTCCACGTCGATCTCGTGGTAGTATTCGGGCTCGAGGGTCACGTTCCGGGGGTCCATCTGGTCGAGGGCCACGCGGGCACCGGCGGGGAGGGAGTCCGGGTCCCGCCCCGCGAGTTCCGGAAAATGGAGGTCGGTGAGGACCTGCCGGGCGAGCTCGTTCCGGTCGCAGTCGGGGCGGTCGAGCTCCTCCTCGAGGGCGGCGAGCCACGCGGCGTTCCGCTCCCGGGCCCGGGGCGAGACGGCAACGGATCGGAGCGGGTAGAAGGGCATGTCAGGGAGTCGTTGGGAACATGAGGGGACGGGGGCCGCACGCGCGGGACCGACCCAATCCTACACGAATCTACACCGAAGTGGAGGAGGGATTCCATGCACGACGCGATGCGGCGGCGGATCATGAGGCGCCTCGAGGCGCTTCCGGAGGCGCAGCTCTACCAGGTGCTCGACTACATCGAGTTCCTCGAGTCGCGCTACAACCGCGGCGTCCCCGAGGAGACGACCCCGCTCCAGAAGCTGGCGGAGCGCCTGGAGGACGGACTCCGGAAGGGGAACGTGAACCCCGCGAACGTGCGCGAGGCCTTCCAGCTCATCTCGACGGCGGACCGGGTCCTCTCGTCGGTGTCGGCCCGGGGAAAGCAGCTCCTGGAGGACCTCCAGACCCCGCCCTCCGGGGGGGAGGCACCGGCATCCCCCCGGGGGCCGTCGACGCCTCCCGCCGGCGGCGGTGCGCCCCCGTCACCCGGGCCGTCCTCCGGACCTTCCGGCGACGACGGGGGAGGGCGTCCGCCGGAGGGTTGACCCGTTCCGGGGGTCCGGGTACACTTGCCCATGTCCCGAACGAAGGTCCGACCGCCCCACGGGCGGGAACGGTTCAAGACCCGCTGAGCGAGCACGCTGCCGGCCCCCCCGGCGGCTCTCTCCCGGCGGGTCTTTTTCAGTTCCAGGACCCCACATCCACCTCCCCGGAGGCTCCATGGCGGATGCCCCCCGCCGGGGCGCGACGATCGTTGGCGAGGCGCTGACCTTCGACGATGTCCTGCTCCTTCCCGGTCACTCCACCGTCCACCCCCGCGACACCGACGTGCGTACGCGGGTCACGCGCACCATCGAGCTGTCGATCCCCCTCCTCTCGGCGGCCATGGACACGGTCACCGAGTCGAGGATGGCCATTGCCCTGGCCCGCGAGGGCGGCCTCGGGATCATTCACAAGAACCTCTCGCCCGAGCGTCAGGCCCAGGAGGTGGACCGGGTCAAGCGCTCCGAGTCCGGGATGATCCTGAACCCCATCACCCTGAGGCGCGGGGCCACCCTGGCGGACGCCCGCGACGTGATGGAGCGCTTCTCGATTTCCGGAGTGCCCGTGGTGGACGAGGAGGGGCGTCTCCTCGGGATCATCACGAACCGGGACCTCCAGTTCGAGCGGGACGGCGACCGCACCGTCGGAGACGCCATGACCTCGGAGGGACTCGTCACCGCCCCCCAGGGGACGACCCTGGACGAGGCGGAACAGATCCTACACCGGCACCGGATCGAGAAGCTCCCCGTGGTGGACGGGGCGGGGCGGCTTGCGGGCCTCATCACGGTGAAGGACATCGTGAAGCGGCGGCAGTTCCCGAACTCGTGCAAGGACGAGCGGGGGCGCCTCAGGGTCGGGGCGGCGGTGGGTGCGGCGAACGCCGAGCTCGAGCGGGCGCGGCTCCTGGCTGCTGCCGGCGCCGACCTCCTCGTGGTGGATACGGCGCACGGGCACTCGGAGGGGGTGCTCCAGGCGGTGTCGCGGATCCGCGAGGCCCTCCCGGACGTCCAGCTCGTGGCGGGGAACATCGCCACCGCCGAGGGAGCCCGGGCCCTCGTGGAGCGCGGGGTGGACGGGGTGAAGGTGGGGGTCGGACCCGGCTCCATCTGCACGACCCGGGTCGTGACCGGGGTCGGCGTGCCCCAGCTCACCGCGATCATGGACGCCGTGGACGGGGTCGCCGGGGCGGTCCCGGTGATCGCCGACGGAGGGATCCGCTACTCCGGTGACCTGGTGAAGGCGCTCGCCGCCGGCGCCTCC
>JBJHCE010000125.1:0-8972 GCA_050485865.1 Gemmatimonadales bacterium | reverse complement strand
CCGGTCTTTGGAACCGGCGGTGGTGGTTCGAATCCACCCGGGCCAATGTCCGACCTCGGTCCCCCGACGCGTGGGACCCTCCCCCGACCTCCGATACCGCCGTGTGGTCGCTCCTTCTGGTGGCCTTCGCCACTGCACCGCCTCCGAGCCCCGCGTCCGCGGATCCGCTCGCTCCGGCAGACCCGGACTCGGTGGCCCTCGTCCGCCAGGCCCGGTCCGCCCAGGTGAACTTCGAGCGCGTGCGCGTCTACCATGCCCCCTGGGGATGGAGCATGAGCGGGGGCTCGTGCGACGAACGGGTGGGGCGCTTCTGCCTCCGCTTCCTGGGGGAGCGGAGCGAGGACGAGCGACCCCCGTACCGCCCCCCCGAGGAGCATCCCCAGGTGCGCGCCGCACGGGTCACCCTCGACTCCACCCTGGTGTCGGTGGCGGAGCGCCTCCCCGGGGATCCCTGGGTGGTGGGCCAACTCACCCGGTACCGCGGCGAGGACGGGCGGTGGGAGGAGGCGCTGGCCGCGGCGGAGGGTTGCCGAAGCACCCGTCCCGGGTGGTGTGACCTCCTCCTCGGCTATGCGCTCAACGGTGCCGGGCGGTTCGCCGAGGCGGAACGGGTCTTCCACCGGGTGCTGGAGGCGGTGGGACCCGAGGAGCGGCGACGGTTCCTGGACCTCGATCCCCTCCTGGAGAACGAGGTGCGCCGGGAGCTCTCCCGGCGCTCCCCCGAGGAGCGCACCGCACTCCAGGAGCGGGCCTGGGTCCTCGGGAACCCGCTCTTCATCCTGGGTGGGAACGTGCTCTTCACCGAGCACATGGCCCGGCACGCCCAGGCCCGGGTCCACGCCGAGGCGCGGAATCCCCACGGAATCTCCTGGGGAACGGACATGACCGAGATCCTGGTCCGCTTCGGCCCGGAGTCCGGGTACGAGCGTGGCCGCGAGCCCCAGTTGAACCTGGGTCCCGCCCCCGTGGTGGGGCGCTATTCCTGGGATGCGAAGGGGGTCTTCCCCACGCTGGAGGGGCTCCTGGATCCCGGGGGCGCGGCCCCCGCGGCGTTCCCCGCCGCCATCTTCCGGGCCCGGTCCAGGCACGCGCCCGCGGGGGTCCCCCGGATCCGCGGACTCGAGCTCCGGGCAACCCGGTTCCTGCGCGGGGACTCCCTCTTCGTGGTCGCGGCGTGGCGCGTGCCCGATCCTCCGGCCTGGGACTCGGTGCCGGCCCTGGAGGTGGCCGAGGGGGGGGTCTTCGTCCTCGCGCCTCCGGTCGGGAACTCCCTCCCCGGGGGGGCGGAACGCTGGGTCCCGCACGGATACCCGGTAGAGGGTGCCCTTCGCGGGGTCGGGACCGCGGCGGCACCCCTCGACGGTGCCCAGCTCTCGGTGGAGATGCTCGACCGCGAGGGGGGGCGGGCCTGGAGGCACCGCGAGGGGATCCGGTGGGAGGGGGCGGCTCCCGGTCCCGGGGTCGTGGTGCTCTCGGACCTCCTCCTCCTCGAACCCGCGGCCCCTCCCTCCGGGGGGGAGCCCGACACCCCCCCCCGGGAGGACCGCCTGGAGTACCACCTCCACCGCGCGATTCCCGGGGATACCCTTTCCGCCGGCCGCGTCGAGGTCGCGTGGGAGGTCTACGGAGATCCGGGACCGGACGCCCGTCTCCCCTTCGTCCTCACCGTGGTCCGGGAGGAGCGGGGGTGGCTCCGGCGGGCGGGCGAGGCACTCCGCCTCGTTTCTCCCATCGATCCGGTGGAAGTGCGCTGGGAGGAGGGGGTGGCGCCGGAAGGGGCGAGCGGTCCGATCTTCCGGCGGGTGGTGCTCGAACTCCGTTCCCTCGATCGCGGTCCATGGACGATCCGCCTCACCCTGCCGAGCCCGGCCGGCGAGGCGGTGGTGGCCGAGACCGGGGTGGTGGTCCGTTGACGCTCCCTTCGGCCCGGTCTACCTTTCGAGGCTGTAACAACCTCATGGACTCACGCGGCGGACCATTGATGGCCGACACCTACGGGCAGGGGCCCCTCCTCCTCCTTTCGGGACGGGCGAACGAGCCTCTGGCTCAGGAAGTGGCGGACCTTCTCGGGGTGCGCTGCGACGCGGCAACCATCAAGAACTTCGCCGACGGCGAGATCTTCGTTCGCATCGACCGGAACGCCCGGGGGCGGGACGTCTACATCATCCAGCCCACCGTGGCGCCGGCCGACACGATGATGGAGCTTCTCCTCCTCATCGATGCGGCGAAGCGGGCGTCGGCGGCCCGGATCACCGCGGTGATCCCGTACTTCGGCTACGGCCGGCAGGACCGGAAGGACCAGCCCCGGGTGGCCATCGGAGCCAAGCTCGCCGCGAACCTCGTGGTCACGGCGGGAGCCGACCGGGTCCTGGGGATCGACTTTCACCAGCACCAGATCCAGGGGTTCTTCGACATCCCCGTGGACCACCTGTATGCGGCCCCGGTGCTCACGAAATACTTCCTGGACAAGGGACTCGAGGACCTCACGGTGGTCGCCCCCGACGTGGGTTCGGCGAAGATGGCCCGGGGCTTCGCCAAGCGGCTCGGCGCCTCCTTCGCGATCATCGACAAGCGGCGCCCGGCCCACAACCAGGCCGAGGTGCTCACCGTCGTGGGTGACGTGAGGGACCGGAACTGCATCATCGCCGACGACATGATCGACACGGCGGGAACCATGGCTTCCGCCGTGGTGGCACTGAAGGACCGGGGGGCGAAGGCGGTCTACGCCTGCGCGACCCATGCCCTCCTCTCGGGGGCGGCGAGGGAGCGGCTCTCCGGGGCGCCCCTCGAGGAACTGGTGGTGACGAACACCATCAACATTCCCGAAGACCGGAAGTTCGACCGGCTCACCGTGCTCTCGGTGGCCGAGCTCCTGGCCCGGGCCATCGAGTACATCCACTCGAACGACTCGGTGAGCCAGCTCTTCGAGATCCGGGAAGAACCAGGCGAAGACTGAACCTCAAGCCCCGTCGGTCGGACCCGGCGAGGGAAGCGGACCGCGCATGCGGCCGCGCGAAGGATGAACGGAACATGGGTAACGAAGCGAAGCTGAAGGCGGAGATCCGCACCGAGACCGGCAAGGGCGTGGCCCGGAAGCTCCGGCAGGGCGGAAGGCTTCCCGCCGTCCTCTACGGGGCCGGGAAGGACGCCGAGTCCCTCTCCCTGGATGCGCACGACACGACGCTCCTCTTCCAGTCGATCTCGGTGGAGAACACCATCGTGAACCTGGAGGTGGACGGGGCCACGGTTCCCACGCTGGTGCGCGAGGTGCAGGCGCACCCCTACCGGCCGGAAATCCTCCACGTGGACTTTCTCCGGATCGAGAAGGGCGTGGAGGTGGAGCTGAGCGTTCCGCTCGTCCTCGTGGGGACCCCGAAGGGTGTTCGCGAGGAGGGTGGCGTCCTGGATCACCTGGTCCACGACCTGCCGGTCCGGTGCATCCCCTCGGCGATTCCGGAAAAGCTCTCCATCGACGTGACGGAACTCGAGATCGGAGACTCCCTCCAGCTCGACGCCCTTGAAGTGCCGGAAGGGGTCACGATCATGCTGGACCAGAACATCACCCTCTGCGCCGTCCACGCTCCGCGTGTGGCCGAGGAAGCCGAGGTCCAGGAGGAGGGCGAGGCCCCGGCGCTCGTCGGGGAGGAATCCGAGGCCGAGGGCGAGGAGCCCGCGGCCGAAGCCGGGGAAGGCTGACGGCCCCGCTGCCGTCGGCGAGGAACTTCAGCCCCGCCCTGGACGGTGCACCCGGTCAAGGTCGTGGCGGGACTCGGAAACCCGGGGCCCGAGTACGACGCATCGCGCCACAACGTGGGATGGTGGTTCGTGGACCGCATGGCCCACGACCTCGGGATCGGGCCCTTCCGCCAGGAGGGGCCCGCGCTCGTGTCCGACGGTGTCGTGGACGGGGTGAGCCTTGTGCTTGTGAAGCCGATCACGTACATGAACCTGAGCGGCGCGGCCCTCCGGCCCCTTCGGGGACGGGAGGGCTTCGACGTGTCGGAGGATCTCCTCGTGGTGGTGGACGATGCCACGAGGGGGGTGGGTGGCGTCCGGTTTCGCCCCGGCGGGAGCGCGGGGGGACACAATGGACTCCGGTCCGTGGAGGCTGCCCTCGAGACCACGGACTACGCCCGGCTCCGCATTGGCGTGGGGGTCCCCCCGGAGGGGGCGGACCTTGCCCGATGGGTCCTCTCGCCCATGGAGCCGGACGATGAGCAGCGGGTGCTGGAACTCCTCCCCGAGCTCGTGGAGGGGGCCCTCCTCTGGATGCACGAGGGCATCCGGCCCGTGATGGACCGGTACAACCGGTGAGCGGTCGCGCCTCCCGGGCTCGGCCAGACACTCGACCCTTCAAGAGGGGAAGAATCGACGCATGGACTTCGTAGCCTTGAGTTCCGGAGCCGCGCCGCTGGGCGCGGTGGGACTGGCCGTGGCGCTGGCCATCTACCTCTACGTCAAGAAGCAGCCGTCGGGGACCGACGTGATGCGGGACCTGGAGGAACAGATCCACAGTGGCGCCATGGCCTTCCTGCGCCGGGAAAACAGCGTGCTGGCGATCTTCGTCGGCATCGTCGCCGTGCTCCTCGGGGTGGCCATCGGGTGGACGACCGCCGGGGCGTACGTGGCCGGTGCCGCGTGCTCCGCCCTCGCCGGGTTCATCGGGATGAAGGCCGCCACCCGCGCGAACGTGCGGACCTCCGCGGCCGCGAACCAGCACGGCCAGGGGAAGGCACTCCGGATCGCCTTCATGGGCGGCGCGGTGATGGGGCTCGCCGTGGCGGCCCTGGGGCTCGCCGGTCTCGGCCTCTTCTACTGGTTCATGGCGGCGGCACCCGGCTCCGACCTCCCGTCGTTTGCCGAGGTGATCTCCGGCTTCGCCATGGGCGCCTCCTCCATCGCCCTCTTCGCCCGCGTGGGCGGGGGGATCTTCACGAAGGCCGCCGACGTGGGTGCGGACCTGGTGGGGAAGGTGGAGGCCGGGATCCCGGAGGACGACCCCCGGAACCCCGCCACCATCGCCGACAACGTCGGCGACAACGTGGGTGACGTGGCCGGGATGGGCGCAGACATCTTCGAGTCGTACGTGGGCTCGGTGGTGGCCACCATCGCCATCGGGGCCACGGCCGGCTCCATGGCGGCGAGCCAGGTGGAGGCCGTGGCCCTCCCGATGATCGCGATCATGGTCGGGCTTGCAGCCTCCTTCGTGGGGATCGGGATGATGAAGGTCCTGGAGCGGACCGACCCCGCAGGGGCGCTCCGGAACGTGACCTTCATCGCGGCGGGTCTCTTCCTCGCCACCATGTTCATCGTGGTGCAGCAGCTCGGCTTCCAGATCGTGGACCCCCTGACGGGGAGGGAGTACTCGCCCATGGGTCCCTTCTGGGCCATCGTGGCGGGAACGCTCGTGGGGATCCTGATCGGGCTCGCCACCGAGTACTACACCGCCGCGGGACCGATCCGGAAGATCGCCCAGGCCTCGGAGACCGGCTCGGCCACGAACATCATCACCGGCCTCGCCGTCGGGATGGAGTCCACGGTCGTCCCGATTCTCCTCATCTGCGGGGCCATTGGAGTCGGCTTCCTGAGCGCCGGGCTCTACGGGATCGGAATCGCCGCCGTAGGGATGCTCGCCACCGTGGGCGTGACCATGTCGGTGGACGCCTACGGCCCCGTGGCGGACAACGCAGGCGGGATCTCGGAAATGGCGCACCTGGGCCCCGAGACCCGGAAGATCACCGACTCCCTCGACGCCATCGGGAACACCACGGCGGCCATCGGAAAGGGCTTCGCCATCGGTTCGGCGGCGCTCACGGCGCTCGCGCTCTTCTCCGCCTACTCCACCGCGGTGGGGCTCCAGGAGACGGGAATCAACCTCGTGAACCCGAACGTGGTGATCGGGCTCTTCCTGGGCGGGATGCTTCCCTTCCTCGTGGCGGCCATGACCATGACCGCCGTGGGGCGCGCCGCTGCCGGAATGGTGGCCGAGGTGCGTCGCCAGTTCCGTGAGATTCCGGGGCTCATGGAGGGAACCGCGAAGCCCGACTCGGCGCGCTGCGTCGACATCTCGACCCGGGCCGCACTCCGGGAGATGATCCTTCCCGGGGTCACCGCGGTCTTCGCCCCCTTCCTCGTCGGGACCTTCCTCGGCGTCGAGGCGCTGGGCGGGCTCCTCGCCGGAGCCACCGTCACCGGTGTGCTCATGGCCCTCTTCATGGCGAACTCGGGCGGCGCCTGGGACAACGCGAAGAAGCTCATCGAGGGCGGCGCCCACGGCGGAAAGGGCTCCGATGCCCACAAGGCCGCCGTGGTCGGCGACACGGTGGGTGACCCGTTCAAGGACACTTCGGGCCCCTCGCTCAACATCCTGATCAAGCTCATGAGCGTCGTGTCGCTGGTTCTCGCCCCCTACTTCATCCGGATCCACGCCGACGACGCGCCGGATCTCTTCGGGCAGGTGATGGAGGTGGTGCGCACCCTCTTCGGGTGACGGCCGGCCCCGGGGGGTGGCGGACGACTCCGCCGCCCTCCCGGGTCCGCCACGGAAAAGGGCCCGCTCCCCATGCCGGGGGGCGGGCCCTTCGTGCATCCGACCGCGTTGCATCCCCCGAAAGGGAAACGCGGTGAGGGGATCAGGACATGGGCACGTACTTGAGGAGTCTTCCGTCGATCCGCTCGAAGATCTCCTCCAGGGAGGCGCCGGTGATCGTGAGGCCATGGTTCTTGAGCCCCACGACGGCGCGCCCCGGCTCGGGCTCCTCGCGCACGATGTCCGCCACCGCCTTCCCCAGCTCGTACGTGCCGCAGGGGTAGTTGAACTCGGTGGAGCGCACCCCGTCCATCCACCCGTGGACGTGGAGGATGGCGCCCACTTCGGGGTGCTCCCGGTAGATCATCCAGTGCTCGATGGCGTCCACCGAGACCCGGCGAGGCTCGACGTGCGGGGGCACGGAAAGGATCATCGATCCGGAGTCGGCGTTGTAGTCCTTCACCAGGAGGATGTCGCGCCCCACCTCGACGAGCTTCGACTTGTCGACACCCGAGGCGCTCATCCAGAAGCGGGTTTCATCGAGGCGCGCCGAAATGTTCCCGTACGATAGGCCGCCGATGCCGTAGAGGCGCTTGAGCTGCCGGAGCTCGCGCTCCGAGAGGATCTCCTCGATGGGGAAGGGGGCGGGAAGGAGGTTCATCGCGTCGAGGCGTTCCCCGGCGCGGCGGATCGAGCGGGTGACGGCGTCCCCCTCCCAGAGCTCCTCGGGAAGATCGGTATCGAAGACATTGTCGATGATGAGCCGGGAGGTGGCCAGCGGCTCGATGCGCGCGTAGACCTGCCGGAAGAAGTCGGCGCGGTCCGGGGTCCCCTTCACCTTGTAGTGCCCCTGCTCCGGGGTGATGAAGTGGGCGTCGGGGTTTTGGTCCTCCGGACCGGTGAGGCCGATGAGGAGGTTCGAAAGCGACCGGACCAGGAGGGGGTAGCCGCGGGGGATCGCCTCCCGGATCGTCTGGTCGCCCCCGTCGATCTCGGTGACCGAGACCACGAAGACCGCCTGGGCCCGGCGGCGGAAGGACCGGGGCTCTCCCTTCGGAAAGACGTTCACGACGAGGGAGGCCGTGTCCGGATCGTCCACGAACCGGTGGCCCCGCTCGACCATGACGGCATGGATCCCGTCGCGGATCCACTGGAAGCGCTCGTCCTGGTACTGCCCCGCGAAGGAGAAATCCATCGGCTCCGTGCCTTCTCGTTCACCCCGCAGCCCGGGCCGGGCGTCGGGGGGTATGGGGGACCCGCGTGGAAGCTCGGGCCCGGGAGGGTCAAGAACCGGGAAAAGCTCTCGATTCCGACCCTCGATCGCAACCCCGGGGCAAGGCGGGGGCGGAGCGGCTCCCCTTTGACCCCGGAGGCGGCCGCTTCTAGCTTTCAGGGTCGGGCGGGTCGCTCAGGCGGCACGCCTTTTTTTCATGGCTACGCGCCCCGTGCTTCGCGGCGGGGCTTCGAACTCCCGAACGAGATTCCATGCTCAAGGCCGGCATCGTGGGACTCCCCAACGTGGGAAAGTCCTCGCTCTTCAATGCCCTCACCGCGCAGGGCGCCCCATCCGAGAACTACCCCTTCTGCACCGTGGACCCGAACGTGGGGACGGTGGAGGTCCCCGACGCCCGGCTGGACCGGATCTTCGAGCTCGTGGGTGCGCGGGCGCGGCTCCCGACGGTGGTGCAGTTCGTGGACATCGCGGGGCTCGTGAAGGGGGCCTCCGAGGGAGAGGGGCTCGGCAACAAGTTCCTCGGGAACATCCGGGAGGTGGACGCGGTGGTCCACGTCCTCCGGTGCTTCGAGGACGATGACGTGACCCATGTGCTCGGCGGGGTGGACCCGGTCCGCGACCGCGAGGTCGTGAACACGGAGCTCGCCCTCGCCGACCTGGACACGGTGGAGAAGCGCCGGGACCGGGTCGCGAAGAAGGCGAAGGGGGGGGACCGGGAAGCGGTGAAGGAGGCCGCGCTCCTCGAGCGTGTGCATGCCGTGCTCGCCGAGGGGCGTCCGGCCCGGGAGGTCGCGGTGGAGCCCGAGGACGTGTCGCTCTTCCGCTCCTTCCACCTCCTCACCTCGAAGCCGGTGCTGTATCTGGCGAACGTGGCCGAAACGGACCTTCCGTCGGGGGAGAACGCGCACGTGGCGGCACTCCGGGGGGTGGTGGAGGCGGAGGAACCGGGGGCCGAGATCGTGTCGGTCTGCTCGGCCATCGAGGCGGAGCTTGCCGAGCTGGACGAGGAGGAGCGCCGGGAGTTCCTCTCGGACCTGGGGCTGGCCGAGCCGGGGCTTCACCGCCTCATCCGGGCCACCTATGACCTGCTCGGGCTCATCACCTTCTTCACCGCCGGCGAGAAGGAGGCCCGGGCGTGGACCGTGCGCCAGGGCGCGCTGGCGCCGGAGGCCGCAGGGGTCATCCACTCCGACTTCGAGCGGGGATTCA
>JBJHCE010000124.1:0-8982 GCA_050485865.1 Gemmatimonadales bacterium | reverse complement strand
CGGGAGCCTGGGATGCATTGTACCGGGCGGTTTCGGGGTTCATGGTCGGTCCTCGTTTCCGGGTCGCGGCGCGATGTCGAAGTGGAGCACCTCTTCGCGGGTGCCGAGGGAGTCGTAGAGGGCGACCGCGGGTGCATCCCCCAGGTCGGCCTGGACGTAGATCACCCAGGCGCCCCGGGAATGGGCGATCTCCCGGAGCCGGTCGATGAGGGCGGTGGCGATTCCCCGGCGCCGCCAGTCCTCGTCCACCGCCAGGTCGTAGATGTAGATCTCGCTTCGGGGCTGCTCGAACTTGGGCAGCACGTAGGCCGAAAGCCCCCCGACAACCCGTTCGGCCGCCCCCTTCCCTTTCCCGGCCTCGTTCGCATCCCCCTCCCACGTTTCCCCGACCCCGTCCGCCGTGACCACCAGGGTGATGAAGGTCTCGGACGCAAGGAGCCGGCCCAGGTACTCGGCATCGGGAGGGGCGTCACCGTAGACGTCTTCCTCCTCGAAGGCCCGCCCGTAGAGGTCCAGGAGGCCGTACATGAGCCCCACGTCCGCCGGTCCCAGTTCCATGACCTTCATCGTGCTGCCCTTCCATCGGGGGTGAGGGGTGTCGACCGCCTGGCCAGGTCCAGAAGCGCCAGGGTGAGCCACCCCCAGCTCCACGCCACCACCCCGTAGAAGGCGAGCATGGTGGACGGGGATGGCGAGCCCGACGCCATCGTGAGGAAGCCGGCGAGGAATGCCGCACCCGTGAGCGCGGTGGCTGCCGCCCACCCCCGGCGGCCGTCCTCGAGGTACCGCCACGTGAAGACGCCCATGGCCCCGGCGAGGGCGTAGAACCCTGCGGCCCCGAAGGCGAAGTGGAGGAGCCCCGCCTGGCTCATTCCCGCGGGGTCGGGAGCGCCGGGCGGGAACCCGGCTCCCGGGTCCGCCGGGAAGAGGCCGGCCCCCACGAGTCCCACGGCGTATGCCCCGAGGAGGATCGGGATCGCCCGGCCTCCCCGGTGCCCCGCGAGAACCCTCCGGACCCCGAGGGCGCCCACGGCCACGAGCGCGCCTGCGAGGAGGAAGTTCAGGGTCTGCACCCACCCCATGGGGCCGTTCGCAAGGAGGCTGAGCGCGTGGATGCGGGGGTCGAAGCCCGGTCGGAGGAGCGCCTGCGCGGCCCCGAGCACCAGGTAGAGCGGGCCGGCCAGGGCCCCCGCCAGGAGAAGGTGCCGGGCGCGCTCCCGGGCGGGAGGTGCGGATCGGGCGAGGGCGGCCGTCACCACCTGCGCACGAGCTCCACGAGTTGATCGAGGGCCGCGCCCCACCCGTGGTGGAAGCCCATGTCCTCGTGTCGCTTCCGGGCCTCCGGGTCGGCGTGGAGGGCGCGGGCCACGTAGCGGGTGTATCCGTCGCCTGGGCCCGTGGGTTCCATGGTAATCACCGCCGTGAAGAAGGACTCGGGCGCCGGGCGGTACCCGGGGAGGAGGGCGTCGGTGAAGACGAGCCGCCGCTCGGGCTCTACCTCGAGGATGCACCCGTCGCCCGGGAACTCCTCTCCCTCCGGCGAGCGCATGACCGTCCGGAAGCGCCCGCCGGGGCGAAGGTCGATCTCGCACGACGCCACGCTCCAGGGTGCCGGGGCGAACCACTTCACCAGGTGCTCGGGCGTGGTCCAGGCCTCCCAGACGCGGGCCACCGGGACCTCCACGACCCGCTCGAGCACGAGGTCGAGCGCGGCGTCATGGGGATCCGGTCATGCGAGGGGTCATCGGTCCGTCTCCTGGTCTTCGCGCTCAATGAGATAGTGGTCGAGCTGGTCCAGGCGGAGCTCCCAGAGGCGCCGCTGCGCCCCGAGCCACCCTTCCACCGCCTGGAGCCTCCCCGGGGTGAGGCGCCACCTCCGGGTCCGCCCCTCCTTCTCGCTCTCGACGAGCCCGGCCTCGGTGAGGACGCCCATGTGCTGAACGAACGAGGGGAGCGCCATGCCGAAGGGCTCGGCGAGCTCGCTCGTGGAGCCGGTCCCCCGGGCGAGCCGTTCGACCACGGCGCGGCGCACCGGGTTCGCGAGGGCCCGGAACATGGCATCCATGGCTTCGGGATCGGGGGCGGGGCGCGGCCGGGCCCGGGGAGGAAGGATCAGCATGGTTCCGGACGATATCGCCCCCGGACACTTAGGTCAATACCTAAGTGTCCGGGGGCACACGTACCGGACCCGGTCATCTCCGACCGCCGGACGCGCCGGACGCGCGCGGGCCGCCGGCGGCCGGAAGCGCTCCGCTCAGTGGTGCATCGCGCCCTGGTGGTGCCGGCAGGTCACGGCGGGGTTGAACTGCTCGAACACCCCGTTCGGGTTCTCCCGGAAGATCCAGACGTGGCGATCGTAGTGCGGCATGAAGTCGTGGGCCTCGTCGAGCTCCGTGGTCGGGTCGTCGGCCATGTAGTCGTAGGCGACCCCGTGGAAGCTCGGCGGGGCCCGGTGGCCGGCGGCGTCCCACGCGGCGGCGAAGGCCAGGTTCTCCACCCCCACGAGTTCCATCGACCCGTCAGCCTGCGGTTCGTAAAGGAGCACGGACGGGGCGAGGAAGTCCGTGTGGGTGGTGGTACCGTCCACCCGGGGCTCCACCGCCGTGATCTGGAGGAGATCCATGCGCAGGTAGTGCACGCCCATGGCGCCGGCCTCGGCGGGGAGCCCCACCTCCTCTGCGGTCACGCAGTGGTTCGCGGGGTCCGGAACGTAGCCCTCCGCGAGCGCGACGTTCACGTCGCGGAAGCGGTCGAGCGCCTGCCTCAGTTCATCGAGGGTGGGCTCCCCCGGGGCGGGGGTCGCCGCCTGGGTGCTCGAGCCGGTCTCGGGCGGGGGGGGAGCGGCATTGCATCCGACGGAAAGGAACACGACCAGGGCCAGCGGAACCAGAAGGACGATCCGCTTCATGGGGACCTCCGCATTCAGGGTGGAGCCTGCTCGCTTCGGAACCGTCCGGGCGGCGACCACGACCACGCGCACTCAGCACCCGCCGCCCGAGGGACGCGAACAAGCGCACGAACATGTGTACCCCGGAGCCCCGGGCGCCAGTTTTTTCTTCGGCACCGGGCCCGGGGCCCCGCGCCGCGCCGCCGGCACCCTTGCAGGAACCCGGCCCGTCCATTATATAGGATTTTCCTTATATAACCCTCGAACCCGGAGCTGCCATGTCCCTCCCCATCGATCCCATGGATGCCATCGATGCCGTCGAGCGCGAAGTCTACTTCGGCGAGGACGGCGGCGAACCGGTCCGGGGCGTTCGTGCCCGCCGCGACTTCGACACGCCGCCGGACGACTGCTGGGACGCGATCACGAACCCCGAGCGCATCCCCCGCTGGTTCCTCCCCGTTTCGGGAGACCTGCGCCCGGGCGGACGCTACGCGCTCGAGGGTAACGCCTCCGGGGATATCATCCGGTGCGACCCCCCCCGCGAACTCGCCCTGACGTGGGAGTACGGGGGCGCCGTGTCCTGGGTCACGGTGCGGCTGGCCGGAAACGCTTCCGGGGGCACCCGCCTCGAAGTGGAGCACGAGGAGCGGGGTGACGATACCTACTGGCGCCAGTTCGGGCCCGGAGCCGGGGGGATCGGCTGGGAGATGGGGCTCCTGGGGCTCGCCGCCCACCTTCACTCCGGGGATGCGGTGGATCCCGCCGAGGCGGCGTCATGGCCGGGCACGCCCGAGGGGCTCGCCTTCAGCCGGAGGAGCGGTGCCGCGTGGGGCGAGGCAGCGGTCCGCGCCGGTACGGACCCGGACGAGGCCCGGGCCGCCGCCGCGCGCACCATTGCCGCATACACGGGCGAGGCTCCGGAAGAGACAGCCGCCGAACGGGATGCACAGTGACGGATCCGTTCGACGCCCTCGGCAGCCCCGTGCGGAGGCGGATCCTGGAGCTCCTCGCCTCCGGTGAGGCGGCGGCGGGGGAACTCACCCGGGTCGCCCGGGCCGAGTTCGGGATCAGCCAGCCCGCCGTCTCGCAGCACCTCCGGGTGCTCAGAGATGGCGGGCTCGTGTCCGTTCGCGCCCTGGGGGCCCGGCGGGTCTACCGGGTGGAACCAGGGTTCGTGGAGGCCCTCGACCGGTGGCTCGCACCCTTCCGGACCCTCGACATCCCCCTCGAAGCGCGCCTGGACGCCCTGGCCACCGAGATCGCCCGGGGAAAGCGGGATCGGCGGATCGGAGCCCGGCGGGCAGCGGAGAAACTGGACTCCGCATGAGCCCGTCCGGGCGGAGTCCGGGAGCGGGTCAGCCCTCTTCCCGCATCGGGAAGACGGGAAGCCGCCAGCCACGCTGGATCGCACCCACCCGGAGCACGACGATCGTGATCATGCCAAGGATCGCCGACACCCGCTCCTCGACCCCGAACGAGAGGAGGAGGAGGTAGCATCCGGCGCCGGAGATGGCGGCGGTGGCGTAGAGCTCTCCCCTGCGGAGGATCATCGGCACCTGGGCCGACAGGACGTCCCGGATCGCCCCTCCGGCCACCCCGGTGATCGTCCCCATGAGGATCACGATCCCCCAGGCGTGGTCGAGGCGGGCGGTGAGCTGGGCCCCGGCGATCACGAAGAAGGCAAGCCCGAGGGCGTCGGCAATGGCGAGGGCGTTGTTCGGCGGGCGGCGGAAGCGGGTCCACGCCAGGGTGGCAACGGCCGCCGCGAGGATCACCGCCAGGTAGGTGGGGTCGTCGATCCAGAAGACCGGGTGCCGGTCCAGGAGGACGTCGCGGGTCGTTCCGCCCCCCACCGCGGTGACGGCAGCGATCACGAGGACGCCCAGGAGGTCCATCCGGGCCCGGAGGGCGGCGAGCGCCCCGCTCACGGCAAAGACGGCCACCCCGGCCAGGTCCACGAGCTGGACGATGTCGGCGGGGAAGAGATCCATGGCGGAAGGTTAGCGCCCCGCCTGCCGGGGTGCCTACCCCCCTCCCACGGCGAAATGCTCGGTCATCGCTCGGGCGCTCGCCTCCGGGTCGTCCAGGAACATCTCGTGGCTCGCCCCGGGGATGATCCGGCGGAACGCCCCCGGGATCCGCTCGTGGAGGAGACCGTCAATGAGGTCGTTGAAGCCCCCGGCGTTGTTCCCCCCGGACAGCACGAGCGTCGGGACCGGGAGCCCCGCCACCTTCACCAGGTCGATCATCGGGAAGGTCTCCGACGAAAGGGCGAGCTCCCGCCACTCCGTCACGTTGTTCGTGAACAGGACCTGCCAGTTCGGCTCCACCTCGTCGAACGGAACCCCGAAGTACCAGCGCGCCGTGAAATCCAGCCCTGCTTCGTCCCCTCCCTCCCGGAATGCCTGGGCCATGGGGTACCACACCTCCTCCATGAAGCTTTCGAAGATCCCCTCCCCGCCCGGGATCTCCGGAAGCCAGGTGAGGATGGGTGGTTCCGCCAGCACCAGCGTCCGCACCCGTGACGGGTGCTCGAGGGCAAATGCAAGCGCCGTGTACGCTCCGTACGAGTGCCCGACGAGGTGCACCGCCTCGAGCCCGACAGCGTCCAGGAAGCCCTCCAGGTCCTCGGCCTCGACGAAGGGCGAGTGGGATCCGCTCGGAGGATTCCGATTCGGATGGTTGTACCGGCGGCTGTAGGCGATGACCCGGTGGCCCTCGCCCAGGAGCTCGAACTGCCGCGACTGCTCCCAGTACGTCAGGTCGGCAAGGCTCCCGTGCACGAGAACGACGGGGTCTCCCGCGCCGTGCTCCACGTAGGCCAGTTCGATCCCGCTCGCTAGCCGGGCGGTATTCATGGAACCGCGGCCCGGAATTGCGCGCTCCATTTCGGTCACCCCTTCGGGCAGGATCTCGCCCGGGTTTTCGTGGTCCTCGTGGGGGCCGCAACCGACCAGGGCAACACACAGCCCGGCGGAAAGAGCGATCATCCGGCACTTCGATCCACAAGGACCTGGCACCCAACGCCGTCCGCCCCTGAACGCACGCCCGCATTGCATGATTCCGCCTCCCGATCCCGGGTTGACCCTCCTTCGTCCTCCGCAGCCGTCCGGGGGTGCGAGATCCTCCCCAACGGAGCCCGGGCCGGACGGACCCAATCTATGCTCGACCGGCTCGGAAACCACGAAGTATCTTTCCGGGGGTCCCCGGCCCACCCGCACGCCCGGCGGCGTGCGAACACGGAAGCAAGGGGGGTAGCCGAGAGGGTCCGCACCGCCTAGCTTTGCCGCCCGCCCCCCGAGGAATCCCCTCCACGCACGGATCCCATCCCATGAAGCCTCACGCCATCGGGCCCCGCACCCTCGCCGGCTCTGCCCTTTCCGCCGTGGCGCTGGCCGCCGCCCTCGCCTTCGCCCCGATCCACGCGTCCGCCCAGGCCCTCACCTTCGAGGAAGCCCGGATCGCCATGGACGCCGCAGAGGCCGAGGCCCGGGCGAACGACTGGAACGTCGTGATCATCGTGGCCGACGCCGAGGGCACGCCCCTCTACGTGCGCCGGATGGCCGCGATCTCGTCGCGGTTCCACCAGATCGCCACGGCCAAGGTCCTCACCGTCCTCCAGTCCGGACTCCCGAGCACCGGCGCCTACGCCGAGGCCCTCCGGGAAGGCCGGATCGAGGCCATCGAGGGCGCCGTGACCTTCGAGGGGGGCTACCTGATCACCCGGGGCGGCGAGGTGGTGGGCGCCATGACCGCGAGCGGCGTGCGGGGGTTCGAGGACGCCCAGATCGTCCGGGCCGGCCTCGCGGCCATCGGGATCACCCCGGGGGGCGAGGAGGACCGGTAGTACCCCGCCCCGCCTCCGGCTACCGTATCCACGAGCTCGACGGCTTCGAGATCCTGGTCGGAAAGAGCGCCCGCGACAACGACCACCTGTCGCTCGAGGTGGCGCGCCCCCGGGACCTCTGGCTCCACGCCCACGGGTTTTCCGGGAGCCACGTGGTGATCCGGCCCGCCCTTCCCGAAGGCGGACTGGACCCGGAAGACCGCCCCCCCACGGGCGCGGTCCCCCGCCACGTCATCGAACGCGCGGCCGAGCTCGCCGCCTGGAATTCGAAGGCGCGGGGCGCCCGGGGAAAGATCTCGGTGCACCTCTGTCGTGCCTCCGACGTCTCGAAGCCCCGGGGCGCACCTGCGGGACAGGTGCGCCTCCGGAGCTTCGAGACCGTCAAGGTCTACCCACGGGAGTAGGTTCCCCCAGGGGGCCGCCGGTGCTCAGGGATTCCACCGAGCCCCCACGAAGACCATCCGCCCCTTCCCGGGGAAGCCCACCACCGACTGGTACTCGGCGTCCGCCAGGTTCTCGACCCTGAGGGTCAGGAGGAAGGCCTGCACGGGAACCTGCACGTCCAGGTCCACCGTCGTGTAGGAGGAAAGGGTCACGAGGGCGGCCGGCCAGCTCGAGAAGTCGGTGTCCGGGCGGCTTCCTACCTGGTTCACCATGACCCCCGCCGACGCCCCGTCCATTCCCACCGGAAGCGGGGCCCTGAGTCGGGCCACCAGGTGCCGGGCCGGCCGCCGGAGGAGCCGGGGTCCCTCGCCGTTCACGAGGCGGTCCGGGTCGTCGGTGACGGCCCGGGCGTTCACCCGGGTGTACTCGGCGCCGAGGGCGACGCCACCGTCGAAGCGCCACCCTGCGGAAAGCTCGGCCCCGGTGGAGCGGGCCTCGTCTTCGTTCCAGTAGGTGGGCGCCTGAGCGCCCCGGTTCTCGTACAGGATCAGGTTCCGGAACTCCTGGCGGAAGACCGAGGCGCCCAGGGTGAGGCGGTTCCCGAGGAAGCCCCCGTCCCACCCGGCCTCGACGCTCCGGGAGGTCTCGGGCTCGAGTCCCGGGTTCCCCCGCTCGAAGGGGGTGTCGGCGAACTGCTGGGAAAAGGTCGGCGCCTTGTACGCCGTGCCCACGTTCGCCCGGAGCCGCCCGAGCCCCGCCACCGGAAGCACGAGCCCCGCCTGCCCCGTGGTGAAAGTCCCGAAGATCTCGTTCCGGTCCACCCGCGCGCCGGCGGAAAGGAGGCTCCCCCGGGGGCCCCGACCCTCGAGGCGGCCGTAGCCCGCGGCATTCCACCGGGTCTCGGCGAAGCTGCTCGCCGAGATGTCCACTCCGCCGCCGAAGTTCGATTCGGAGCGGGACTGGAGCCGCTCCCGCTCCACCTCCCAGTCGAGCCCGGCGGTGGCGCCGACCCGGCCCCCGCCCCAGGTGAGGCGGGCATCGGCACCCCGGCGGGTGGCCGTTCCCAGGCGCTCGCCGGCGTACCCGAAGCCCACCGTGTCGGCGGGGGAGTCAGGCTCGTTCTGGAAGCCGCGCTCCGCCTGGCCGGCCCGGAGGAGCAGCCGACCCTCGAGGGTCCCGCCGTCTGCACGCGACAGGAGGGTCCGGGTCCCCTCCACCGAGAGCGCCACCCCGTCGTCGAAGTTGAACTGGTTCAGGTCGACGATCTCACCGCTCCCGTCGGTGGGGAAGTGGTACCGGGATTCGTGCATCCGGAGCGCCACCGCCACCCGGGACCGGTCGTCGGGCGTGAAGGCCACCCGACCGCTCCCGGTGAGGGTGGTGAAGCGGTTGTTCACCGGGTAGAACCCGTCGGAGTCCGTCCGGCCGAGGGAGAGGGACCAGGAGGCACGCCCGGAAGCGCCCCGGACCCCCGCCTCGCCGGACCATGTCCCCAGGGACCCGCCCTGGAGGGATGCGGAGACCACGCCCGCCTCCCCCCGGTCGGAGCCCTCGCGGGTGAAGAGGTGGATCACCCCCGACACCGCGTCACTTCCGTACAGGACGCTCGAGGGGCCCCGCACCACCTCGATCCGCTCGATGTTCTCGAGCGTGAAGGCCCCGAAGTCGAAACGCCCCCCGGGCTCGTTCAGGGGGACCCCGTCGAGCATGACCTTCACGAAGTTCGAGTTTCCGCCCCGCATGAAGACCGAGGTGGTGGCCCCGATGGAGCCCGTCCGGACCACCTGCACCCCCGGCACTTCCTGGAGCGCCTCGAGCAGGAAGACGACCCCCCGGGCCCGGAGATCGGCGCCCTCGAGGACCG
>JBJHCE010000123.1:0-9034 GCA_050485865.1 Gemmatimonadales bacterium | reverse complement strand
CCTCGGCGGGCCCGGGGCGCCAGGCCGTGGACGCCTCGAGCTCATCGAGGAGGCCTCCGGCGGGATCCACCTCCTCGGCGGTCCGCGCCCCCATCTCGGCGGCGGTAACCCCCCAGGCCCGGATGTCTTCGAGCGTTTCGGGGAAGTCCCGCACCACCACGTGGAGAGGGCTCGTCCGGAGAAAGTCCCGGGTCGGCCGGGGAAGGAAGAGGCCCCCGGTCATCCGTTGACCCCGGCGGCGGCCCCGGCCCTGAGCCCCTCGAAGACCCGGGCCGCAATCCCCTGAAGGGCCTCGCCGGCGGGGGAGTCGGGGGCCCCGATCACCGTCGGCACCCCCGCATCCCCGGCCCGGCGCACGGCCACGTCGAGGGGAACCCGCCCCAGGAAGGGGAGGCCCATTTCCCGGGCGAGCTGCTCACCGCCCCCCTCGCCGAAGATCTCTCCGGCCATGTTCTCCACCACCCCGAGGACCGGGGTGTTCACCCGCTGGAACATCTTGACGCCCCGGCGCACGTCGCCCGTGGCCACCGCCTGCGGGGTGGACACCATCACGGCGCCGCCCACGTCGATCGTCTGGACGAGGGAGAGCTGGGCGTCCCCGGTGCCCGGGGGCATGTCCACGACCATGACGTCGAGGGGACCCCAGTCCACCTGCTCGAGGAACTGGCGGAGGATCCCCGCAATGAGGGGGCCCCGCATGATCGCGGGCTGCTCCTCCTCGAGGAGGAAGCCCAGGCTCATGAGGCGCACTCCGTGGGCCTCGAGGGGCTCGATCATCTCCTTCCCCTTCTCGCCCTTCACGCTGGGGCGCCGGGTCTCGCCGAACATCCGGGGAATGTTCGGACCGTAGATGTCGGCATCGAGGAGGCCCACCCGGAGCCCCTCGCGGGCGAGGGACGCGGCCAGGTTCGAGGCGACCATGGACTTTCCGACACCGCCCTTTCCGGAACTCACCGCCACCACGTGGTCCACCTGCGAGAGGAGGCCGGGCTGGGGGGTGGGGGCGGGGACGGACCCGGGCTTGAGTCCCCCGCCCCTTCCCCCCGCAGGGGCGCCGGGGCCGGCCCCGGCGGCGGTCCCCGCAGGGGGAGGGGTCGGCTCCGCCGGAGGCGCCGAGCTCCCCGCCTGCGGGAGCTGGACCTTCACCTTCACCGAGGAGACGCCCTCCACCGCCTGGGCGGCCTCCCGCGCCTCGCGGACGAGGGAGCCCGGATCCCTGGGGCCGAGGAAGACCGAGAAGCGGACCTTGCCGTCCGCATCGACCTCGAGGTCCCGTACGTAGCCGGCGGTGACGAGGTCGTCACCGGTGTGGGGGTGAACGATGCCGGAGAGGGCCGACATCACCGATCGGTTGATGGCTTCAAGGTCCATGTGGACTCGTTCGTCTCGTCTTGGAATGCATGGTTGGCCCGGATCGGCCCGGAGGCCAGGTTCCGGAGCCCTCGAGTGCGGCCCGGTCGAACGTGGCGCGGGGCCCGCCCCCCGTGGAGCGCGGGCCCCGCGATCCCGGCCGATCCCGGCCGGAAGGCGTTCGGCTCCCGGTCAGACGGCCAGAACCTCGGTCACCTCGGGGAGCGAAGTCCGGAGGCGCCGTTCGATCCCCTCCTTCAGCGTGACCATCGAGATCGGGCACGACTCGCAGGCCCCCATGAGCCGGAGCTGCACGACCCCGTCCTCCTCGTCGAATCCGAGGAACTCGACATCGCCGCCGTCGGCGTGGAGCGCCGGCCGGATCTGCTCCAGGACCTGGAGAATCTGCTGTTCCTTGGTCATGCCCCGAACCTCGGTCGGAGGGTGTGGCGCCGGTTGCCCTTATCAAGAATGATTCTAAACAAGCCACCCTCAGCGGGTCAACGATTGGAGGGCGGACTCGAAGTCGTCCCGGAGGTCCTCGTACCCCTCGATCCCCACGGAGATGCGCACGAAACCGTCGGGAATGCCCATGGCCGCCCGCGCCTCCGGCGACATGGAGCGGTGCGAGGTGAGCCGGGGAAGGGAGACGAGGGTCTCGACCCCGCCGAGGCTCGGAGCGACGGCGGCGAGCTTGAGCGCACCCACGAACCGGTCCGCCGCCGCGGCACCGCCTTCCAGCACGATCCCCATCATCCCGACGGGGCCCGCAAGGAGTTCGCGGGCCAGGGCGTGGTCCGGGTGGTCCGGACGGGAGGGATGCACGACGCGGGCGACCCCCTCCCGATCGGCGAACCAGGCGGCGAGGCGGGTGGCGTTCTCGCCGTGGCGGGGCATCCGGACCCCGAGGGTGCGGATCCCCCGGTCCAGGAGCCAGGCGGCGTGGGGATCCATGCTCGGTCCGTAGAGGTGGAGGAGGGACCGGATCTCGGCCACGAGTGAGGCCGGGCCGCACACCACCCCCCCGATCAGGTCCGAATGCCCCCCGAGGTACTTCGTGGCCGAGTGGACGACCACGTCGGCCCCGTGCTCGATGGGGCGAAGAAGGATGGGGGTGGCAAAGGTGGCATCCACCACGAGGGGGATCCCCCGCTCCCGGGCCAGGAGCCCCACCGGGCGAAGATCGAAGAGGCGGAGCGTGGGGTTCGTGGGAATCTCCAGGTACAGCCCCCGGGTCTCGGGGCGGAGGGCTGCGCGCCAGCTCCGGGGCTGGTCCGGGTCGATGAAGGTGACCTCGACCCCCCTGCGCGGGAGCTCCTGCTCCATGAAGGTCCGGGTGGCTCCGTACAGGTGCACGGAGCTCACCAGGTGGTCGCCTTCCCGGACGAGAGCCAGGAGCGAAAGGGAGATCGCCGCCATGCCGCTCGCCAGCGCGAGTCCGTCCTCCGCGCCCTCCAGCGCCGCGACCTTCCGCCCGACCACGAGCTGGTTCGGGTTCGTACCGTAGCGCGTGTAGAGGAGGGGGCCCGCATCCCCGGGGCCACCCCCGAAGAAGGTGGCCGACTGGACCACCGGCGGGATCACCGGGGAGCCGGGAAGGCGGGGCTCGAGCTCGCCGCCGTGGATCGCCGCCGTCTCGGGGGCACGGGAATCGAGGGTCATGGTGCGGATCCTCCACCGGGGCTCAGTTCGCGGGAAAGGGTGCTGAGGGCGAGGACGTCGCCCCGCAGCGGGTGTCGGTACACGAGGCGATGACGCACGAGCCGGAGGAGCCGGGCCCCGTCCTCCTCGGAGCCGAGGAGGCGGGACTCCACTTCGGCGGCGGCGACCCACCCGGCGGTCTCCACCTCGTTCCAGAGCCGGCGATCCGGCTCTTCCACGGGGCCAAGGAGTTCCCCCCGCCCCTCGGGGGTCTCGAGCACGGCCTGGAGCCCGTGACGCTCGAGGACCGCCTCCACCGGATCCCGGTGCCCTTCCCCGATCCCCCTGAAGATCACCCACGCCCGGGCGGCATCCCCGCCGTCGCGCAGGGCCAGGAGGAGCTTCGCCACCACCTCGTCGGCACAGGAGTAATCGAGGATCGCCACCGACGAGAAGTCCACGAGGGAGAGCGCCGGCCGCTCGAGCTCGTCCAGCTGGCTCTCGATGGCGAGGCGCACCGCCCGACCGGTGGGACGGGTGATCAGGTGGGAGTAGAGGTTCGCCACCGTCCGCCCCATCAGGTCGCGAACGTCCACCTGGAAGGCGTCGAGCTGTGGCGGCGCCCCATGCTTCCCTCCTCGCTCCCCTCCCCCCGGGTCGCTCACCGCCCCCCCTCGCCCTCTGGAAGGGCCGGCAGGAGGAGGGTGATCCACGCGCCCGGGACACCTGGCAGGCCGTCTTCCAGCGGGGGCAGATCCTCCCACTCCGGGACATCGGCGATCCGCGCCGTGCCGCTCCGGATGGCGATGACCCCGTTCCAGCGCCGGACCTGCTTGCGCATCTGCTGGATTCCCTGCCCCCGCCCCTGGTCCGGGAAGCGGGTGAGGCCGTGGATGAAGGCGGCCTCCAGCGCCGTCGCATCGCTCCACCGGTCGCCGTAGCGCCCGGCGTACTCCGAGGTCAGGGACCCCCGGAACCCGCGCCCCAGGTCGCCCACCGCCACCACCAGCACCTGGCGACCCAGCCGCTTCGACCAGTGGTACGTCTGCGCCGCCACCCACCCCGGAGCCTCGGCGTGCTCCAGGATGTTGCCGCAGACCTCCGAGAGGATCACCGAGAAGTGCACCACCGCCGCAGGGGGGTAACGAAGCGTGCGGGAGAGGATGGCCCCCGCCCGGTCCTGCACCCGCTCCACCAGGTCGTGGACGTGGCGGTTCTCCGAGATCGGCGTGATCTCGAGGAGGACATCCGACGGCCGGGCAACCCGCTTCGGCGCCGCGCCCCGGATCGCCGAGAACACCCCCTCCGCCTCGGCAAAGAACCCCATGCGGGCCAGGTAGCCCGGGACTTCCCCCCCGTCGGGGAGTCCGAGCACCGGGGGCTCCCCGGTCCGTTCGGCCACGGTCCGCCCGACCCCGAGCAGCCCGATCATTCCCACCGGGTCCACCCAGCGAAGGCGCCGGGCGTCGAGAAGCGTCTTTCCCTCCACCCCGGTCACCGCTCCGAACAGCCGGTCCACGGTCCGGTAGTCCAGCGACGAGGGCACCTCGACCACGTTCATCCGCCGCGCTCCGCCGGGGCCACGCCCCCCCGCAGGTGGTGGTGGAGCCCCCGGGCTCCATGGTGCCGCACGTTTCGACCCGCCATCCGGTTTCCCTCCCTCATGGCCTCTTCCAGGGGATCTCCGGCAAGGAGCCGGGCGAAGACCGTGGATCCCCACACGTCACCGCATCCGATGGGATCGCCCCCCTCGACCGCATCCGCGTCCAGGGGGATCCGGCCGCTCGCGGCGGCCCCCGCGGCGGCGAGACGCCCCCGGGACGCCGGCCAGGTGAACGGGTCCGGATCGAAGGCCGGCGCCGCCACGTACCCGGCGCCCCGCCCCCCCATCGTGACCGTGACGACCCGAAGGTCCCTCCCGACGGCGGCCCCGGCAAGGGCCCAGGGGTCTCCGTGGAGCGACCCCAGGAGCGAGAACTCGTCGTCGTTCATCTGCACCGCGTCGAACGACGAGAGCCATTCCGCCCAGTCCGGAAGGGGGCGTGGCACCCGGTCGCCCAGCCGCCCGATCCCGAGAAAGAGGGAGTGGAGGTCTGCCCACATGGGCCCGGGGAATCCCGCCCGGAGCGCCCGGGCCGTGTCGAGATCGAGCTCGAACCCCGAAATGAAGTTCACGTAGAGCGCGTCGCATCCACGGACCCGGGGAGCGAGTTCCATCCAGTGCCAGGGGGGCACGCCCCCGGAAAGCCGCTCGGTCCTCCGGTCACCGTCGAGGTAGACGAGCTCCACCCGGTTGTTCGGCTCAGGCACCACCAGGACCCCCTCCTCCACCCGCACCCGGGGAATCTCCCTCAGGTAGTGGAAGGCCCGCTCCGCCAGGTCCCGGCCGACCTTCAGGACCGGGCGGATCTCCCAGTCGTCGGGCAGCGTCGTGGAGAGTGCCTCGAGGGCGTAGCCGATCCCCCCCCACTCCTCCACCGGGAGCTCCCGGGTCCCCCTGCGGTGGATCGTGTCCCAGACCAGGGTCCCCACCACCCCCAGGGTGCGCGGCCGGGGCCCATCGGCGTCCGGCATCAGTCCCCGAGGGAGAGGACGGCCAGGAACGCCTCCTGCGGAATCTCGACGGAGCCCACCTGCTTCATCCGCTTCTTCCCCTCCTTCTGCTTCTCGAGGAGCTTCCGCTTCCGGGTGATGTCTCCGCCGTAGCACTTGGCAGTCACGTTCTTCCGGACCGCCTTCACGTTCTCCCGGGCCACGATCCGGGTGCCGATGGCCGCCTGGAGCGCCACCTCGAACTGCTGCCGGGGGATCAGCTCCTTGAGCTTCCGGGTGAGCTCCCGCCCGTAGGTTTCCGCCTTGTCGTGGTGGATGATCACCGAGAAGGCGTCCACCGGGTCGCCGTTCAGGAGGATGTCGAGGCGCACCAGGTTGTCGTCGCGGTACTCGAGGAACTCGTAGTCCATGGACGCATAGCCCCGGGTCCCGCTCTTCAGCTTGTCGTAGAAGTCGAGGACGATCTCGGCCAGGGGGAGTTCGAAGTCCATTTCCACCCGCTGCGGGTCCAGGAAGTGCATTCCCTGGAAGACCCCCCGGCGCTCGTGGGCGAGCTTCTGCACGTTCCCGATGTACTCCGACGGGCACATGATCCTCGCCTTCACCACCGGCTCGGCCACCGAGGCGATCCGCCCCCGGTCCGGGAGGCGCGTCGGGGTCTCGACCCAGAGCTCCTCGCCGTTCGTGAGCGTCACCTGGTACTTCACGTTCGGCACCGTGGTGATGAGCTCCACCCCGAACTCCCGGTCGAGACGCTCCTGCACGATCTCCATGTGGAGGAGCCCCAGGAAGCCGCACCGGAACCCGAAGCCCAGCGCCGCCGAGGTCTCGGGCTCGTACTGGAGGGCGGCGTCGTTCAGCCGGAGCCGGTCGAGGGCCTCCCGGAGCTCCTCGTAGTCGTCGGAACTCGTGGGGTAGAGCCCGGCGAAGACCATGGGGCGCACCTCCTGGTACCCGGCCAGGAGCTCGCTCGCCCGGTTTTCCGCGTCCAGGATCGTGTCGCCGACCCGGGTGTGCGCCACCTCCTTCACCGCGGCCACCAGGTACCCGACCTCGCCGGGGCCGAGCTCCTTCTGCGCCACCCGCTGGAGGCGCTGGAACCCCACCTCCGTGACTTCGTACGTCTCGTCGTGGGACCCGAAGGCGATCTCCATGCCGGGGCGGAGGCGTCCGTCCACCACCCGGATCGAGGGGACCGCGCCCAGGTACTTGTCGTAGTACGAGTCGAAGATGAGGGCCCGGAGGGGGGCATCCGGGTCACCGGTGGGGGGAGGCACGTGCGCCACCACCGCCTCCAGGATCTCGGGAACCCCCTTCCCCTCCTTCGCGCTCGCCAGGAGGACCGAGTCCGGGTCCACGCCCAGGAGTTCCACGAGCTCGTCCCGCCGCCGCTCGGGCTCGGCCCCCGGCAGGTCGATCTTGTTCAGCACCGGAATGATCTCGAGCCCGGCGTCGAGGGCCAGGAAGAGGTTCGAGAGCGTCTGCGCCTGGATCCCCTGGCTCGCGTCCACGATCAGGAGCGCCCCCTCGCACGCGGCCAGCGATCGGGACACCTCGTAGGTGAAGTCCACGTGCCCCGGCGTGTCGATGAGGTTCAGCTGGTACGTCTCCCCGTCGGCGGCCTGGTAGTCCATGCGCACGGCGTGGAGCTTGATCGTGATTCCCCGCTCCCGCTCGAGCTCGTTCGAGTCCAGGACCTGCTCCCGCATGGCGCGCCGGTCCAGCGTACCCGTGGCCTCCAGGAGTCGATCGGCAAGGGTCGACTTCCCGTGGTCGATGTGGGCCACGATGCAGAAGTTCCGGATGTTCTGGGTGCGCACGGCAAAGCGGAGTTCGGGGACCTCGGCCTCGACCGGAACACCCGCACGGGCGTTCGATCGAAGGGAACCCGAAAGCTAACGGAGCCGACGAGGTCGAATCAATTCGGGGGCGAGGCTTTCCGGGCACTCCCGATCCCGGTACGATTGAGGGGTCCCGGCGCGCCTCTCCCCCATCCGTCCTGAACCCGCCCGGACGCCCGGAGTACGCCATGTTCCGCTTCCTCCCGATCCTCCTCCTCCTCCCGGCCCTCCTGGCCGCACCCCTTTCCCCATTCGGGGGATGCGACGCGTCCGCCCAGACGGTGGAGGACCGGATCCGGGCCCTGGCCGTCGACAACGCCGAGCGGTACGTGACCCCGGTCTCGCGCGGCCTGGGGTACGCCCTCACGGCGGGCGCCTTCGACCGCCCCGCCGTGCTGTCGGCCTTCCACGTGGACGCAGGCGTCCGGCTCGGCGCCGCCTTCCCGAACCCCGACGACCGGACCTTCGAGGCGGTGCTCCCCGCCACCATCACCTGGGAGCACCCCACCCAGGGTTCCCGGACCTACACCGACCCCTACCGGGCCCGGGACGGCGACGTGGTGACCCCCACCGCCATGGGGCGGGGGGCGGGGGTGGTCCTCGAGCCCTCCGGGGACTTCCGGGCGGACCTGGTGGCGGCGGGGCGGGACCCCTCCGACTACGACATCCCCTTTCCGCCGGGGCTCGACTTCTCCCTGATCCCGGCGGCAATCCTCCACCTGAGCGTGGGGGTCGGGCTCGCCTCGGAGGTCACGATCCGCTACCTCCCCGAGATGTCCGTGGCTCCCGACGTGGGCCGCTTCTCGGGGCGGGGGTTCGGGGTCAAGCACGAGCTGACCCACTGGTTTTCCTCGCCGGTGGACCTGGCCGTGGGGGTCGCCCGGCAGGAGCTCACCGTGGACCGCTACGTGGACGCCTCCGCCTTCGAGGGATGGCTCCTGGCCGGGCGCCAGGTGGGCCCCCTCACCTTCTTCGGTACCGCCGGGGTCCGCAGGGCGTCGGTGGAGCTCCGCTACGAGGTCTCGAACCCCGACGGCGTCCCCGGCCTTCCCGCCGACGGCTCCGACGTGGTCTTCCGATCGGACCTGGACGCAGGCACCTCGATCGGAGCGGGGGTGCGACTCCAGCTCCTGATCCTGAACCTGGGAGCCCAGGTCACCATGGCCGACCAGTCCACCCTCTCGCTCAAGGTGGCGCTGGCCTTCCCGTGACACGCCGTGCGGACCTCCTTCCTCCCGAGACGCTGGCCACCCTCGGGAGCCTCGAGTTCGTGGCGCGACGGGTGGTCGCGGGCGCGCTTCTCGGGATGCACGGCTCCCGGCGAAGGGGCGTGTCGGCGGAATTCGCGGAGCTCCGCGCCTACCGCCCCGGCGACGACCTCCGCCTCGTGGACTGGCGGATGCTCGGTCGCTCGGACCGGTGGTTCGTCCGGGAGTTCCACGAGGACACGCATCTCTCGTCGGTGATCCTCCTCGATGCGAGCGCCTCGATGGGGTGGACGTCCCGGCCGGACGAGCTTCCCACCAAGTTCTGGTACGCCCGGCTCCTCGCGGCGGCCCTGGGGATCCTCCTCCTGGGGCAGGGCGACCGGGTGGGGCTCGCGGCCTTCGACGACGAGGTCCGGGGCTGGCTTCCCCCGCGGGGGGGGA
>JBJHCE010000122.1:0-9158 GCA_050485865.1 Gemmatimonadales bacterium | reverse complement strand
ACGGCCGCGATCCTTGGAACCGGGGCCATCGAGAAGCGCGTGGTGGTCGTCACCGACCCGGAGACCGGCCAGGACGCCATGGCCATCCGGAAGCGCTCGATCTTCTCCCTCGGGTACGACCACCGGATCGTGGACGGTGCCGATTCGGCCCGCTTCCTCGCCCGGCTCAAGGAGATTCTCGAGGACTTCCCCGAGAACGCCTGACCGCCATGGCTGAACGGCCGATCCTCGAGGTCTTCCGCGTCGGGTCCCTCCCGTACGCGGAAGGCCTCGAGGTGCAGGCGGCCTGGGTGACCGCACGGCGATCCGGGGAGATCCCGGACCGGATCCTCCTCCTCGAGCACCCCCACGTGGTGACCCTGGGGCGGGGAACCGAGCCGGGCAACCTGTTGAGGACCCCGGAGGAGCTCTCCGCCCTGGGAATCGAGCGGTTCGAGGCGGGACGGGGCGGAGACGTCACGTATCACGGCCCGGGGCAGCTCGTCGGGTACCCGGTCCTGGACCTGAAGCCTGGCCCGGGAAGGGAGGACCGCCGGGACCTCCACCGCTACCTCCGCGAGCTGGAGGGAGTACTCATCGACACCCTCGCGGACTTCGGCGTGGAGGGAACCCGGGCCCCCGGGATGACCGGGGTCTGGACCCGGCTCGGGAAGGTGGCCGCCATCGGGGTCCGCGTATCCTCGGGCTGGATCACCTCGCACGGGTTCGCCCTCAACCTGGACACGGATCTCTCCTACTTCGAGGTCATCGTTCCCTGCGGGCTCGAGGACCGGAGGGTGACCTCCCTCGCCCGGCTCCTCCCGGACCCTCCCGGCCGGAGGGAGGTGGAGAACCGGATCCTGCACCACCTGGGACGACGTTTCGACCTCGCCCCGGCGGAGGGGGCCTCCGGCGCGATCGGGCCTGGAGTTCAGCTGCCGTCCGGGGGCGCGAACTCGGCGTAGTCGAGGTAGTTTCCGCGCTCCTCCCGCTCCCGCTCGAGCCACGCCTGGAATCCCGAGGGCACGAGCCCCGGGGACGCGCTCTGCTCTTTCGCCGCTCGCACGGCAAGGTCGTTCACGTACTCGTTCTTCGGGTGCCCGGCATGCCCCCGGACCCAGGCCCATTCCACCTCGTGGCGGGCGGCGGCGCGGTCGAGGGCCTGCCAGAGTTCGAGGTTCTCGATGGGCCCGGCCTTCCGCTTCCAGCCGCGGCGCTTCCACCCCGGGAGCCACTCCCTCATCCCCTTGACCAGGTATTGGGAGTCGGAGACGAACTGCACGCGGCAGGGCCGCTTCAGGGCCGTGAGTCCCTCGATCGCGCTCCGGATCGCCATCCGGTTGTTCGTGGTCCCGGGCTCCGAGATCCAGTAGTCGCGCCGCTCCCACCGGTCCCCCCGCCAGTGTTCCACGAGGCCGGCGGCGCCCCCCGGGCTGTCCCGGTCCTGGAACTGGTTCCCCAGGCAGGACTCGTCGGCGTGGATCAGGATGCGGGGCGCTTCGGGAGGCAGCGGCATGGAAGGGGGTGGGCGAAGGGCTGGAGGAGCGGGCCGAAAGAGCCCCGAAGGATAGGGATTCGGACCCGCATGCGGAAGCCGAAGCCCCTACCGTGCTTGACGGTAGCGGGTCCGGGTCTACATTCCGGACGGTCCCGCGTCCACAGCAGGACGCACCGCGCCCGCGACACACCACCACCGGAGCCGTCCTTGCCCACCGACCCCCCGGGCCCGCACCCCGCCTACCTCCTTCTCGAAGACGGACGCCGCTTCGACGGCATCGGTTTCGGGGCCTCCGGTCCCGTCCTCGGGGAGGTGGTCTTCAATACCTCCATGACCGGCTACCAGGAGATCCTCACGGATCCGTCGTACACCGGGCAGCTCGTGACGATGACCTACCCGATGATCGGGAACTACGGGGTGAACCCCGAGGACGAGGAATCCACGGCACCCGCCGCCTCCGGGTTCGTCGTCCGGGAGGTTTCCCGCACCGCATCCTCGTGGAGAAGCCGCGAGGAGCTTCCCCGGTACCTGGCCCGGCACGGGGTCGCGGCGATCACGGACGTGGACACGCGGGCCCTCACCCGCCACATCCGCACGAAGGGTGCGATGCGCGGGGCCATCGCCCCGGCGGAGACCCCTGAGGGCGAGCTCCTGGCCCGCATCCACGCGCACCCGCTCATGGAGGGACTGGACCTGGCGTGCGGAGTCTCGACGGAGCGGCGCTACGTCGTCGAAGCTGAAGGGGCGGAACGGTTTCACGTTGCCGCCTTCGACTTCGGTGTGAAGGCGCATTCCCCGAAGCTCCTCGCCGAGCGGGGATGCCGGGTGACCGTGCTTCCGGCCACGACCCCCCTCGAGGAACTTCTGGCCCTCGAGCCGGACGGGCTCTTCATTTCGAACGGCCCTGGAGATCCGGCGGCGGTGCAGGCTGCGGAAGACGCGATCCTCGGGCTCGCCCGGGCCGGAATCCCGGTCTTCGGGATCTGCCTCGGGCACCAGCTCATCGCCCGGGCCTTCGGAGGCTCCACCTACAAGCTCCCCTTCGGTCACCACGGAGGGAACCACCCGGTGAAGGCGCTCGACCGGGAGACGGTGGAGATCACTTCCCAGAACCACGGGTTCGCCGTGGTGGCGGAGGAGGACGGGACGATCCCCGGCGCCCCCGAACTGCGCGTGACCCACCGTAACCTCTACGACGGGACGGTGGAGGGGCTTCGCCACCGGGACCTCCCGGTGTTTTCGGTGCAGTATCACCCGGAGTCCGCGCCGGGCCCGCATGACTCGCGGTATCTCTTCGACCAATTCATCGGCCTCTTGGAGGCCCGACGACGGGAGGATGAAGGATGACCAAGGCTGACCTTGTGGAGCAGGTGTCGGAGGCGATCGGCCCCGGCGTCACGAAGAAGGACTGTGCCCTCGTCGTGGACGGCTTCCTGAACGCGGTGAAGCAGGCGCTCGCCAAGGGCGAGAACATCGAGATCCGCGGCTTCGGCACCTTCAAGGTGCGGGCACGGAAGTCGCGGATGGCGCGGAACCCGCGGACCGGCGACTCGGTGGAGGTTCCCCCGCGGCACGTGCCGGTGTTCAAGCCCTCGAAGCATCTTCGCACCCGCGTGGAGAAGAACGCCCGGGCGCGCGGAACCTGAAACGCCCACCCTTCCGACTGGATCCGCGCGGGCCCGGGCGGAAGGGCGTTTAACGATCCCGATTCCTTTCACATCCTCACATCGTGATCCCTGCGCCCGACGAAGCGGACGACCAGGTGCTGGCCGCACGCGGAGCGAAGGGAGATCCGGACGCGGTCGCCGAGCTCGTTCGGCGACACCAGGGGGTACTCTACCGGTACCTCCTGGCGCGAACGGGGGACGAGGACCGGGCCGCGGACCTGGCGCAGGAGACCTTCCTGAAGGCGCTCCGGGCGCTCTCGCGGTTCCGGGGAGACGCCTCGTTCCGGACATGGCTTCTGGCCATTGCCCGAAACGAGCTCCTCGGAGGGCACCGGCGGGACGTCCGCCGGGGGGAAGAGGACATTGCGCGGGGGCTGCAGGTAGCCGACGACGCCCCTCTTCCCGACGAGGACGCAGTGGTCCACGACGAGGTGGACCGGGTCCGGGTGCTGATGGATCGGCTCCCGGAAAAACAGAGACTCAGCGTGTGGCTCCGCCTGTACGACGGGCTGAGCTTCCGCGAAGTGGCCGAGGCCACAGGGTCTACGGAAGGCGCCGCAAGGGTGAATTACTTCCATGGGATCCGGAAACTCAGGGAGTGGGCAGATGAGCATTGAAACGCGGGGGCCGGGATCGGAGGCCTGCGAGAGCGTGAGGGAGGTCCTCCCGCTCCGGGCTGGTTCGTATCCGCAGGTGGATGCCGCCGCGCATGACGCCGTGTCCCGGCACCTGGCCGCGTGCCCGGAGTGCGCCGGCGAATACGCGTTCCTCCTCCGGCTCCAGGCCGCGCGGCCGGTCCCGCCCCCGGGGCTCGGGCTCCGCATCGTGGCCCGGGCCCTTCGCGAGGCCCCGGCCGAGTCCGGCGTGATCCCGATCTCCACCGCCGCTCGGCGCAAGAACCAGCCGGCTCGCTGGTGGACGAGCCCGGCGGCTGCGGCCGCGGTCGTGGTCCTCGCCCTCGGCGCAGGGCTGGTATCCCAGGGGATGCAGGGGGAGCAGGATCCGGGAATCGTGGCACTCCTCGGAGCGGCGACCGACAGCTGGCTCGGCGAGGACTGGTTCGTGGCCGGCGCCCCCCTCTTCGACGGGGTCTCGGACGAGGCCCTGGCCCTCCTCGCCATGGAGCTCGAGCCATGATTCCGGCCCGCTCGCGGAACCTGGCCGGGGCACTCGCCCTCGCCGTCCTCCTCCTCCCCACCCAGGTCGCGGCGCAGGGTGCGGTGCGCCCGACCCAGGGCCCGCCCGCCGCCCAGGGCCAGGAAGGCAGGCAGCAGCTCATGAACCGGGTGCAGCGGGACTTCGAGCGACGCCTGGCCCGGGAGCTCGGACTTTCGGCCGAGCAGATGACCTCCCTCCGCCAGGTCACCGTCGAGTTCTGGGGGCCCCGCTCCGAGCTCATGCGGGAACGGGGGCAGCTCCGGGTTGCCATGGAGCGCCTGTCGCAGGCCGGGACGGCCGACGAGGCGGCGGCCCGCCGGCTCCTCGACCGTCACCGCGCCCTCCGGGCCCGCGAGCTCGAGATCCAGCGTCAGGAAGAGGAGCGGCTCCTCGAGTTCCTTACTCCGGCCCAGCTCCTGGGACTCCACCGGATGCGTGACGAGCTCTTCCAGCAGATCCGGCGCCTCGAAACCGACGTGCAGCAGCGACGTGGTGGCCCCGGGTCCGGTGGGCCGCCCTGGGGCCCTCGCCCCGGGGGGTCCGACCCGTCCTGAAGGGCCCTGGCGGGAGCCCGCACTCCCGTTGACTTCCCTCTGCCGTTTCGGGTAGGTTCCGGGCGCCTTTTGCCCCCCTACCTCCAGAACGAGCACAGCATGCGGAAGATCACCGTCGTGGGCGCCGGGAACGTGGGCGCCACCGCGGCCCAGCGCCTCGCCGAAATGGAACTCGCCCGCGAAGTCGTCATGATCGACGTGGCGGACGGAATCCCCCAGGGGAAAGCCCTGGACCAGTGGGAAAGCGCCCCCGTGGAGGGCTTCGACACGCGGGTCACCGGCTCCACGAGCTACGACGCCGCAGAGGGGTCCGGGATCTTCATCGTGACCGCTGGAATCGCCCGGAAGCCGGGAATGTCCCGCGACGACCTCCTGAAGACGAACGCGGGAATCGTCTCCGCCGTCTCGAAGGAGATCGCCCGGGTCGCGCCCGACTCGATCATCATCATGGTGTCGAACCCGCTGGACGTCATGAGCTACGTGGCCATGAAGGCGTCCGGGTTCCCGAAGGAGCGGGTCATCGGGATGGCGGGGGTCCTGGACACCGCGCGCTACCGGTCCTTCATCGCCATGGAGCTCGACTGCTCGGTGGAGGACATCCAGGCCCTGGTCCTGGGCGGCCACGGCGATACCATGGTCCCCCTGGCGAGTTACACCTCGGTGAGCGGGATCCCCCTGGGGCAGCTCCTCCCCCAGGACCGGATCGACGCCCTCGTGGACCGGACCCGGAGCGGTGGCGCCGAGATCGTGGGCTACCTGAAGACCGGAAGCGCCTACTATGCGCCCTCCTCCGCCGCGGTCCAGATGGCCGAAGCCATCGTGAAGGACAAGCGACGGATCCTCCCCTGCGCCGCCTATCTCGAGGGCGAGTACGGGGAAGAAGGCATCTTCCTCGGGGTCCCGTGCAAGCTCGGCGAGGGCGGCCTCCAGCAGGTTCTCGAGGTCGAACTCACCGATGCCGAGCGCCAGGCGCTGAAGAAGAGCGCGGACGCGGTCCGCGAAACCATCGCCGCCCTCGGCTGATCTCCGGGGCCGCGCTCCTTCCGGGGGCGCGGCCCCGTTTCCCATCCCCTCGTCGCCGGCTCGTCGCACAAGGAGCGAGGCTTCCATGCGGAAGGTCATGACCCTTTATCGATCCTCGGTGGGGAAGAAAGCCCTGATGGGGCTCTCGGGGATCCTCCTCGCCGGGTTCGTCCTGGCCCACATGCTGGGCAACCTGAAGATGTTCCAGGGCGCCGCGGCCATGGACGGCTATGCCCAGTATCTCCGGGAGATCGGGTACCCGATCCTTCCGGAGTACGGGGCCCTCTGGATCGCCCGGCTCGCCCTGCTCGCAGCGCTCGGCGTCCACGCCGTGGCCGCCTTCCAGCTCTGGAGCGGGAGCCGGGCCGCCCGGGGCACCGGGTACCGGAAGGAAGACTCCCAGGTCTTCTCCTACGCCTCCCGCACGATGCGGTGGGGTGGGGTGATCCTCCTCCTCTTCGTGGTCTACCACCTCCTCCACTTCACGACGGGGCACGCCCACCCGGACTTCGCGTACGGATCGGTATACGCCAACGTCGTGGTCGGCTTCCAGTCCCCCCTCGTCGTGGGGTTCTACCTCCTCGCGGTGGGGGCCCTGGCCTTCCACCTGTACCATGGCATCTGGAGCGCCTTCGCGACCCTGGGGAACCAGAACCCGCGGCTGGACCGGATGCGGCGCCCCCTCGCGTCGGCGATCTCCATCGGCCTCTTCGTCGGCTACGTCACCGTCCCCGTGGCGGTCGTCCTCGGCATCCTGACCCTCGAGTAAGGCGGCGGACATGCACCTCGACGCCAAGATCCCCTCCGGACCCATCGCGGAGAAGTGGACCCGGCACCGCTTCGAGATGAAGCTGGTGAACCCGGCGAACAAGCGGAAATACAAGGTGATCGTCGTGGGGACCGGCCTGGCCGGTGGCGCCGCGGCGGCCACGATGGGCGAGCTCGGCTACAACGTGGACTGCTTCACCTTCCACGACTCTCCGCGCCGTGCCCACTCGATCGCCGCCCAGGGCGGGATCAATGCCGCCAAGAACTACCAGGGCGACGGGGACTCGATCCACCGCCTCTTCTACGACACGGTGAAGGGGGGCGACTTCCGGTCCCGGGAGGCCAACGTTCACCGACTCGCCGAGCTCTCCCTCAACATCATCGACCAGGCGGTGGCCCAGGGAGTGCCCTTTGCCCGGGAGTACGGCGGGCTCCTCGCCAACCGGTCCTTCGGGGGTGCCCAGGTCTCGCGCACCTTCTACGCCCGGGGGCAGACGGGACAGCAGCTCCTCCTCGGGGCGTACCAGGCCCTGGAGCGCCAGGTGGCGGCGGGGACGGTGAAGATGCACAACCGCGTCGAAATGCTCGACGTGATCGTCATCGACGGGCGGGCCCGGGGGATCGTGACCCGGCACCTCGTGACGGGGAAGATCGAGGCGCACCTGGCCGACGCCGTGGTCCTCGGCACCGGGGGCTACTCGAACGTCTTCTTCCTCTCGACGAACGCGAAGGGGTGCAACGTCACCGCCGCATGGCGTGCCCACAAGCGGGGCGCGGGCTTCGCGAACCCCTGCTTCACCCAGATCCACCCGACCTGCATCCCCCAGAGCGGCGAGTACCAGTCCAAGCTCACCCTCATGAGCGAGTCGCTCCGGAACGACGGACGCATCTGGGTCCCGAAGCGGGCGGGAGATGACCGCCGCCCCTCCGAGATCCCGGAGGCGGAGCGCGACTACTACCTGGAGCGGATCTATCCCTCCTTCGGGAACCTCTCCCCCCGCGACATCGCGTCGCGGCGGGCCAAGGAGATGGTGGACGCCGGCCACGGGGTGGGACCCATGAGGAACGGGGTCTACCTGGACTTCTCCGACGCCATCGGCCGCCTGGGCCAGGACGTCGTGTCGGAACGCTACGGGAACCTCTTCGAAATGTACGAGAAGATCACCGGAGAGGACCCATACAAGCTCCCCATGCGGATCTACCCGGCGCCCCACTACACCATGGGCGGCCTCTGGGTGGACTACAACCTGGAGACCACGGTCCCTGGTCTCTTTGCCATCGGCGAGGCAAACTTCTCCGACCATGGCGCCAACCGGCTCGGGGCCTCGGCGCTCATGCAGGGGCTCGCCGACGGGTACTTCGTCGCCCCCCTCACCGTGGGGAATTACCTGGCCGATGCCCCCCGGGGCGGGGTGGATGCAGACCACCCCGACGCGAAGGCGGTCGTGGCCCAGGTCGAGGCCACCCAGGCGCGGCTTCTCGGGGTCAAGGGGAAGCGCACCGTCGACTCGTTTCACATGGAGCTCGGGCGACTCATGTGGGACCACTGCGGAATGGCGAGGAACGCCGAGGGTCTCCGGAAGGCCCTCGCCCGAATCCCCGAACTTCGCGAGGAGTTCTGGCAGAACGTCACCGTCCCCGGAAGCGGCAGCGACCTGAACCAGTCCCTCGAGAAGGCGGGGAGGGTGGCGGACTTCCTCGAGTTCGCCGAGACCATGTGTCACGACGCCCTTGCCCGGGACGAGTCCTGCGGGGGTCATTTCCGCGAGGAGCACGTCACCGCCGACGGCGAGGCGAAGCGCGACGACGAGAACTTCGCCCACGCCGCCGTCTGGGAGTTCAGGGGCGTGGGAGAGACCCCGGTCCGCCACGTGGAACCCCTGACCTTCGAGCACGTCCCCCTCTCGCAGCGCAGCTACAAGTAGGAGCGGAGAACCCATGCGACTGACCCTTCACGTCTGGCGGCAGGACGGCCCCGCAACCTCCGGCGGGTTCCGCACCTACGAGGCGAACGACGTCTCCGACTCCATGTCCTTCCTGGACATGCTGGACCTCGTGAACGAGGAGATCACACGGGACGGGGGCGACCCGATCGCCTTCGAGCACGACTGCCGGGAGGGGATCTGCGGCTCGTGCGGGATGGTCATCAACGGGATCGCCCACGGCCCCCGGAAGATGACCACGGCCTGCCAGCTCCACATGCGCTCCTTCAAGGACGGCGACGAGATCTGGATCGAGCCGTGGCGGGCGACGGCCTTCCCGGTCCTGAAGGACCTGGTGGTGGAGCGCGCCGCCATGGACCGGATCATCCAGGCCGGCGGCTACATCTCGGTCCGGACCGGGAGTGCACCCGACGCAAACGCGATCGCGATTCCGAAGCCCGCGGCCGACCGAGCCTTCGACGCCGCCGCCTGCATCGGATGCGGGGCGTGCGTGGCCGCCTGTCCGAACGCCTCCGCCATGCTCTTCACGGCGGCGAAGGCAGCCCACCTCTCCCACGTCCCCCAGGGC
>JBJHCE010000121.1:0-9189 GCA_050485865.1 Gemmatimonadales bacterium | reverse complement strand
TACGCGACCAGGACCCTTTCCCGGAACGTCCTCTGGTGGAGGCGCCGGCGGGTGAGGGAGGTCATGTAACGCCGCCGCTCCTCGGTCCCCTCCCTGCCGGCGGTCCACCCCTGCTCGGCACCCAGGCCGACGTAGGCCGCGTCGTCCACCTGGACACCGAAGGTCAGCCGGGCCGGGTGGTCCGAGACGATGTAGACGGGCCATGCAGCCACGTACCTCGAGGGCACGACCCGGTGGAAGTAGACGAGGGGAAGCTGCTCCCGCATGGCGAACCGGAGCCCCACGTTGTCCCGGTGCGTGGGATCCGTTCCCCGGTAGCGGTAGTTCAGGATTCCGTCGGCCCGGAACCCGTCGTCGTAGGGACCGCTGGGAACCGTGGTGATCGAGAGCGGCACCTCCATCAGGGCGGGCTTGAAGATCCCCTGCGGACCCAGGAGGGGGACGCGGCGGCCGTCGAGCTCGAACCCCTCGGCCAGGAGGGACCGGGGAAGGACTTCCGCATGACGGGCCACCTGGTCGGAAAGCCAGTCGAAGGCGGCCGTGCGTACGCGAAGATCAGACCTCCGGTCAAACATCTTGACGACCCCCCCTCGAGGAAAACGCCCGGACCTCACGGATTCTTCGCCCGAGGACCCTTTCGCGCAATGGTCCCCCTGGGGATCCGACGTTATCGACCTTCTTGACTCCACCCGGCCCCGGATGCATGGATGACTCGATCCCCCGGTGCCCCGGGTCACGTTCCCGCTGCACCCCCGTGGACGGTGGCCGACCCCACCAGAATGCCGAGCCGCCCGTCCTGCCGACCCCCGTGACAAGGAGAAATCTCATGCCCGTGTACATGGTGGACCGGAACCTTCCCGGCATCGACATGGAAGGATTGGCCGGAGCCCAGAAGGCGGCGATCGCCACCACGCAGGAGTTCCGGTCCGGAGGACGGGACGTGCGCTACCTGCGCTCCACCTTCGTCCCCGGCGAGGACCACTGCATGTGCCTCTTCGAGGCCGGATCCGCGGAGCTGGTCCGCGAGGTGAACGAAACCGCAGGGCTCCCCTACACGCGGATCGTCCAGGCCCTCGACCTTTCGCCCTGAGGCCCGGGAAACCAGTCCCGCCGCCCCGTCTCGGGCACCTCAGCCGGCCCCACCCCCCAGCCGGGCCAGCGCCGCGCGCGCCTCGTCCAGGCGGGGCCCAAGCTCGGGGTCGGCCCCCTCCCAGAGCTCGAGCAGGCGGGTGTAATGGTGCCGTGCGCGGGGCGCGTCGCCGAGTTCCTCCCTGAGCCGTGCGGCCCACAGGTGAACGAGGGGCACCTCCCACTCCCGCTCGCGGACCCGACCCGGCGAGGGAGACTCGAGGAAGCGATCGAAGGCATCGGCCGCAGCCTCGAGCTCCCCCCGGGCTCTCAGGACCCGGCCCACGGAGCTCTCGGAGCAGCTCCAGCACCCGGCCTGGTCCCGGAACCGGAACCTCCGGATGGCCTCGTCGTGGCTTCCCTCGGCGAGGGCGATCTCGCCCCGGAGCGCGTGGTGCCACCACGGATCAAGGAGGCCGGGGTCCTCCGGCATTCCGGACCGAGCCGCGAATTCCCGGGCACAGGTTGCGTCACCGAACCCGGCACAGGCCCACGCCAACCCATTGAACGCTCCGGGGATCTCTTCCCCGGATGATTCGACCAGGGCCCGGGCCTCCGCGAGGGCCGCTTCCGCCCGGTCCCGGCGCTCGTACCAGTCGAGTTCCGTCCAGAAGCGACGGATGAGCCGGTCCACCATGAGTTCCGCGTCCGTTGCCCCGCCCTCGGCATCCATGATTCGGCCGGCCTCCTCGAGCCGACCCTGCGCCTCGAGCACTCCGCCCAGGTACCGCGCTGCCTCCCGCCGAAGGCCCTGCGTGGCCGACGGGTCATCGACCAGGGCACGGAGCGCCTCCTCGGCGGCCCGGTAGTCCCCCTCGGCCGCGGGCAGGGCCGCAAGCCGCGTCCGCGCCGTGACTGTACTGGGGGTAAGCCTCAGGGCGAGCTCGAGGGTTTCCCGGGCCTCGTCGAAGCGCCCGAGACTCCAGAGCGCCGAGGAAAGGTTTTCCGCCACGAGTACCGAAACCGTGTCCGAAGCCAGGGAACGCCGAAAGTACTCCTCGGCCCGGACCATGTCGCCCATCCGGTGGTAGATGAGCGCGATGTTGTTCAGCGCCGTCGGGTCGCCGGAGTCGATGCGGAGGGCCCGCTCGTAAGCCGAGATGGCGGACTGGAGCTCCCGCCGCAGGGTGTGCCTGAGCCCCGCGGCCGCATGGCGCTCGACCTCGGCAAGCCGGTCCTGGAAGACGAGGGCCCGGTCAACGGCCTCGAGCGCTCCCTCCGGGTCCCCGAAGTTCGAGCGTACCGCCGCAATGGCCCGCCACGCCGAGGCAAAGGCGGAGTCCACCTGCACCGCCTCCTCGTAGAACTCGAGGGCGCGACCCTGGTTCGCCTGCCAGGTATGGGCGCGCCGGCCCTCTGTATAGGCCTCGAGGGCCTGGAGGGACGAGGTCGTGACCCGCTCGAGGGGCGGAGCACGCCGGATCGTCCGGAGCGACTCCCCGGTCCGCTCCCGCAGGTGTCGCGACAGCCGGTCCACCGCCGGGATCAGGTCTTCGGCATCCCGGGCCGTTTCCCGCGCGGCCAGGATGGTCTCGCCGTCGGCGGTGCTCCTGAGCCGGGTCGAGATCACGAACCCGGCCCCCACCGGCGTGAGCTCGCCCGTCAGGTACACGTTGACCCCCGCGCGGAGCGCCAGCTCCCGGGCCAGTTCCTCGTCGAGCCCGTCGGGGAGTTCCTCCAGACCCATGCGCCGAAGCACGTCGCGGATCTCGTTTCCGCCGACGACCCGGACCAGGGTGGATCGGGCAAAGTCGATATCGAGGGCCTCCCTCACGATCCGCGCTTCGCGGAGGTGCGCCTCGGGGGCCCCGAAGTCGGCAATGAGGATCCGCTCCTGCTCCTCGATGGCGCCGGCGGCGACGAGCGACCCCACCGGGCCCACCCCCAGCGACCGCATCCCGAGCCAACCTGCGGACCCCAACCCCAGGAGCGCGAATGCCACCACCCCCCCGAGAAAGGCCCTGGGCCAGGTCAGGAACGGGGGTGCGCCCCGACCCCGGGCCACCGCGAACGGAGGGGGCGACGCGAGAGCGGGAGCGGGAGCGGGATCCGGAAGGGCGTTCGGATCGAGGGACCACCGCGGGCTGTCATCCGCCCGCACCGTGGGGCGAAGCGCGCCCGGAGCGGGCCCACCCTCCTGCACGAAGGCGGTGGCCGTCACCACCGGAAGCCCGATCACGAAGAGGATGAACGCCAGCGGGGGGACCCAGTCCGGAAGCCCCAGCCCATCGGTGAGGGCCAGGGTGACCTGGTAGCCGATCCAGGCCCCCACGAGGTAGATCCCCACCACCTGCCAGAGCGACCGGCGATGGATCTCCCGAACCAGCCTCTTGAAGAACTCCATGCCCCCTCGAAGCGACCGCGGTGAATCCCGCCCCCTGGCCTCCCTCCGACCCCCTCCTTCCCGTGCGGGATGCTACGTGCCGGGAGACCCGTGAGCAACCCGTGGAACTCGGGAAGCCCCGCACGTCCCAACTGCCTCCCGGTCCCGCGCCGGGGCTCAGTTCATCCGCGGATCAAACGGCACCCGGGCCATGTTCTCGTAGTCCGGCCCCTTCCGCCGGAGCACCCGGCTCCACAGGAGCTCGGGCGACTCGGTGAAGACGTCGTCCTCCTTCGCCGGGTCCACGATCCACGATCCCTCCTCGAGTTCGGCCTCGAGCTGGCCCGGTCCCCACCCGGCGTATCCGGCGAAGATCCGGGCCCGCCGGATCCCCGGCTTCACCTCGGTCGAGACCTCGCCCACGAGGAACCCCACCGCCCCGAAGACCGGGAGGTCCGAGAGCTCCGGGTGCGAGAACTCCGCCAGGAGGACCGGGCTCTCCGGCTGCACCGGCCCGCCCTGGAAGAGGGTGGCCTCGGCCCCCACCAGGGTCCCGAGGGGTGGGATCGCCTCGCCCACCGTCAGGTTCAGGGGGCGGTTCAGCACCACGCCGAGCGCCCCCTCGGCATTGTGCTCGCCCACGAGGACCACGGTGTGCCGGAAGCTCGGGTCCTGGAGGGCGGCGGTGGAGACCAGGAGCTGGCCCTTGAGGGAGTTCATGCCGGATGCGTGGGTCAGGGAGAGCGGGGGCCGGAGGGCACGTTGCCGTTGGGCTCCCTACCCCGGTCCCCATGGAGGGTCCCCCCGAGGGTGCCCCGGAGGGTGCCCTGGAGGGTGGGTGCCCTGGAGGGTGCCCTGGAGGGTCCCCCGCCCTCGCCTCAGGCCGTCACCCCCAGCACCTCCTCCTCCAGCCTCCGGTACCCGAACTCCATCCCGTCGACCATCCCGGAGGAGAGGGCCTCCTCCCGGCTCTCCGCGTCGGGGTAGGTGATGACCAGGGTCAGAAGGGTCCCCGCGGGGACCGCGGCCAGGGTCATCTCGTTCGTGGTCCCCGGGCCGTCGGTCCCGATCACCCGCTCGGTCGTGACCTCCCGGAAGGGGGGCTCCGACTCGAGGATCTCTCCCTCGAACCCGAACCGCCCGGAGCCATCCTCCTGCTCCCACTCGTACCGGAACGAAGCTCCCACCCCGCTCCCCAGCTCGCACACCGGCATGGTCCACCCGTCGGGCCCGAGGAGCCACCGCTTCACGAGCGCCGGCTCGTGGTGCGCGCGCCAGACCTCCTCCGGCGTTCCCCGGATGATCCGGCTGATCCGGGCCTGCGTCTCGCCCAGGAGCTGCGCCTCGGTGCGGCGGTCGGCGGCGAAGGCGGCCAGGTCCTCGAGCACGGCGTCGAGCTGGCTCATGGCGGAGCGCATCCCCTCCTCCATGCCGAGGGCGAGTACCTCTTCCATGTCCTCCACCGAGGCGAAGTGGGTCACCCCCACGAAGCGCGACCCCTGGGGGGTTTCCTCGAAGCTGAAGACCATGCGCATGGTGGGCATGGCGGGGTTCGGGGTCCCGTCGTCCCGCGCGAACCCGTCTTCCAGCTCGATCCTCCTGAGCGGCTCGATGGCGAGGAACCGGAACCACCCCCCGGCGCGCGTCCCGTCGGGGCCGGTCATGAAGTAGTGCGACTCCCCACCCACCGCCATGTCGTGGCGGGTGAAGGTGGCAGGCCACTCCACGGGGCCCCAGAAGCGCTCGAGCTGCCGGGGGTCGACGAAAGCCTGCCAGAGGCGCGCCACCGGCACGGGGTAGTCACCCACGACGGTCAGGGTCAGCGCCTCGGGGTCGGAGCTTGCGGTGGTGATCGGCATGGTTCGGTCCTCAGGGTTCGGGTTCGGGTTCGGGCTCGTTCAGCACGTCGTCGGTGAGCACGTCGTCGGTCAGCACGTCGTCGATCCGGCCGAAGCGCTCCCTCCACAGGCGCTCGAGACGGGCCAGGAGCTCCCGGGCCCGGGCCACCTGCTCCGGGTTTCCGCGGACGATCCGCTCGCGCCCGCGCCGCTCCTTCGTCACGAGCCCCGCATCCTCGAGCATGGCCACGTGCTTCTGCACCGCGGCGAACGACATGTCGTACCGGGAGGCGAGCGTCGAGACGGACGCCCCCTCCCCGGCCAGCACCCGCGCCACGATGTCGCGGCGGGTTGTGTCGGCCAGGGCACGGAAGAGCCGGTCGAGCTCGGCATCGGAGAGGGAATCACATACAACCATATGGTTGTATATTGGGATGCGACGGCTCCGGGCGCAAGGGGCGCGTGGGTTCACGGGTTCACGGGGGCTCCCGCCCGCTCGCCGGGCCATCCGGGGTGGGCGGCCGTGGCGCCCCCTCCCCACGTTGCGAGGCCGGGACATCCCCCCCAGGACTTCCTGTCCTCCGGGGGAGGCGAAGTGTCCCGCCGGGCCCGTCGTCACACCTTGCGCCACGCCTGGCGGAGCTCCCCTCGGGCCCGGGATGCCACACCCGCAAACCTCACCGACGCATGGCGTTGTCCTGGTCGCGCCACCGCGGCCGGCCACGATCCGGAGACGGCACCGCAGAGGCACCGAACCTGCACCCCGGTCCGGCGCAGGCACCCCCGCCCGCACCTCCCCGTGCCCGGAGTCCCCATGTCTCCCTCCTCCCGGTCCCGGCCCCGAGCCCGCCCCCTCCCTTCCCTCGCGACCGCCTGCGCCCGTGGGGCCGCCGCGGCGCTGGTCCTCCTTGCCCTCCTTCCGGCTCCGGTCCGGAGCCTCGAGCAGGAGCGAGGGGTGGATCCGGTCGCGCTGGAGGGCTTCTTCGACGGTCTCATCAAGGGACAGCTCCGCGAGCGGAGCATTGCGGGAGCCACCCTCGCCGTGGTCTCCGGGGGCGAGGTGCTCCTTCTGAAAGGCTACGGCTGGGCCGACGTGGAGGCGCGGCGCCCCGTGGACCCCCACGAGACCCTCTTCCGGATCGCGTCGGTCACGAAGCTCTTCACGTACACCGCGGTGATGCAGCTCGTGGAGGAGGGGCGGCTCGACCTCGACACCGACGTGAACGCGTACCTGGATTTCCGGATCCCCGACGCGTTCGGGGAGCCCGTGACCCTTCGGCACCTCCTGACCCACACCGCGGGATTCGAGGACGACTTCCGGAACCTCTTCGCCTTCGACCCCGCCCGGGTGCGACCCCTCGGGGACTGGGTGAAGACGAACCTCCCCCGCCGGGTGCGGGCGCCGGGGACCTTCTCGGTCTACTCGAACTACTCGACGGCGCTGGCCGGGTACATCGTGGAGCGGGCCTCGGGGCTCTCGTGGGAGGACGCCATCGAGGCGCGGATCCTGGAGCCCCTCGGGATGACCCGGACCACGGGGCGAGAGCCGGTGCCGGAGGTGCTCCTCCCCTTCCTCTCGAGGGGGTACGAGCCCCGGAACGGGGGGTTCGAGGCGCAGCCCTTCGAGCTGAGCCCCGGGGGGGCTCCCGCCGGGTCCATGAGCGCGACGGCGGCGGACATGGCCACCTTCATGCAGGCCTTCCTGGGCGGAGGGGCCGTGGGCGAGGCGCGGATCCTCCGGGAAGAGACGGTGGCACGGATGCACGCGCGCCAGTTCGGGCACGACCCCCGCATCCCCGGAAACGGGCTCGGCTTCTTCGAGATGTCGAGCCACGGGCTCCGGGTCCTCGGGCACGGGGGGAATACCCTCTGGTTCCACAACGTGCTGGCCCTCCTCCCCGAGCGGGACCTGGGGGTCTTCGTGTCGTTCAACACCACCACCGCCGCGCCCCTCACCTACGGGCCCCTCCTCGCCACCTTCCTGGACTGGCTCGAGCCGGCCCCGCCCGCGGTGGCCATGGCCCCGTCTGCAGGGGACCGCGCCGACCTCACGCGGATCGCCGGGTACTACCGCTTCAACCGCCTCTCGTACAGCACCTTCCAGAAGGTGGCGGGACTCGCCATGACGATGCGGGTCAAGGCGGACGGGGATGCGCTCGTGGTGGCCTCGCCGGTGGGAGCGATGCGCCTCGTCGAGGTCGAACCCCTCCTCTTCCGGGAGGAGCTCGGAACGACCGAGGTGGTGATCCGCCTGGACGAGGGGGGGCGGGCGAGCCACGCCTTCATCTCGCTCGTCCCCATGATGGCCGCCGAGCGGGTGCCCTGGCACGGTGCGCCGCCCCTTCACTTCGCGGTGCTGGGCGGGGGGATGCTCCTCTTCATGGGGGTCCTCCTGTGGGCCCCGGCAGGGTGGATCCGGCGCCGGAGGGCGCGGGGTGGCGCGGGGGCCGAGGCGCCCCCGGTGGTCCTCGGCCGGCGGGCCCTCGTCGCCGCCGCCCTCGCCCACGTGGGGTTTTTCGTGGCCACCCTCGCCATGGCGGCCCCCGACCCCTTCGGATTCCTCACGACCCCGATGACCGGGTTCGCGGTGGCGCTCACCCTCCCGGTGCTGGGGCTCGGGGCCACCCTCGTGGCCGGGTGGGCGGCCTGGAAGCAGTGGCGCGAGGGGGCCGGAAGTAGCTGGAGCCGGGCCGGAGTGAGCGCCATGGTGGTGGTGGCGCTCCTCTTTGCCGGGTCCCTCCACTACTGGAACCTCCTGGGATGGCGGATGTGAGCGGCGGGCGGGCGCGGGGCGAGGGGCGGCGGGGCGGGGGGCGGCGAGCCGGGCCCCTCCTCGTCGTCGGGGGCGCCCTCGTCCTCGGGGGCGGGCTCGTGGTGCTCTCGGCCTTCCGCACCACCCTCGAGGCGGACCGGGCCCGGGTCCAGGGGCGAGCCACGGTGCTCTCCTCCCCCTGGGGGGCCCTCGAGTACCTGGTTGGGGGAACGGCCTCGGGAGCGGCCGGGGGAAGCTCCGGGGGCGACACGGAAGGACCCTGGGTCCTCCTCGTGCACGGGGCGGGTGGAGGGTATGACCAGGGGGAGCTCATGGCCGAGGTGCTCCTCTCCGGGGGGTTCCGATGGATCGCCCCGTCGCGCTTCGGCTACCTGGGCTCGGAGCTCCCCGAGGGGGCCACCCCGGACGACCAGGCCGATGCCTACGCCTGGCTCCTGGATGCGCTGGGGATCCCGGAGGTGGCGGTGGTGGCGCTCTCGGCCGGGGGCGCCTCGGGGCTTCTCTTCGCCCTCCGGCACCCGGAGCGCACCTCCTCCCTCACCCTCGTGTCGGCGGGGGTGACCCGGGTGGGCAATCCGGAGCAGGAGGCCGCCGACTGGAAGGGGAGGATGCTCGTGCGCCTCTTCTCGCGGGACTTCCCCTACTGGGCGATGACCACCGCCTTCGAGGCGCGGTTCATGGAGCTCATGGGGGCCGACCGGAAGGTGGCTGGGCGCCTCACCCCCGACGAGACCGGGTGGGTCCGGCGCCTCATGGCGAGCATGCGCCCCGCATCCCTGCGCGCCCGAGGGGCGAGGTTCGACAACCTGGCGCCTCCGGCGGGAGCGCGGATCGCCGGGATCCGGGCCCCGACCCTCGTGGTCCACGCCGAAGACGACCGGCTCCAGCTCTTCGACAACGCCCGCTTCGCCGAGGCCACGATCCCGGGGGCGCGCCTCCTCCGCTTCGAGACCGGTGGGCACCTGGTGGCAATCACCGAGCAGGAGGTGATCCGGGAAGCGGTGGGGAGGCACGTTCGGGAGCATGCGGGCCCGAACTCCGGAGCTCCGGTCACGTCCCCGGGATCCTGATCGCCCCGGGGTAGCCCGCAAGCCGGCGGGACAGGGCGAGCTGCCCTGCGTGGTACG
>JBJHCE010000120.1:0-9223 GCA_050485865.1 Gemmatimonadales bacterium | reverse complement strand
GATGCAGGGCAAAGTCGAAAAGGCCCGCGCCGCCTTCCGCTCCCACGAGGAAAGGATGCGCCTGACCGACCCGGAATGGGAGCCGGAACCGGAGACGGAGAGGGTGAGGGGGGAGTTGGGGAGGCTCTCGGAGCGGAGCCGGAACGCCGTGATTCGTGGGTCTCTGAGGGGGCGAATCGATCGGCCGGAGGTGCCCAGAGCGGAGTTGGGCACCGTGATTGAGGCCTTGGCTCTGTCGGACACGGGTCGCCCCGCCTGCATCGCAGTCTCCGGAGCCCGAGGGGTTGGTAAGACTTCCTTCGCGGCGCAGGTCGCCTCCCTCCATGCCGCTCGGGGTTGGGCCGTCTTTGGGATTCGGTGTTCTCGCACCCTTGAACGTCATCCTTTTGCTGCGATTACCCAGGTGGATCCGAACCGCCTGGTAGGCCCGGCACTTGGGTCCGTCGCTCGCGCTACCCTCGCCCTGTCGCGGGTACTGCGGGCCGCCGGTTCAGGCCACCGGTCTCTGCTTGTTGTGGACGATGTCGCTTCGTGTGACTCCTTTTCACGAGCCGCGTTGGAACTTCTTGTGACGGCCGACCGGACCAGGTCGGTCACTTTGCTACTTGCGGGTACCTCGGCAGAGATCTCCCGGGAGCGCCGACGGTGGGCTGACCGACTCGGACCTGTCTTGGCCGTGACGCTCCGAGGGCTCTCGGAGGAGTCGGTGGTTCCGTATCTTCGGGCGCAGAAGGTGTCGCAAAGGTCGATCGACGGCTGCGTCCAGCGCTTGATGCGCACCGGTGGAAACCCGGGCCTGATGGGCCTCGACCTTCGGCGTGCCGAGGAGGGCCCTCTCGATCCCAACGCCATGGACGAAGCCGCTTTCGAAGCGATCTCTGCGTGGCTGGCAGAAGGTTCAATCCACGCCAGGGCCTGCCTTCTCGCGCTTTGCTGTGGACCGGAAAGCTGGCGCACGGACGACTTGGCTGCGGCCCTGCGGATTGACGTTGGCAGGTGTGATGAAGCGGTCGCTTTCCTGGTGGACGCCGGCTTGGCGCTCCACGACGCAGACGGCTTGAGGGTTGCTGCGCCGATCATTCGTGACTTCGGGAGACAGTTGTCGGAGCATGGTGTCCCCGAGCTCCGTCGGGCCTTGGCCGGCCAGATGACTGAGATGGGCCTCCCAGCGGAGCAGCTAGCCGACGCATGGGGTCTTGCCGGGGACCGAAAGAACACGATCCGGTTTGCGCGGGCCGCCGCCGTGACGGCCTACAGGCAGGGCTCCATACGCCCCCGGGTTTCCCTTCTCCGCTTAGCGCACAAAGCGGCTGGCGACGGGGAGGAAGCAAAGGAAATCCTGGTGGAGTTGGCGCAAGCGTTGCTTGCGGCGCGAGAACTCCAAGAGGCGCTTCCGTTGATCACCCAAGTGTCCGCTGACGCGCTCACGAGGGGCGACTACGGGGCTTGGCTGCATAGCCAGGTCCTGCGCGAGGACGCTGCGGGTCACCTTGAAGGCGGCAGGCCGAGTGAGGTTGCGAACAGGCTCCTGGCCTTAGTTGACGTCTGCATAGAACACGGACAAGTACGGCCGGCGGCCACATCGGTCTCTCTTGCCCTCCACCATTTCCACCGGGAAGGCGATGAGCAGGGTGTCCGCCGCGTCTTCGCTCGCGCCCTCGATCTTCTGAGAGGCCCGCTTCCAGGGGACGCGGAGGCACGGCTTCTCATGACCCTCGCCGTGCAGACGTACTATGGAGAGCCCGCGAAGGGAGTCCGTAACGCACGGCTGGCCGTGGAAAAGGCCGCCGAATCCGGTGACCCAACTATTCATCTGGCGGCCTTGAACCGGCTACTCACAGTCCTGATCGCAACGGGACGACTCGCCAGCGACGAGGGGGCCGGGGTCACGCAACAAGCCCTCACCCTCGCCTCAAAGGTCGGAGACCTTCTCGAGCGGACTCATCCCCTCATCAATCTGGCCGTTTGGGACGCCGACTGCGGGGATTACGAAGGGTCTACGGCTAGGTTGATCAGAGCCCTGCCATCTGTTGAGAGAGCGCAGGACAGGCGGCCTCTCCTGATAATGCTGTGCAATCTCGGGGTCGCGCAGCTTCGCGGAGGCAGATTCGGCGCTGCGGAGCAGACCTTACAACAGGCATACGAACTCCTTGAGTCGTGGAGCTTCGAGGAGGTAAGGGTGCAAGTCGTCGCTGGCCTGGGCTGGGTGTCCCTCGAGCGAGGCAGTATGCGCGATGCGCAGCGCTTCTTCGAGGAGCTGAGCTCCCGGCCCGTCTGTCGGTCGGCTGACGTGACAACCGCCACCCTCTTCAGCGCCAGGCTGCTCCGTAGAAGTGGTCAGATCGCCCTCGCGGCCACCATCTACGAGGAAGCACTCGAACGTACGCGGGGACGGTTTCCGCTTCACCATATCGCCCTCGTGGCGGAACGCACACGGGCGTTGCCGGCCGGTGTCCAACTTCAGAACTGGACCGACGAGGTGGCAGTAGCGAGGTCCGCCGCAGAGGAGCTGGGTGTACCCAGGTGGATGGCTAGACTGTCCGCTATTTCAGGACTTCGTTGACGTCGACCACGGTGAACAACTCACCATCCTGCGACTCGTCTTCGCTCAGCTGTTGGGCGATCCGCATCTGGGCATGATGCTCCTCCAGGAGCTTGCTCCGGACCACAACGTCGACCAGTTGTGGGTCGAACTGGATGGCTCTGAACTTATCCAACTCAGACCGCACCGCATCAAGCGTCAGCGCCTTGCGATAAGGGCGATCACTAAGCATCGCGTCGATGGCATCGGCCATCTTGATGATCCGCCCAAACAAAGGGATGGCGGAGCCACTCAGCCGGTCCGGGTAACCGGTCCCATCCCACAGCTCGTGGTGGTGGCGGACACCTTCGACAACTCGCTTGTTCACCGACGAAAGGGCCTCGAGGATCTCGACACCCCGGGTCACGTGCGATTCGATGATTCTCCGTTCCTCGTCGGTGAGCTGGCTCGGTTTCTTCAGGATCTTTTCGTACCGGATCTCGATCTTCCCGATATCATGAAGTAGAGCCGCCGCTTCGAGATCCTCAATTGAGCGGAGCCGAAGTCCGAGCTCCGACCCGATCCTGGACGAAAGGTCCTTGACCCGTACCGAGTGGCCCGAGGTGTAGGGATCCCGCGTCTCGATGGCCCGAACGAGTGCGTCGAGGAGGTCGCGGTTCGCCTCGATCAGGCGATAGTGGCTCTGGTATGCATACCGAACGAACGCGAGCGGGGCCAAGGCCAACACGAGGCCGATGTCCCCGATGGAGAAGAACAACAAGGCAACCACAAAGGCGAACGGCAGAACGACGATGTCGTAGATGACCGTGCCACCGATACGCGCGAAAAACGATCCTACAATCGACTTGATCGGTAGTGACTGGGTCAGGTATATCGCCAGCGTCACAGACAGGTGGTTGACCGCCAAGGCGACGAACCCGAACACCATCGCGGGCACGATCTGCAAGTCAAATGAGTCTGGACGCGGAGGCGCTTCGAGCGCTTGGCCACCCATGGCATGGAACGCCCATCCAGCGACCGCGGTCGCGACGATAAATTGGGATACGTTGAACGCCGCCTTGACGAATCCCTTCTTCCGGAAGAAGAACTCCACGACAGCGCTGGTGACCGCCATGAAGAGGACAGCGCTGGCCTGCCCGAAGAGCAGGACGGCGGCCACCATGGGGAGGAAGACCAGCGAGCTGTTGGACGCACTAGTCCTGAGACGCTTGTCCGAAAAAGCTACCGCTTCGGAGAGGATCCCGACGAGTGTGAGGACGGCCAATCCCCGCAGGGCACGGAGCGGAAGTGACTGAAAGGTCGCCCAATCCAAGGACGCAAGAGCCCACACCGCGGCTGAAGCCAGCAGCACCACATAGATGTGGATTGGGCGCAGGCGCATGAACATATATGTCCCCCCTCGGTGGGGAATTACCAGCTCAGCCAGCCGCTTGCAGCGACGGAGTAAAGAAAATCAACGAAAGCGCTGAGCATCGCGATCACCTCCTTTTGGGTCGGTGTCGGTAGTCGGTTTCCCGCTCTACCGCAACGCTCCGCTCCAATCTTCGCTTCCGCTCCGCTCAGTTCCCGACCGAGGGGGGTCTCCTTGTTGAGGTCGCCTGAATCGTGATCACGTCAGCCGACCGCGGACCCAGCGGTCCGTGGCCTGCAGCGTTGCCATGATTACGGAGGCATCGAGCCGGTCGTTTGCGACGGCCGCGCCGGCCAGCGAGAGGATGTCCCGGCCCGTCAGGGCATGAACTCCCACGAGGCAGAAGCGGCGGTCGAACGCCTCGACCACCTTCACGCCGTCCAGGCCCAGCGAGACGGGCCGACGGGACCCTCCGATCTTGGGGCCGGTGGCCTCGGCGATCGCCTCCATGGCCCGCAGCGTGGCTTGGGCCGCGGCCTCGAGCCGCGGCTTCGGGAGGTCGGCGCCAAGGCTCGAGCCTTCGAACGTCTTGCCGTCCCATTCCAGGAGCACGGTCACGCGCAGCTGGTTGGATCCCTCGGTCTCGGACCGGTGGCTGTGGTAGACGATGCGGGTCTCCGCAACCTCCGGAGCCGACTCCATCACGAGGGAGATCGTCCCCTCGGGAGCGGCCTGGGGCGCCGGACCCTGCGAGGTCTGGGCCACGGAGACCTTCCGGTGGTCCACCGCCAGGTCGAGATGGGCCAGGAGCGCGGACTCCACGTTCCGGACCGTCTGTTTGGCCGGGATTTCCTCCGTCGTCAGAACGTGGATCTCCTCGATCCCGCCCGTCGGTCCGGTCACGATCCTCGCCGAGAGGACCCCGGAGAGCGTACGGATCAAATCCTCGGCGTCCCGCACGGACCACGTGTGCCGGGAAGCCGAAGTCCTCGCCTGTGTGGACACCCACCGCCTCCTGAAGGGCGCGTTCAGTCCCGGGGGGGTTCCCGGATCGTTGGCTCGTCTTGGGGCGCCGGGCGGTGCTTCCAGCCCTCCTCCCGACGCTGACGTCAAATGTTTATCAGCTGTAGAATGCGCTCCCGCCTCCCTCAAGTCAAGAAAGCCGGTTCCTCGCTGCACTGGAAGGATCGTGCCCGACGCGGTAGGATTCCGCGACACCCCGGTCACGGCTTCCTCTCCGTCCCCCCGATTCCTTCCCGTGAACCCCCACGCTCCGAGCCTTCACCAGCGCCAGCAGGGCGGCTGGATCGAGGTCATTACCGGTGTCATGTTCTCGGGCAAGTCCGAGGAACTGATGCGGCGTGTCCGCCGCTCCCTCATCGCCGGACGCCGGGTCCAGGTCTTCAAGTCCCACCTGGACGACCGCTACCGGGGCGCGTTCCAGGTGAGTTCACACGACGGCGCGGGGATCGAGGCCCTCCCCGTCTCAAGCTCCGTCGAGATCGCCGAGCGGGCCGACCACTCCGCCCAGGTGGTGGCCATCGACGAGGCCCAGTTCCTCGACGCCGGCGTGATCGCGGTGGTGAATGACCTCGCCGACCGAGGGATGCGGGTCATCGTGTCCGGGACCGACATGGACTTCCGGGGCGTGCCCTTCGGCCCGATTCCGGGGCTTCTCGCCATTGCCGAGCAGGTGGACAAGCTCCATGCGATCTGCGTGCGATGCGGGGATCTTGCCACACGGAACCAGCGCCTCATCGGCGGGGCGCCGGCCCCGGCGGAAGGCCCGGTGATCCAGGTGGGCGGGTCGGAGAGCTACGAGGCCCGATGCCGCCGGTGCCACGAGGTGCCCTCGGTGATGCGCGACCAGACCTCCCTCCTGGACGACGCCTGATCCCCGAGGGGCCCCGGGCGGGGTGCGCTCGTTCCTGTCCCCTGGAGCCATCCCATCGCCCACGGTTGGGTGGAACATTCCCGGGACCATGGGCGCCCCGCACCTCCTCGACGAGCGGTCTCTCCCGGACCTGAGGGACCACTACCTCCGCCACCTGGGTCAGGCCAGGGAGGTGGCCGTGGCCCTCTCGCGCGTCCGGCTTGCCGGCCTCCACGTGGACGCGGCCCTCCTCAAGGTTCCGCGCCGCATCCGGGTCCTCGTGATGGAGGTGAGCGGCCTGACCCTCGCCATGGAGGCCGAGCGACTGGCCGAGGACCGGCTTGGACGCGAACGCATCGCCACCCTGGCCGAGCTCGCCCGCACGCGCCGCCTCGAGATCCGCTCGGCACCCCTGGGGGGCTGGGCCCCGGACTTCTCGATCTTCTCGGGTCCGGAAGGAGCGGAGGTCGTGATCGTCGGGCTCCACTGGCTCGACCGTCCCTACCCGCACCGCGGGCCGGCGCTGGCGTCGCTCCACGGACGCGAGGCCGCGGGGCAGGTGCTCGGTCGTTTCGAGGAGCTCTGGCGGGAAGCGCATGATGTGGGGGATGCGATCGCCCGGACCCTTGCGTCCGCTCTCGACCGATGCGGGGCGCCCACCCGCGCAGCCGACCCGCCCCAGGCGCCCCGCTGAGGGGCCGCGGCGCCCCGCGCCCGGGGTTGACACCGATCCGGGGGCTTCGCGACTTTTGGAACTCCGAAGCGCCGAAATCTTCGGAGTCCATTCCCGTGTAGCTCAGTTGGTAGAGCAGCTGACTGTTAATCAGCGGGTCGCAGGTTCGAGTCCTGCCGCGGGAGTTTCAGGCCCCTTCCGACACCTTGCCCGGCAAGGTCCGTCGGGAGGGGTTTCGCGTTTCCGGCCCTCGGCAAGTGGCCGTCACGAGGGGCCCTCAGGAGGTCCCTGCCGGCTTGGCATCGAGGATTTCGCGGATCCGCTGGGCCAGCTCCATCGGGGTGAAGGGCTTCTGGAGAAAGTGCGTGCCGGGCTCGAGCAGGCCCTGCCGGACCAGGTCCTGGTCGGCGTATCCCGACATGAAGAAGACGAGGATCCCCGGCCGCTCCCGCATGACGGCACCGGCGACTTCGACCCCGTTCATCCCCGGCATCATGATGTCGGTGAGAAGAAGGTCGATGGGGGCCTCGTGCTCTGAGGCGATGCGGACCGCATCCTCGCCGCGGGCTGCGGAAAGAACCTGGTAGCCGAAGCGGACGAGCGCACGCTCCGCCACCGAGCGGACCGCATGGTCGTCCTCCACCAGGAGAATCGTCTCGTCTCCCCGGGGGGGAGATGTCTCCGTCAAACGGAACCTCCGTCTTCGCGTTTGCGCCCTCGTGCCCGACACGGGACATGTGCCGCACGAGGACCCCCGAACATATCATGGGGTTACTGGCTCCGGCCAGCGGGGTTCCCTGAACGTTCACCTTCGCGCAGAGGACCAATGCCCTTTCCGCCCTTCGAAACCCGTGTCCGAAGCTACGAACTCGACGCACTCGGGCACACGAACCACGCCGTCTACCTGAACTGGTTCGAACAGGCCCGGTGGGACATCCTGTCGGAGGCGGGGCTCCCCGCGGCGGAGATCCTCCGGCGGGGCTGGGGCATCCACGTGGTGCGGATCGAGGTGGACTACAAGGCCGAGTGTCGCCTGGGAGACTTCGTCCGGATCCAGACCCGGGTCGACTCCATGAGGAACTCGTCCATGACCCTCGTCCAATCCCTCGAGCGGAGGCCTGCGGACGACCCGGACGCTCCCGGGGTCGAGGCCGCGGCGGCCCGGGTCATCGCCGTCTGGATCGGAGCCGACCACCGACCCATGCGCATCCCCGTCGAGATCAGGAAGAAGCTCGAGGACGGTGCGGGTGACTGAGCTCCGCCACGTCCGGGTAGGAAACGACGTGGTCGACCTCTCCCGGGTCGACCATCGGCTCCGCGCCGAGGGGCGGGAGCGCCGGTTCCTCGAGCGGGTCTTCGCCCCGGAGGAACGCCACCGGATCGAGACTGCCGAGCCGGAGGATCACGCCCTCGCTGTCTGGGCCGGGTGGGCCGCGAAGGAAACGGCCTTCAAGGCCCATTCGAAGCTCCTGGGCGCCCCCCCGGTCTTCCACCATGCGCACTACCGCTCCCGGGTGGAGCTGGGCGTCGACGAGGCCGGCCTCCGGTCGCTCTCCGGCGTCGTTCACGGCCCCGGAATGGAGGTGCACCTCTCGGGATGGGCGTCCGACTCCTTCGTCCACCTGGCCGGAGCGGGAGTCCTCGGGGAGCTTCCCGCGTCCCCGGGTTGGATCCTGGAGCTGGGCGTGGAAGACCGGAGGGCGCTTCTCCCCACCGACGAGGCCGAGGAGCCCTTCACCGCCCTGGAGCGGGAAGGGATCCGGGGGCCCGAGGGCGCTCGGGTCCGGGCCCTCGCCAGGCGCCGCGTCCGGGCCCATCTGAACCGGCTTGGGCACCCGGTGTCCTCGGTGGAAATCCGCACCGATCCGCGCCTCCCCGGACGCTCGCCACCCCGCGTCTGGGTCGACGGTGCGCCGGCCGAGTCCATCGACGTCTCCCTCTCCCATCACGGGTCGTGCGTCGCGTGGGCCCTTCTTCTTCCGGAGCGCGGCGCGTCGGACGGTCGAGGGCGGGTCAGCGAAGCGGACGATAGGTGAGGAGGAAGCTCAGCCCCAGGCGCTGGAAGTACTCCCCCCCGGTCTCGGTCTCGGCACGGGTCCACCCGAGTCGCATCCCCGAGTCCAGGTTTCGCGTCACGGGGCGGCTGAGGGTGAGGTAGACCAGGGAGGCCGAGTTGGCCTCCTCGCCCGGGAGGAGCCGTGCGAAGGGAGTGGACTCGCGGTACCGCTTCGCGGTGAGCACCACGTAGGCCGAGGCGATGGCCGAACCGGGGACCGCCACCGTGAGCTGGCCGTCGAGGGTGACAGAGTCGTACTCGGGCCGGCGCGAGTTCGACCGGTTCATCCGCCCCTCCACTCCGACCCGAGCCAGGAAGTCCCCTCGGTGGCTCCACCCGATCCGTCCCCGGAGGGTGGTGTCCCGGCGGAACGGGTCATCGGGGTTGAAGGTCTCCTGCTCCCGGTACGCGGAGCGGTCCATGGCCAGGAAGGTCTCGATGGCGTGGGTTTCCGCGGCGGCCCGTTCGACGGAGAACTGCGTGGTGAACATCTCCCGGTCGAGGAGCCGGATCTGGGGAGCGAACTCCGGCGCCGAGTAGTCGGCTCGCTCCCCCGAGAAGGAGAGCTCCACCAGCTCCCACCCCTCCGGGTATACCCGAAGCGCCCCGCCCCCCGTGACCGCCCGGTGCGTGGGCTGGAGGAAGAGGGGCATGGGCGGACGGTCCTCGACCCCTCTCCCCCGGACCCCGGCAAAGGCCATGAGCACCGTTCGATCTCCCACGGGGTG
>JBJHCE010000119.1:0-9242 GCA_050485865.1 Gemmatimonadales bacterium | reverse complement strand
CCGGGCCCCGGACCCGCTCGATCCCGAGGCGGAACGCGCCGCCCCGGGGCATGGCATCCCGGGCGTTCGAGGCAAGGTTCAGGAGCACCTGCGAGAGCTGGTTCGGGTCCATGTGGACCCAGGCATCGGGCGTGTCCGCCGCCACCTCGACGCGGATGTCGGATCCGAGCAGCCTTCGGAGGAGCTCCTCGAGCTCCCGGACCGAGGCCACGAGGTCCAGGGGCCGGGGCGAGAGAGAGCGCCGACCGCTGTAGCCCAGGAGCTGGCGGGTGAGGGCGGCCCCGCGCTCCGCCGCGCCTCGGACCTGGTCGAGTTCGGTCCTGCACGGGTGATCCGGCGGAAGGGACTCTTCCGCGATCTCGGCCGCGCCCCGGATCACCGTCAGGAGGTTGTTGAAGTCATGAGCCACCCCGCCGGCCAACCGGCCCACGGTCTCCATCTTCTGGGCCTGGAGAAACCGGGCTTCGGACTCCCGGAGGGCCTCGTCGGCCTCCTTCCGGGCCGTGACGTCGCGGGCAAGGGCGATGTAGCGGACGGGAGCTCCGTCGTCCGTGGGCTTTCTGGCCACGGAGAGCTCGAACCAGTGTACCCTCCCCTGGAGCTCCAGGCGGTACTGCGCTCCGCTCGAGAACCCCGTGCGATTCGCTTGGGCGAACGCATTGCGGATCGTTTCCACCACGGGGGCCGGTGCCACCTCGTCCATGCGCCGACCGAGGAACCGTTCCGGCGGGAGGACCAGAAGGTCGCGCCGGGGCGAGTGGAACGCGTGGAACACCCCCTCCTCGTCCACTTCGAACAGCAGGTCCGGGATCGCGGCCAGCGTCCCGGCGAGCTGGTTCCGGGCGTCGCGGATCTCGGCGGTTCGCGCCTGAACCTCTTCTTCCAGGGAGGCGCGCCGGTGGCGGAGGACCAGGAGAAGGTGGACGACCCACCCCACGAGGAGGGCGAGAAGGAGGGACCCGGTGAGTTCGAGAGCGAGTCGCCGGGGCGCCGCCCATCCTCCTGCCGGCGCCGCCGAAAGGGTCCAGGTGCCGTTCGGGAGCTCGACCCCGAACTCCGCGGGAGCCTTCGGAAACGGGTCCCCGAAACCGGCGATGACCTGGCGATCGCCCGAGTTCGGGTCGGTCTTCCAGAGCGCGTAATGGAGCCCCAGCTCCCGGAGGAGCCGGAGCCCGACCTCGTCCAGGAGATCGGGCATGCGTACCACCACGTTCACGAGCCCCCAGAATGCCGGCTCCGTGCGGCCGCCACCGTCGAGGAAGACCGGAAGGCGGCCCACGATTCCGAGGCCGCCCTGGACGAGCTCGAGGGGGCCCGCCAGGGTGAGGCGTCTCGAGTCCCGGGCAAGGCGCGCCTCGGCCCCCTGCACCGGGTCGGCGAACTGGTCAAAGCCGATGGACGCCTGGTTCGGCTCGAAGGGGACCGTCTGCCGGATCACGCCGCCGGGAGAGAGCGCGAGGACCGAGATCGAGGGGTAGTATTCGAGCATCTCGGTGGCCACCGCGTCGAAATCCGCCACATTCCCGTCACCCTGCTGGACGAGGGCTCCCAGGGCGAAGGACGCCGACATGGCCCGGTCCACGGCGTTCCCCACCGTCCGCACGTGGTCGCGCACGAGGCTCTCCACCTGGGTCCTCTCGGCAGCCCGACGTTCGCGTTCGAGCGCCAGGGTGAGCCCGCCCACGAGACCGAGCGCCAGCACGAACGCGCAGACTACCCACGGCCAGGTACGTGGCGGTGGGGCGTCCCGGTGGGTGCTTGTGGCGTGGGGTGGTTCCTCGCTGGCCATGACTCGGGGGGCGGGGAGGCGAAGGGATCCCGCAGCAACCCACTGGATACCAGCAAGTTCCCTGCCGTTCGGGCCAAGGGCGTTCAGCCAAGGACCCGGAACCCCCGCAGCCGGTTGAGCGCGGCCGCCACCTCGTGACGGCGGAACCCCTCGAGGTCTCCCCGGCGGTCGGGAGCGAGGAGGTCGAAGGGGCTCCCTCCGTCGGCTGGGGCGGCGTCGAGCGCCGCCTCGAGGGCATCGAGGAGGGCCGCGAGCGTGCGGCCCCCGCGGGGGGCGTCCGGGGCCCGCGCCCCGAGCGCGATCCAGGCCAGAGCCTCCGCGATCCCCCGTAGCTGGGCCTCCGAGGCCAGGGGCTCCACCGCCCTCACGTCGGCGTGGGTGCGCCCGAACTCGATCCGGTCCACCCCACGGGCCCGGACCCGCACCGGGTGGCGCCCGGACGACGGGTCCAGCGTGGCCGGGTCGGGGATGCGGGGCACGGGGAGGTTCATGGGCTCCGGGGCCTCGCGGATCCGTCCGGTGGGGAGGGCGGCCGCGACCTTCCGGGCCCGCTCCGTCACGTCGTGGCAGCGGAAATCCCGCATCCCGAGCACGAGGTCGGCTTCGTCCAGGTAGTCGCCGCTTCCGCCGATCACGAGGACCGACGAGATGTCGAGCCCCCGGTGGAGCTCCCGGACCCGGTCCACGAAGGGGGTAATGGGCTCACCCGCCTTCGGGACGAGCTCCTGCATGCGCCGGTCCCGGATCATGAAGTTCGTGGCCGCCGTGTCCTCGTCCACGAGGAGCACCCGGGCCCCCACCTCGAGGGCCTCGACGATGGCCGCAGCCTGCGAGGTCGACCCCGACGCGTTCTCCGTCGAGAAGGCCCGGCCCTGGGCGGTGCCGGACGCTCCCGGAAGCGCCCCGATGAAGGGCGAGATATCCACCCCGGCCACCGGGCGCCCGTCCTCGGCGCGGATCTTCACCGCGTCGGGGTCGGTCACCACCCACTCCCGGCCGTCGCCGGGGCGATGGTTCCAGACCCCGCGCGCGAGTGCCCGGAGGAGCGTGCTCTTTCCGTGGTAGCCGCCCCCGGTCACGAGGGTGACCCCGGCGGGGATTCCCATGCCCGAGATCGGTCCGGCGTTCGGGCGCTCGAGCGCCACCCGGAGCGAGGTGGGGCTCTCGAAGGGAACCACGTCCGGGCCCTCGAGGGGCCGTTCGTCGATCCCCGAGCGGCGCGGGAGGTGGGCGCCGTCGGCCACGAAGGCCACGAGGCCCCGCTCCCGCAAACGTGCGCGGAGGGTGTGGGCGTCTTCGTTCACGAGGGCGTGGAGGGCCAGGTCGCCGGCGGGGTAGGCGGAGGCCGTGAGGGCCTCGTCCACGACCCGGGGGAGCACTTCCAGGAGGAGGCGGGCCCCGCTCCTGCCGTCGACCCGGCGGCCGCGCCCGGGAAGGTGCACCGCGAAGCGGGCCTCGACGCTTCCGTCCGCCCCCGGGAGGACGGCCGAGATCGGGAGCACCTCCTGCCCCGGTGCGACCATCGTGATCCCCGCCCCGGGGCCCGAGGACCCGCGCCCCCTGGAGGGTCCGGATGCCTCGGCGAACCCGCGCGCCACCCTGCAGGCGAGCCCCTCCGCCCGGGGCCCCGGTCGGCAGAACTCCGGGAGGAAGCCCGCATGCTCCGCATCCCGGAAAACGCGCACCCGGGACGGGGGCGCGAAGGGGTCTCGCTGCACCCGGTCCACCACCAGGGTGAATCCGGCGAAGCCCCACGCCCCTCCGAGGGCGCGCCAGGCGCCGTACCCCGAGCCGTCGATGCGGTCGAGGAGGGCGCGGAGTTCGGAGGCGGGGCGGGGGTTCATCCCCAGAAGGTAGATCAGGCCACGCCCAGCGCCACCTCCGCCGGGGCGATGCGGCCGTCGAAGAGGTGGACGCTCCGCTCCGCGTGGTCGGCGTAGCGCGGGTCGTGGGTGACCATGCAGATCGTCGAGCCCGAGCGGTGGAGCTCGGCCAGGAGGGCCATGACCGCCTCGCCGTTCTTCGAGTCCAGGTTCCCGGTGGGCTCGTCGGCCAGAAGCACCGAGGGGCTTCCGGCAATGGCCCGGGCCACGGCCACCCGCTGCTGCTGGCCGCCGGAAAGCTGCGCCGGGTAGTGCTTGGCCCGGTGCGACATCTCGACGCGCTCCAGGGCTTCCATCACGCGGCGCTTGCGCTCGTCGGCGGGGAGGCCGGCCCGCAGCGTCAGGGGGAGGGCCACGTTCTCGGCCACCGTCAGGTCGCCGATCAGGTTGAAGGCCTGGAAGATGAAGCCGATCTCGAGGTTCCGGATGCGGGCGCGCTGGGCGGCGTCGAGGCGGGCCACCGGGGTGCCCGCCAGGCGGTACTCGCCGGAGGTGGGGGTGTCGAGGAGCCCCAGGATCGACAGCAGGGTGGTCTTGCCGCCGCCGGACGGGCCGGCAATGGCCAGGTACTCGCCCTTTCGAACCACGAGGTCGATGCCCGACAGGGCGTGGGTTTCCACCTCGTCGGTCTGGAAGACCTTGCCGAGTCCCTCGAGCTCGATGAGGGGGGGCGCGGGATGCGTGGGTTCCATGGCGGGGAGGCTCCGTCGGTTGAGGTGGGGGATGCGTTCAGTTCAGGCGGACGCGGTCGTGGCCGTCCCAGGCGGACATGTCGGAGAGGATCACGACGTCGCCGGGGGAGAGCCCCTCGAGGATCTGGATCGTGTTCACCGAGCCGGCGCCCAGGACCACGGGGACGCGCACGGCGTGGCGCCCCCCGGGCTCGACGCGGAAGACGGTGGTGCGGGTGCCGGCCTGCGCCAGGGCGGGGCGCCCCACGTGGAGGACGTCGTCCAGGCGCTCGATTTCGACGAGGCCGTCGACGCTGAGATCGGGGCGGGCCCCCCTTGGGAGCTCGCCCTCGAGGGCCACGTCGATGGTGACGGTGCCCCCCTGGACGGCGGGGTCGATGCGGACCACGCGTCCTTCCACGACCCCGCTCCGGGTGTCGACGAGGGCACGCTGCCCGAGGGCCACGTCGCGGGCCTGGGTTTCGGGGATCCGGAGGACGGCCCGAAGGCGCCCCGGCTCCACCACCCGGGCGAGCTCCTGTCCGGGCACCGCCCACTGGCCCACCTGGAGGGGGAGCTCCTGGAGGATCCCGTCGACCCCGGCGCGGACCTGCATGGAGGCGGCGCGCCCCTGCTGGAACTGGGCAATGGCCCGGAGGCGCTCGACCTGGTTCCGCTGGACCGAAAGCTGCCCTTCCACCGCCTCGGTGGCGATCTCGAGGCGGCGGCGCTCGAGCTCCAGCCGGCGGCCGAGTTCGGTGGCGCGGGCCTCGGCGCGTTCCACGTCGAGGCGGGGGACGAGGTCGCGGCGGGAGAGCTCCCGGTTCGTCTCGACCTGGCGCATCGCCTCCGCGTGGTCGGCCTCGACCATGGCCACGACCACCTCCTGGTTCAGGCGCTGGGTTTCGAGCGATGAACGAAGGTTCGCCATTTCGGCGAGGGCGGCGGCGAGCTGGCGCTCGGCATCGAGCCCCTCGAGCTGGACGTCGGGGTTCGAAAGCTCGACCAGGAGGGTCGCGGGCCCCACCGAGTCGCCGGGGAAGAGGTGAATGGCCTCGACCCGTCCGGCCGTGACGGCGGTGATGATCCGGATCCGCTCGGGGACGAGGGTGCCGGGGCCCCGGACCTGCCGGACCATGTCGCCCTGGCGGACCGTGTCGGTCCAGACCGTGCCCCGGTCAACCGGGGGGGCGGCGGGGTCCAGGCGCAGGGCGGCGACGACAACCACCACGAGGAGGAGGGCACCACCCCCCATGTAGAGGGGGCGGCGCCGGTTCTTCGGGGGGGTGCGTGGAATGTCCATGGGGTCCGGGCTCCGTGGCGGGGCCCCGGGAGGGGGCCGTCCTCAGCCACCTTACGAGGGTTCCCTGGCGGGGGATTCAGCCCCACGCGAATCTCCGGCCGCCTCCGGCTCGTAGGGCGACCCAGGACGGACGCGACTTCCGCGGTCCCGCCCCCTCTGACCCGGAACCCGAGGGCCTTCCGATGCCGCTCCTCCAGGATCTCGTCCAGGATCTTCGCTACGGCGCCCGCCTCATGCGGAAGCGCCCGGGGTTCACCGCCGTGTCGGTCTTCACGCTGGCCCTCGGGATCGGGCTCACGACCATGATGTTCAGCCTCGTGAACGGGGCGCTCCTGAAGGGGCTCCCCTTCGAGGAATCGGACCGGATCGTGGCGGTCCACCGGACCGAGATCGTGCAGGGGTGGGAGAACATGGGGGTTACCCTCCACGACCTCGAGGCCTGGCGGGAGGACCAGCGGAGCCTTTCCGAGATCGCCACCTACCGCACCGGAACCTTCAACGTGAGCGGCACCGAGGGGGCCGATCGCTTCGACGGGGGGTGGGTCTCGGCCGGGCTCTTCGACCTCCTTCGGGTGCAGCCCGTGGTGGGCCGGGGCTTCCGCCCGGGCGAGGACGCCCCCGGCGCGGAGCTCGTGACCGTGCTCGGGTGGCGACTCTGGCAGGACCGCTTCGGGGGGGATCCCGGGGCCCTGGGCCAGACGCTCCGGATCAACGGCGAGGAGGCGGTGATCATCGGCGTGATGCCCGAGGGGTTCATGTTCCCGGTGACCCAGGCGCTCTGGGTGCCGGACCGGCGCCACGCATCCCAGTTCGCCCGAGGCCAGGCGGGGGTACCGTCGGTGAACGTCGTCGCGCGGGTTGCGCCCGGGGCCTCCATCGACCAGGCGAACGTGGAGATCTCGGGGATCGCGGCCCGCCTCCGCGAGGCCTACCCCGACACGAACGAGAACATCGGGGCCGCCGTCGTTCCCTTCGTCGAGTCCTTCATTCCCCGGGAGCCCCGCCAGCTCCTCTGGACCATGCTGGGCGGGGTGTTCGGGGTGCTCCTCATTGCGTGCGCGAACGTGGCGAACCTCCTGCTCGGGCAGGCCGCGCTCCGGGCCCGGGAGGTGGGGATCCGGACGGCGCTCGGCGCGAGCCGCGGAAGGATCATGGTCCAGTTCCTGACCGAACCCCTGATCCTGGCCGTGCTCGGGGCGGTGTTCGGGATCGGGCTCGCCGCGGTGGGAATCCGGATCTTCGAGGGCGCGATTGCCGCCACCGACCCGCCCTTCTGGATGGACTTCGGGATTGACGGCACGGTCCTTCTCTTCGTGCTCGGGGTGACCCTCCTCGCCACCTTCCTCTCGGGGGTGATGCCCGCGATCCGGGCCTCCGGGGCGAACGTGAACGAGGTGCTGAAGGACGACTCCCGGGGGAGCTCGAGCTTCCGGGGGAGCCGCCTCACCCGGGCCCTCGTGATCGGGGAGATCGCGGTCTCGGTGGTCCTCCTGGCCGGCGCCGGGCTCATGATCCGGAGCGTCGTGAACCTGAAGAACACCGACTACGCCTTTCTCACCGAGGAGGTGCTCACCGCTCGGCTGGGGCTCCCCGAGGCCGACGCCCGCTACGCCGACCCTGCGGACCGGGTGCGCTTCTTCGAGCAGGTGGAAGAGGGGCTCCGGGCGCGCCCCGGGGTGAGCCATGCCGCGGTGATGAACGCGCTTCCGGGGCTCTGGTCCGGGCAGGCGCGGATCGAGGTCGAGGGGCGGAGCTACGACCGGCCGGCGGACCGACCCCTCGTGCGGCACGGAATCATCACCCCTTCGTTCTTCGAGACCTTCGGCACCGGCGTGGTGCAGGGGCGCGCCTTCGGGCCCTCGGATGCGGAGGGGAGTCTCCCGGTGGCCATCGTGAACCGGAGCTTCGTCGCCCGGCACTTTCCCGACGGAAACGCCCTTGGCGCCCGGATCCGGATCGGGGGCGACGACGAGGGGGAGCCCTGGCGGACGATCGTGGGGATCGCGCCGGACCTCCACATGTCCGGAGCGCAGAACGAGGAGCCCTGGGGCTTCTACACCCCCCTGGCCCAGGATCGCTCGGTGCGGTTCATGAGCCTCGCGGCGCGGGGCCCCGGGGGGATGGCGGCGCTCGGGCCCGCCCTTCGGGATGCGGTGGCGGGGGTGGATGCGGACATCCCGCTCTACTGGGTGCGGGGCCTCGACGACTTCATCGAGGCGGAGAACTGGTTCTTCAAGGTCTTCGGCGGCCTCTTCATGACCATGGGGTTCGTGGCCCTCTTCCTCGCGGCCATCGGGCTCTACGGGGTCATGTCTTTCTCGGTGAGCCGGCGGACCCGGGAGATCGGGGTGCGCATGGCGCTCGGCGCCGAGCCCGGCGACGTGGTCCTCCTGGTGCTCAGGCAGGGCGGGGCGCAGCTCGCCATTGGCCTCGTACTCGGGGTGGCGGGCGCCCTCGCCGTGTCCGGACTCCTCGCGAACTTCCTCCTGGGGGTGAACCCCCGCGACCCCCTCACCTTCGGGGGGATCGTGGTGGTCCTCACCGCCACCGGACTCCTGGCCTCGTGGATCCCGGCCCGTCGGGCGACGCGGGTGGACCCGGCGGTGGCGCTCAGGTACGACTGAGCCCCGGAGGCCTCCGCTCCCACCCCGGAGCCACGGCCAGGGGGCGCTCCCCCGGCTCGGGGCATCCCGGCCCGGCGCCGGGGGGCACGATCCGCTTGCCCATGGAGGTGAGGCGCACCCCCGCGCGGGCGTTGTCGCGGTAGAGGGTGCCGACCGGGTCCAGGGCTTCGTCCGGAGTGAGGCCGCGCACGGGCCCCTTCGGCGCCTCCCCCGGCTCGAGCGCCCGGGCGTCGTGGTGGAGCCTGCCCCGGGGGTCGCGGAACTCGAGGCGTCCGCCGGGGCGGAGGTCCAGACGCCACCCACCCTCGTGGACGAGCCGGTGATGGTGGCGGCAGAGAAGGACGCAGTTCTCGAGGCTCGTCTTCCCGCCGTCGGCCCAGTGCTTCACGTGATGCGCCTCGGCGTAGCGAAGCCCGCACCCGGGAAAGCGGCAGCCGCCGTCGCGGGCCTCGAGGGCCCTCCGGAGCGCGGGACTCACGACCCGCCGCTTGACCCCCATGTCCACGAGCCGCCCGTCGGAGTCGTGGAAGAGGGGGACCACCGACGCGTCGCAGGCGAGGCGCCGCGACGTTTCACCTGAAACGCGCACCCCGTCTTCCAGGTGCGAGCACCCTGCTCCCCCGGAAGCACCGCCCCCGCCGGGAGCTTCGCCGGAAGGGCGTAGGCCTCCCCGTGCGACTCCTCGCGGAAGAGTTGGTCCGCCGCGGCATCGAGCGCCCGCCGGAGGATCGCCCCCTGCTCCGGGGTGAGGCGCCCCGTGACCCGGTACATTCCGTCCAGGTCGGGGACGATGGAGAGGCACCGGGCCCGCTCCCCCGGTCGAAAACCGGAGGCACCCCCCCCACCCGTGGCACGTCCCTCCGCCCGGGGCCATATTCCGCCGAGCACCCCGCCCCGCCGCATCCCCCGACCCGGAGGCCCCTGCCGTGCCCGACCCCTCCGTCCCGAACGACCGCCCCGTCCTTCCGGTTC
>JBJHCE010000118.1:0-9450 GCA_050485865.1 Gemmatimonadales bacterium | reverse complement strand
GGGGCAAGGAGGAGGAGGGAGACGACGGGAAGAAGACGGGATCGAAGCCTGAACATGGAAACTCACCCTGGGATGCGGAGGGGTCGGCGGCACGCGGTGTGCGGGCGCCAACGATACTGCGGGAAGCTCCGCGGCGCACGCCCCCTGGGCCCCCCCGAATCCGTTTGCCGGCTTCGGGGGTACGGAGCGGGGCCCCGAAGGGGTCCGGTCTCACGGGCCCGATTTCACGGGTCCGATACCCCCGCGCCGCGTCCACGATGCTTCCTGCGCCATACCGCCCGATCCTCTTCGCCGTCCTTCTCCTCGGGGTGGGCGGGGCCGCCCTCCCCGTTCCGGTCGCCGGCCAGCTCCCGGTGACCCCCGAGTCGGCCCAGGTGGCCGATTCCCTCCGGGCCCGGGTCGCCGACGCGGAATCCCGCGCAGATACCGCCGCGATGGCCGCGGCCCACAACGCCCTCGGGATCCACCACTGGGCCGAGTCCCGCTACGACAGCGCCGTCGTCCACTTCACCCGGGCGCGTGCCCAGTGGTCGGTGCTCGAAGACGACGCGGCCCTCGGGCGGGTCTACAACAACCTGGGCTCCGCCCACTACCAGTGGGGGAACTACGAGGCGGCCCTCGATGCCTTCCTCCGGGCGCTGGAGCTCAGGCGGCGGGTGGGCGACCGCCGCGGGGAAGTCCTGGTCCTCACGAACGTGGGGCGCACCTACCACGACTGGCAGCAGTTCGAGCAGGCCCGCGTGGCGCTGGAGGAGGCGATCCGGGTGGCCGGCGAGGCGGACGAGCCCGCGGCACTCGGGTACGCGCTGCACAACCTGGGGATCCTCGAGCTCACCCTGGGGCGCTTCGACGAGGCACGGGAGCTCTTCCTCACCTCGGACCGGACCTACGGGGCGGACGATGCCCGGATCACCGCTGCAGACCGGGCCAGCGCCCGGTCGCTGAACCTCCTCGGGCGGAGTTCCTCCTTCACACGGGGGGGCGATCCGGCGCGCGGGGTGGTGCTGGCGGAGGAGGCCCTCGCCGCCGCGCGGGCCGAGGGGCACGTGCGCCGTGAGGTCCGGGCCCTGGTCCTGGTGGGCGAGGGGCTCCGGGTGGCGGGGGACCACGCGCGGGCGGTGCAGGAACTCGAGCTGGCCCTTCGCCTGGCCCGCGAGGCGGAGCAGCGGGGGCTCGAACTCGACGCCCTCCGGGAACTCGCCCTCGTGCACGAGGCCCGGGGCGCCCCGGGGGAGGCCCTCGGCTACCTCCGCGAGCACACTGCGCTCCGCGACGAGATCTTCACCCAGAGCGGGGCCCAGCGGATCGCGGCCCTCGAGGCCCGGGCCGACGCCGAGCGCCAGGAGCGCGAGAACCTGCGCCTCGTCGAGGAGCAGCGTGCCCAGGGTGAGGTCATTGCCCGCCAGCGCCTCGTCGTGGCGGCGGGGGGGAGCGTGCTCCTCCTGGTCCTGCTCCTCGCCGGGGGACTCTTCCAGTTCAACCGGGTCGGGCGCGAGCGGGAAGCCCTCCTCGCCGCGACGAACGAAGCCCTCGAGCGCACGAACCGCGATCTCCGCGAGGCGCTCTCCGAGGTCCGGACCCTCGAGGGACTCATTCCCATCTGCGGGCACTGCAAGAAGGTCCGCGACGACCAGGGGTTCTGGGAGGGGGTGGAGAGCTACATCTCGAGCCGCTCCGACGCCCACTTCAGCCACAGCATCTGCACCGACTGCGGCCCGGAGCTCTACGGCGAGGACTGGGACCCGGAGCCCGAGCCCGGGCACCTTCCCTGACCCTGCCCTGCGCCGGGAAGGAATTGCGGGCGCCGCTTGTCCCTCCGGGAAACTCTTTCGGTTCCGGGGCCCTGCTCCCTGTACGCTGTCCTCCCCCGGCAGCGCCCTTTGCCACGACACAAGGCGCTGCTGCGCAATCGTTTGCGCTCTCACGCCCGCCCCGCTGGCATGTCCCCTGCACTCCTCCAGGACACGAGGCGCCCCGTGGTTCCGGCGCCCGAACCCATCAAGACGACTTCAGCAGGGAGGACCTCATGCTCGGATGGGCACTCACGTTCCTGATCCTTGCGCTCATTGCCGGTGTTCTCGGATTCTCCGGAATCGCGGGTGCTTCCGCCGGGATCGCGCAGCTTCTCTTCGTCATCTTCCTCGTGCTCCTGGTCGTGTCGTTCCTGGCCAGGGCCCTCAGGGGGCAGCCCCCGGTCTGACCGACCCCGCTGCGCCACGTGGACGGGTGACCCCTCGGGGGGCACATTTGGGAGATGCACCCCGATCCGCCCCATGGACTCCCGGTCCACGCACTCCTCCCCGGCCTCCACTCCGCCCTCGCGGAGGTGGGGGCCGCGGTCGTCGTGGCCCCGCCGGGAGCCGGAAAGACGACGGCGATCCCGCCGGCGCTCCTGGGGTTCGGCGCACCCGGGCCCGGCACATCCCGGTCCGGCGCACCCGGGTCCGGCACGCCCCGGTCCGGCACGTCCCGGTCCGGCGCACCCTCCTGGCTTGCCGGCCGCAAGATCGTCCTCCTCGAGCCCCGGCGCCTCGCGGCGAGGGCAGCGGCCTGGCGCATCGCCTCCCTCCTGGGCGAGGACGACGTGGGGGGGCTCGTCGGGTACCGGATGCGCCTCGAGACCCGGGTGGGGCCCCGGACCCGGATCGAGGTCGTGACCGAGGGGATCCTGACCCGGATGCTCCAGTCCGACCCGTCCCTCGAGGAGGTCGGGGCCCTCCTCTTCGACGAGTTCCACGAGCGTTCCCTCCACGCCGACCTGGGGCTCGCCCTCGCCCTCGAGTCCCGGTCGCTCTTCCGCCCCGACCTCCGGATCGTGGTCATGTCGGCGACCCTCGATGCGGCGCCGGTGGCGGAGCTCCTCCGGGTGCCCTCGGGCCCCGGGGTGCCGGTGCTCCGGAGCGAGGGGCGCACCCACCCGGTGGAGACGGTCTTCCTGGACCGGCCCCTCCCCCCGGGACGCCCCGTCGAGGGCGCCGTGGCCGCCGGCGTCGGAGGGGCGCTCGCGGACCACGAGGGCGACGTCCTGGTCTTCCTTCCCGGGGCGGCCGAGATCCGGAGGGTGGCGGAGCGGCTCTCGGACCCGGGGCGCCTTCCCCAGGGCGTGGACGTTCACGTGCTGCACGGATCCCTGGTCCGGGAGGCGCAGGACCGGGCCCTCGCTCCCGCGCTGCCGGGGCGCCGGAAGGTGGTCCTGGCGTCGGCGGTGGCCGAGACCTCGCTCACGATCGAGGGGGTCCGGGTGGTCGTCGACTCGGGGCTCATGCGCATCCCCCGCTTCGACCCCGGGTCGGGGATGACCCGCCTCGAGACGGTTCGGGTGAGCCGCGACACGGCGGACCAGCGCCGGGGGCGGGCGGGACGGACCGCGCCCGGTACCTGTTACCGTCTCTGGACTGCGGGCGAGGACCGGGGCCTCGTTCCCCACCGGACCCCCGAGATCCTCGAGGCCGATCTCGCACCCCTGGTCCTCGAGCTCGCCCGCTGGGGTGCCGACCCGGGGGAGCTCCGCTGGATCGATCCGCCCCCGCCTGCGGGACTCGCCTCGGCACGGGAACTCCTGGAGCTCCTGGGACTCCTCGACGTGTCGGGGGCGCTCACCCCCCACGGCGAGGACGTCTCCGAACTGGGCGCCCATCCGAGAATCGGGCACCTCCTCGTGACCGCCCGGGAACTGGGCGCCGGAGGTACCGGATGCGACCTGGCGGCCCTGGTCGGAGACCGGGACCCCCTCGTGGGCGAGGGACGACCCGCCGACGCGGACCTCCGGCTGAGGCTCGAGCTGCTCCGTTCCCGGGGCGGGGGGCACGGGACCCCCCCGGGGCACCGGGTGGACCGGGGCGGGGTGGCCCGGGCCCGGAGGGAGTCGGAGCAGTGGGCCCGGAGGCTCGGGCTGCCAGCCCGCTCGGCCCCGCGCGACGACCACGCGGTCGGGGTCCTCGCCGCCCACGGCTGGCCCGACCGGATCGGGCGCCACAGGGGGGGCGGGCGCTACCTCCTTTCGGGGGGGAAGGGGGCGGTGCTCGAGGAATCGCCTGCCCTGGCCCGGGCGGAGTGGCTGGTGGCGGTGGAGGTGGACGGTCGGGGCGCCGACGTCCGGATCCGGCAGGCGGCACCCCTCGATGCCGGCGAACTCGAGGAGCACCTTGCCCACCTCGTGCGAACCGAGGAGCGGACCCGGTGGAGCGCGGAGGCCGGCCGGGTGGAGGCGATCCGCGTGCGGCGCCTCGGGGCGGTGGAGCTCGGCCGGGGACCGCTCCGCAACCCGGATCCGGAAGCGGTGGCCGCGGCCCTCGCCGGGGGGATCCGGGAGGCCGGAATCGAGACCCTTCACTGGACGAAGGAGGCGCGGCAGCTCCGGGCGCGCCTGGCCTTCCTGCATCACCTGGAGCCGGAGGGGTGGCCCGGTGTCTCCGACGCGGAGCTCCTGGCCGGCCTCGGCGACTGGCTCCTCTCCCTCGTGCCGGGGGCCCGGTCACCGGCGGAGCTTGCGCGGGTCGACCTTGCGGAGGCGCTTCTCACGCGGGTGAGTTGGGAGGCCCGGCGGCGCCTCGACGCCCTGGCCCCCTCCCACCTGGAGGTACCCTCGGGCTCGAGGATCGCGCTGGACTACTCGGACCCGGAGACTCCCGTCCTCGCGGCCCGGATCCAGGAGCTCTTCGGCATGACCGAAACCCCGCGCATCGCAGGGGGGCGGGTCCCCCTGGTCGTGCACCTTCTCTCGCCGGCGCGAAGGCCGGTGCAGGTGACCCGCGACCTCGCGAGCTTCTGGCGCGAGGGGTACTTCGACGTCCGGAAGGACCTGAGGGGGCGCTACCCGAAGCACTTCTGGCCCGACGACCCCCTCACCGCGCCGGCCACGCGGCGGGTCCGGCCGGGCCCCCGGTACCCGTCGGGGGAGGGGGGCGTCAGAACACCGTGATTCGCACCCCTGTCCCCACCTCCCAGAGCCACCCGTTCCAGGGGATCCGGGCACCGCCCACGTGGGCGAAGGGAGCGACCCGGGGAACGGCGTGGAAGAGGATCCCGGCACGGACCCCGGGAGAGAAGGAGGTCCCCTCGTCGGAGTGGAAGATTCCGACCTCGGGGGCAAGAAAGGGGGCGATGCGGGAGTTGTCGTTCGGGTCCAGGTCTCCGGACACGCCCCCCACGCGGAGGGTCCATGCCCGGTACTCGTCGCAGGGCGCGTCCAGGAAGCACTCCCCCCGGGCGTTTACCTGGGCCCAGTGCACGGTGGGGCGCCATCCGCGGACCTCGGGCACCTCGACACGGACTCCGGTCCACCGGGTGGCCTCGCCGAAGTAGCTCCCCAGGGGGTTCTGCTCGAAGCTCCACCCCCAGTCGACGCTGACGCTCCAGCCCTGGGTCCCCCCGGTACCCCCGGCCGGGCCCTGGGCCCACGATGCCGAAGGGACGGCCAGGAGGAGGAGCGGGAGGAGAAGCGCGCGAACCGGATGCATGGGGCCTCGACAGGAGGGAAGATGCGGAAGGGGTACCCGTGCGAACCTCGCGGCCGGAGCGCCCGTCGTGCAAGGGCGTGCCCAGGGTCGGTGGACCGCGCACCCGCCACGGGGGTAATGCGACCGACGATTCCGACGCTCCCCGGCCCCGCGTGTGTTTCCCGGGACGGAGCCCCGCCCGATCCCCGACTTCCGCCCATGACGATTCGACCCCTCCTGGCCCTCGGGGCCCTCGTGTCCGTTGCCGTTGCCTCCTGCGCCTCTCCCGGGCCGCAGCCCGACCCGGCACCCGCGACACCGGCGCCCACCCCTGCAGCCGAGGTCCGGGCGCCCACCCCGGCTCCGGTCCCGCGCCCCGGGGACACGCGCGCCGGGATCAGCGTCGAGGACCTGAGGCTCCGGATCGGGCTCCTTGCCCATGACTCGATGCGCGGAAGGGAAACGGGCTCGCCGGAGAAGGAGCAGGCGGGCGACTACCTGGCCCGGGAGGCCGAGCGGCTGGGACTCCTCCCCGGCGGGGACAACGGGACCTTCTTCCAGGGCGTGCCCCTCCAGCGCACGGTGACCCGCGTCCAGGCGGAGCGGACCCCGGCGGGAAGCGGGGCTTCCCCTGCACCTGCCGGCCCCGACGAGGTCCTCTTCGTGTCGGGGCTCGGCGGTCTTCCCGATACCCGGCGCACGTCGGGTGAGGGGAGCCTGGTCTTCGGGGGGTACTTCTTCGATCCGACCATTGCCCCGGGCACCCTCACCTTCGAGCAGGTGGCGGGGGCCGTGGTCATCGTCTTCCTCGACGCGGCTCCGGGGGTGGGGGATCCGTCGGAGCTTCCGCCCCGGATGGAGCTCGCGGCCCTCTTCGGCCCCGGGAGCCCGGCCCAGGCGATCCTCTTCGTGGCCGACGGCGATCTCGAGGACTTCTGGGACTACGCGGTGGACGTGGCCCGGAAGGGCGCGGTGAGCCTGAGGGGAGGGGAGGAGCCGGGCGATGCCCCTCCCTTCTTCCTCCTCGCACCCGATGCCCTGGAGGAGATCCTCGGGGTTCCGGTCCCGGAGGCGCGCACGCCCCGGACGGGCCTCGGGCACTTCCGCTTCACCCTGGACCGCACCACCGAGTCCTACGACGGCAGGAACGTCATCGCGGTTCTCCCGGGCGCACACCCGGAGTTCCACCAGGAATACATGACGCTCGGGGCCCACTACGACCACGTGGGGGTGGGTACGCCGGTGGACGGCGACTCGATCTACAACGGCGCCGACGACAACGCGTCGGGGACGGCGGCGATCCTCGAGGTCGCCGAGTACCTGGCCCATCTCCCGGAAGGGGAGCGCCCGGGTCGCTCGGTGCTCTTCATCTGGCATGCCGCCGAGGAATCGGGGCTCCTGGGCTCCGAGTACTTCACCGACAATCCCACCGTGGACCGCAACCGGATGGTGGCCCACATCAACCTCGACATGGTGGGACGGAACCACCCGGACTCGATCCACCTCGTGGGCACCCGGCGGCTCTCCACCGAGTACGGAGCCCTCGTGGAGGCGGCGAACGCCGCACTCGAGCGTCCCTTCGTCCTCGACTACACCTACGACGCGCCGGGACACCCGGAGCAGCTCTACTGCCGTTCGGATCACTGGAACTTCGCCCGGTGGGGGATCCCCGTGGCCAAGATCGGCTCCGGCCTCCACGACGACTACCACAAGCCTTCGGACACCGTGGAGAAGATCGAGTTCGAGAAGGTGGCCCGGGTGGCGACCTTCGCCGCAGAGATCACCCGGCGGGTGGCGAACCTCCCGGCACCCCCGCGGATCGACGGCCCGGTTCCGGACCCGACGGCGCCCTGCCAGGGGTAGGGCCCCCGGTCAGGCCTCCGGCACCCGCTGGAAGAGGAGGTTCCGGACCCGTCCGGCATCGAGGCGAAAGCCAACGGGGACCCCGTCCTCCACCAGGAAGTCGAGGGTCTGGCTTCCGTCGCGGAACCGGTCGCTCCCCACCGGCTCGAGGGGCCGCGGGTCCGCGGTCCGGGTGCGCTGGAGCCCGAGGGTCGTTCCGTCCCAGGTGATCCGGAACTCGGCCCCCACCTCCTCGCTCCGGTACGTGCCCGCGTACGCCGGGAGCGCCGCGGACGGAAGGGCCGGAGGGGCGGCCCCGGGCGCGGCACCCGCCCCCGCGCCTCCGCCGGAGGCCTCCGCATCCCCCGGAGCACGCGCGGTCGGGGCGGGCCCGAGGAGCCCCCGGGCCACCCGCCGCGTGAGGGGACCCGGGTTGATGGACCCCAGGTTGCAGAGGGCGGCCACGGACAGGTCGTCGTCGGGGAAGCGGACGTAGTCGGCCCGAAACCCCATCATGCTTCCCCCGTGCCCCACGGTGGCGCGGCCGTCGGCGGTTCCGTGGGTGAGGCCGAAGGCGTAGGTGAGCTCCTCGCCCGACGAGAGCCGCCCCGGGGTGAGCATCAGCTCCAGAAAGGCGGCTCCGCCCACCTCGCCCGTCGCCAGGTTCCGGTCCCATGCGGCCAGGTCCGCCAGGGTCGTGTAGAGCCCGCCGGCCCCGGCCTTGTCGAAGTTCCCGAGGTAGCTCTGCCGATAGCCCGCGCCCGGGTTCCCCTCGTAGCTCATGGCCCGACGCGGGACGATCCGGGTGGATTCCTGGTGGAAGTGGGTGTCGTGCATCCCGAGGGGCTCGAAGAGGAGTTCCCGGGCCACGGCGTCCAGGCGCTTCCCGCTCGCCCGCTCGATCACGGTGGTGAGGAGAAAGTACCCCCCGTTCGAGTAGAGATGGGCGGAGCCCGCCGGGAAGTTCAGCTCCACCTGCCGGGCCAGGAGCTCCAGGTACTCGGCGTCGGTCCAGGCGTCGGCGACTCGACCCCCGGAAAGGTTGATGAGGCCGTAGATGTCCCGCACCCCCGAGGTATGGTGGACCAGGTGGCGCACCGTCACGACCGGGTCGTAGGGGGGGAGTTCCGGGATGTGGAGCCGGACGTCGGCGTCGAGGTCCAGGGTGCCGTCCAGGTGCATGAGGGCCGCGGTGGCCGCCGCGAACTGCTTCGACACGGAGCCGGCGTAGAAGACGGTGGAAGGGGTGATGGGGATTCCCCAGTCCAGGTTCGCAAGGCCGTAGCCGCGGGCGAGGAGGAGCTCCCCCTGGCGGAAGACCCCGACGGCGCATCCCGGGGTGTCGTCGCGGTCCCAGGGGGCGAAGACCGAGTCGGCGGCGGCGGAGGGAAGGCTCTGCGCCCCGGCCCCGGCGGGGAGGGCAAGCCCCGCCCCGACGAGGACCGAGAGAAGGAGGACCGGGGTGGGGCGGGGGGGCGAGGGGAGGGGCATGGAGGCGCTCCGGGGTCCGGGCCGGGTCGGGACGGGGGTACGTGTGTCGGTATCGTACGACCCGGCGGCGGGTCCCGCCACGGCGCGGGCGGGGATTCGCAACAGGCCGGCTACCCCTGGCCGATGGCCGCCAGGAACGCCGCGCCGTAGCGCTCGAGCTTGGCCGGGCCCACCCCGGGAACCTCGAGGAGTGCCTCCGGGGTCGAGGGCCTGCGCAGCGCCATTTCCAGGAGGACACGGTCGTTGAAGACGATGTAGGCCGGGACTCCCTTCTGGTCGGCGAGCTCCTTCCGGAGGGTCCGAAGCCGCTCGAAGAGCGCCTGGTCCGGTGCGGAAAGGGCGGCGGCGCTGGAGGCCGCTCCGCTCCCCCGGGCGCCCCGGGGCGGGGCGGGCATGGGGGCGCGTCCCCGGCCCCGAAGGGCCTTCACACGGTCCTCGACCCGCGTGCCCGTGCAGACATCACAGGCGTCCGCGCAGGGCTCCATGGCCTCGTCGAAGTGGCGGAGGATCGCCTGGTGCCGGCACCGGCCGGACTCGAGGAGTTCGAAGAGCCCGACGGTGGCCTGGCGCTTGAGCCTCCAGAGCTCCGGGTCGTCCAGGTCGTCGAGGAACCGCTCGTGCATCTTCACGTCGGCCCAGGAGTGGAACAGCGTGCAGTTCGCGTCGAGCCCGTCGCGTC
>JBJHCE010000117.1:0-9486 GCA_050485865.1 Gemmatimonadales bacterium | reverse complement strand
ACACGATCACCTTTCTCGGGTACAACTACGAGCGCCTGGCCGAGATCGCCGAGGACTTCGGGCAGAGGATCGGCCAGCACGGCCGGGTGCACGAGGTGGACACGAACGCCGCAGGGGGCTTCACCCGCGATCGCGCCACCGAGTTCGTGGTCCTCATCGACCGGGATGCCGCCGCCCGGAACGGGATCACGGTGCAGGAGGCCACGGGGCTCGTCCGCTCGTCGCTCAGGGGCACGGGCCCCCAGGGGAACGTGGTCCTGGGCGAGGAACCCGTCCGTTTCGAGGTGAAGCTTGCAGGCTACCGGCAGGCCGACGTCCAGGGCCTTCTCGAGACGGTCATGGCCACGTCGGCGGGTCACCAGATCCGCATCTCGGACATCGTGCAGGTGGAGGAGCGCCGCGTCCTCACGCAGATCCGCCGGGAGAACCAGCAGTACGAGCGCTCGGTGGCCTACGAGTTCCGCGGTCCCCGCCCCCTGGGCGACCAGGTCCGCGACGAGAATGTCGCCGCCACGTACCTCCCCCCCGGCTACTCGATCCGCGACCGGAGCCCCTGGCGCCTCTCGAGCGAGGACGAGGCCCAGTTCCTCCTCGTGCTTCTCGTGTCCATCGGGCTCATCTTCATGGTCACGGCGGGGCTCTTCGAGTCGATCCGCCAGCCCCTGTGCGTTCTCCTCGCGGTTCCCATGGCCCTCATCGGGGTCTTCACGGTCTTCATTCTCGTGGGCGCCGTCTTCACCCGGGAGGCGTACATCGGGGTCATCATGATGGGGGGGATCGTGGTGAACAACGCGATCCTCCTCGTGGACCACATCAACCGGGTGCGCGTCGAGACCGACCTGGACCTCCACGACGCCATCCTCCGGGGGACCCTCGACCGGGTGCGTCCCATCCTCATGACCACCGGGACCACGGTCTTCGGACTCCTCCCCCTCGTGCTCTTCACGCGCGCTGCGGATGCGTCGATCTGGAACGCGCTCACCTACGCGCTCATCGGGGGGCTCCTCTCGTCCACGATCTTCGTCCTCACCACCACCCCGGCCCTCTACCTGATCTTCGAACGGGCATGGGGAACGGCAGAGGAGCCCGCAGCGGAGCCGGTGCCGGTCGGGGCTTTACAGGAAGCGGGGGCCCGGTCGATCGTATAGCCTGCTCCGTTTCCCCAGGCCCCGTCGATCCGCCATGTCCCTCCGCGTCCGTTTCGCTCCCTCGCCCACCGGCTACCTCCACGTGGGGGGGGCGCGGACCGCCCTCTTCAACTGGTTCCTGGCCCGGCAGGAGGGGGGTGTCTTCCTCCTCCGCATCGAGGACACGGACCGGGAGCGTTCGTCGGAGGCCCACACGCAGGCGATCCTGGACGGACTCCGCTGGCTCGGCGTGGACTGGGACGAGGGGCCGGTCTTCCAGAGCGAAGGCCTCGAGCGGCACCGGGCCGATGCCCTCCGCCTCCTCGCCCGGGGGAAGGCGTACCGGGACTTCACCGCCCCCGAGGAACTCGCCCGGATCCGCGAGGAGGACCCGGACCGGGTCGTCCGCTACCCCCGGGAACAGGCGGAGACTCTCGGCCACGAGGCCTCCGAGGCCCGGGCCGCCGCCGGAGTGCCCCACGCGATCCGCTTCCGGGTTCCGGACGGGGAGACCGCCTGGGAGGACCGGGTGCACGGCACGATGCGCTTTCCGAACGAGGCCATCGAGGACCTGGTGATCCTCCGCTCCGACGGCACCCCGACCTACAACCTGGCCGTGGTCTCCGACGACGCCGACGGGCGGATCGACCTCGTGATCCGGGGCGATGACCACCTCTCGAACACCCCGAAGCAGATCCTCCTCCACGAGGCCCTCGGGAACCCCGTTCCCGCCTTCGCCCACGTCCCGATGATCCTGGGCTCCGACGGAAAGCGCCTTTCGAAGCGCCACGGGGCCACCGCGGTCGGCGAGTACCGGAGCGAGGGGATCCTCCCCGAGGCCATGGTGAACTTCCTCGCGCTCCTGGGCTGGAACCCCGGAACCGAGGAGGAGCTCTTCACCCCCGAGGAACTCTGCGCCCGCTTCTCCCTTGACCGGGTGCAGAGGAAGAGTGCGGTGTTCGACCCGCAGAAGCTCGCCTGGCTGAATGGCCGCCACCTGGCGGAGCGCCCCCCCGAGGGGGTGGCCGCCGAAGTGCTGTCCCTGGTCGGGGAGCTCCCCGAAGAGGAGCGCGCCTTCCTGGAGGGCCGGGGACCCGACACCCTGGTCCGCCTCGTGGCCCTCCTCCAGGTGCGGTCCCGCACCGTGGCCGAGGTCGCCGACGCGGTCCGGATCTACACCCGGTCGGAGGTGGCCTTCGACCCCGACGCCGAGGCGAGGCACCTGCTCCGGGATCCCGCGGCGGCCCGGGGGCACCTGGCGGCACTCAGGGAGGCCCTCGCCGGAACGGAACCGTGGAACGAGACCACGCTCGAGGGTGCCGTCCGAGGGGTTGCGGAGACCCGCGGGGTGGGGGCCGGAAAGGTGATCCACCCCCTCCGGGTGGCGCTCACCGGGCAGCAGGCGAGCCCCGGAATCTTCGAGGTCCTCGACCTCCTGGGGCGGGACCGGAGCCTCTCCCGCATCGACGATGCGCTTCTCCGGATCCCCGAAGTCCCTGCGGCTCCGGCGTAAACATATTTTTCAACCACCTTGACGGGGGGTTTCGGGGGGCGTTACCGTGGCATCGTAAACATCTGTTGCCGGGGGTGGCCCCGGCCGCGGACCTGCATCCGCCGGGTGCTTCCGGAGACGCCCATGCCGGCCGTTCTGAATGATCTCGAGCAGAGCATCCTGGACTACATGGTCCGGTACCTCCGGACGCATACGTACCAGCCCTCGATCCGCGAGATCGGCGAGGAGTTCGGGATCCGGAGCACGAAGACCGTATCGGAGCACCTGAGCGCCCTGGCCGAGAAGGGGTACCTGGAGCGGGACCCGTCCCGCTCCCGCGGGATCCGGATCCTCGGGGTGGACCTGAACCCCCATACCGTTTCCGTCCCGCTTTACGCCGACCTGCCCGATCCTTCCCGGGGGTTCGTGTCCGACGGGATCGAGACCTGGGTCTCGGTGGACAGGCGCCTGGGCGCCGCCAAGGGGTCCTGCTTCGTCCGGGCCCGGGATTCCCGTTGGAGCGCCTTCGACGTCCACCCGGGGGACCTCCTCCTCGTGGAGCCCGCCCGGGCGGAGGACCTGCGCGACGGGGAGCTCGCCATCGTGGACGTGGGCGACGGCCCCGAGCTCGTGCGGGTGCTCCGTGCCGCCGGCCACCCCGTGCAGCTCCGTCGCACCGGCGGGGGGACGGGCTCCGGGAGCCTGGTCGTGGAGGAGCTCCATCGCCTTGCCGTCGGCGGGCGGGTGGCCGCGCTCCACCGGCGCTTCGGACAGGGGCCGGTCCCGAGCTCGCCTACCGCCCACTGAGGGGCGGCGCGGGGTGAGGGGCGTGGATCCCCGGCTCGCCGGAACGGACCACCCCCTCACCCGTGGGGGTGCACCGGGGGCCGTGCGTCTCACGCCCCCGAGGAAGGGCGACCGGATGTGGATGGCGCGGGCGCTCGAGCAGGCCCGCCTCGCCGCCCTCGACGGAGAGGTCCCGGTGGGGGCGGTGCTCGTGGAGGGGGGGTGCCTCCTCGCCGAGGGCTCGAACCGGACGGTGACCCGCCCCGACCCCACCGCCCACGCCGAGGTCGAGGCGCTTCGCGCGGGTGCCGAGCGGAAGGGAGACTGGCGCATGGGCGGATGCACCCTCTACGTGACCCTCGAGCCCTGCGCCCAGTGCGCCGGCTCGCTCGTCCTGGCCCGGGTGGACCGGGTGGTCTTCGGGGCCCCGGACCCCAAGGCCGGGATGGCCGGGAGCCTGGGGAACCTCCTCCAGGACCCGCGCCTGAACCACCGGGTGGAGCTCACCGCCGGGGTGCTGGCCGACGAGGGGGCCCGCCTCCTCAGGGACTTCTTCCGGGCCCGGAGGAACTGAGGTGAAGCTTCGCCTCCTTGCCCCCATGGCCCTCCTGGTCCTCGGCGGCTGCACCCTGGCCACCACGCCTCCCCAGGCGCCCCCGTCGCCGGCGGATCTCCCGCCACCCTCGTCCGAGCGCCCCTTGCCGCCCCCGGCCCCGCAGGCAGCACCCGAGCCCGCCGCCGAGCGCCCCACCCCGGTCCGGATCGAGGGGGGCGTGGGGGTCGTGGGTCCGCGCCCCCTCCCGGCCACCCTCCCCGCCGAGGTCCGGGCCCTCTGGGTCGTCCGGACCTCCCTCGTGCACCCGGATTCGGTGCGGGCGGTGGTCACCCGGGCCCACCAGGCGGGTTTCAACACCCTTCTCGTGCAGGTCCGGGGGCGGGGTGATGCATGGTACCGGTCGAGCCTCGAGCCCCGGGCCGTTCAGCTCGCCCACCTGGACCCGGCCTTCGACCCCCTGGAGCTCCTGGTCCGGGAGGCGCTTCCGCTGGGGATCCAGGTCCACGCCTGGGTGAACGTGAACCTGGTGGCGAGCGCCGAACTTCTGCCCACCGACCCCTTCCACCTCCTCCGCAGGCACCCGGACCGGATCGCCCTCCCCCGGGAGCTCGCCGCCGAGCTCTCCGGGACGAGCCCCTGGGACCCCCGGTGGCTCGACCGCCTCGTGGCCTGGACGCGGGCGAACGCCGACCGGGTCGAAGGGATCTACCAGGCCCCTTCGCTCCGGGAGAACCACCGCCATGTCGAGGCCGTGGTGGCCGAGCTCGTGGACCGCTACCCCCTGGCGGGGATTCACCTGGACTACGTGCGCCACCCGTCGTCGAACTTCGACTACGGGCCCCTCTCCCTGGCGGAGTTCCGGCGCTGGCTCGAGGAAGGAGGGCGGATCGCGGCGCGTGCCCCGAACGGTTCGGACCTGGCCCTTCCCGAGGCATTCCCGGAGGCATGGAGCGACTTCCGGCGGGAGCGGATGACCGAGCTCGTGGCCGGGGTGGCGCACGTGGTGCGCACCCGGAATCCGGGGATCGTCCTCTCGGCGGCGGTCTTCGCCGAGGCCACCGATGCCCGGAACCACCGCTTCCAGGCATGGGAGGAGTGGCTCGGGGCCGGGCTCGTGGACGTGATCGTGCCCATGGCCTACACCGATGCCGACGCCGTCTTCGAGCGTCAGCTCCGCCATGCGGCGGGGGTGGCGGGGCCGGAGCGGGTCTGGGCGGGAATCGGGGTCTACCGGAACAGCTTTGCCGGGGCGGTGGCGAAGGGGCGGATCTCCCGGGAGCTCGCCCTGGGCGGGACTTCTCTCTTCTCGTACGACTGGGCCGTGGGGCCCGAGGGGTCCCGGGCGGCGGGGACCGGCCCCGGCGGCTTCCTCCTCCGGTGGGGGCACGAGGCGTGGCCGGCGCGCTGAGGGCCGCCCTTCTCGTCGTGGCCTTCGGGATCGTCCTTGCCCTCGTGATCTCTCCCCGGACCGCCGCCTTCTTCCTTTTCCACCCCGCCCGGGAGGATCCGGGCCCCGCCCCGGTGCTTGCCGGGGTCGAGGGGCGGGACCTGGAGCTCGAGGCCCCCGACGGCGTCACGCTCCACGCCTGGTGGTACCCGGCGCCCGGCGAGGACCCGCCCGCGGTCCTCTTCCTTCACGGAAACGCGGGGCACATGGGGCACCGGGACTTCCAGGCCGAGGGGTACCTCGAGGAGGGGGTCTCGGTCCTTCTCCTCTCCTACCGGGGGTACGGGCGCTCCACCGGGCGCCCGTCCACGGAAGGAGTCGTCGTCGACGCGGAAACGGCCCACGCCTGGCTCGTCCGGGAGCTCGAAGACCCGGGGCGGATCGTGCTCCACGGCCGGTCCCTCGGGGGCGCCGTCGCCGGCGTCCTGGCCGGGCGGCTCGCGGCGGGAAGCGGTCCGGAACCTGCGGGAGTCATCGTCGAGTCCACCTTCACGGAGCTGGCCGAGATGGCCCGGGCCGTCTACCCCTTCCTCCCCCCGGTCCTCTTCCGGAGGCTTCGGGAAACGCTGGATGCCCGGGCCGGGGTCGCTGCCACCTCCGCCCCGGTGCTCGTGGTCCACGGCACCGCCGACGCCCTCGTTCCCCTCCGGATGGGACGCGCCCTCCACCAGGCGGCGGGCCCCCGGGGCACCCTCCAGGAGGTCCCGGGGGCGGGGCACAACGACCTCCCGTGGGTGGCGGGCCGGGACTACTTCGCCGAAGTCGCGGCCTTCGTGCGGCGGGTCACGATCCGGTAGCGCGACCCTCCGGTGCGACGGCCCCGTCCGGGGGCCCCGCCTCGAGCCCTTCGGCCGGGTCCTTTCCGAAAACCCGGAGCACGATCCAGAGGAGCACGAGCCCGACCAGGATCGAGAACGTCGGGTGCACCCACTCCGCCGCCGCCGGAATCTCGCCCACCACGAGCGCCACCACCGCCACGACCAGTGCGTACGGGAGCTGGGTCCGGACGTGGTCCACGAGGTCGCACGACGACGACATGGACGAGAGCACGGTGGTGTCCGAGATCGGCGAGGAGTGGTCCCCGAAGACCGCCCCGGCCATGACCGAGCTGATGGTGCCGAGGAGGATCGGGTAATGCTCACCTCCGGCGAATCCCACCCCCGCGCCCATGGCCACCGCCAGGGGGATCACGACGGGGAAGAGGATCGCCATGGTGCCCCACGAGGTCCCGGTGGAAAAGGCGGTGGCCGCCGCCACGAGGAAGACGATCCCCGGGAGGAGGGCCAGGGGGAGGGTGTCCTGAACGAGCGATGCAAGGAAGGGTCCCGTCCCCACGGCGCTCGTGACCCCGCCGAGCCCCCAGGCGAGCATCAGGATCACCACCGCCATGAGCATGGACTGGATACCGCCCATCCAGGCCGAGAGCGCCTCCTGCACCGTGAGGATCCGCTGCCCCACCACGAGGAGGATCGCCGTCACGCACCCGGCGAAGGAGGCCCAGAGGAGCGCTGCGAAGGGGTCTGCGTCGCCGATCACGTTCACGAGGGTCCGCTCGCCGGGCTCGAGCCCGGCCGCCCCCGTCCCCCAGAGGGAGGCAAGGGCCACGGCGAGGACCACCCCCACCGGAAGGGCGGCGTTGTACCACCGCCGGGGCGCGTCCGGCGGGGGCTGGAGGGAGGGGTCGGTGGGGTCCGAGGCAGGCACGGCGCCGGGCCGGACGAGACCGCCGCCTGACGCGGCCCGACGCTCGGCATGGTACATGGGGCCGAAGTCCCTCCGCATCACCACGATCATGAGCACGAAGAGGAGCGCGAGGATCGGGTAGAAGAGGTACGGGAGGGAGTGGAGCACCACCAGGAAGGCGTTGTCCGCCCCCGCCTGGAGCTGGGCGGCGAGCTCCGGGTCGGCAGACTGCCCGGCCAGCGAGGCCATGGAGTCCCGGACCTGGGTGATCTGGAAGCCGATCCAGGTGGTCACGACCGCACTCACCGCGAGGGGGGCCGCCGTCGAGTCCACGATGTACGCGAGCTTCTCCCGGGAAATGAGGAGCCGGTCCGTCATGGGGCGGAGCGCGTTCCCCCGGATCAGCGTGTTCGCGTAGTCGTCGAAGAAGATGAAGGCCGCCGAGAACCAGCCGATGGCCTGCCCCCGGGTGCGGTTCGTGGCCACCTCCGACATCCGGTCCACGATCCCCTGGGTGCCCCCGCTCCGGCTCATGACCCCCACCATTCCGCCCAGGAGGAGGGAGAAGACGATGATCGCCATGTGGTCGGCGTCGATGAGGGCCTCGATGAGGAAGTCGAGGGCCCCCGCCGTGCCGGTGACCGGGTTGTAGCCGGCGAGGATCACCGCGCCGATCCAGACCCCCGCGAAGAGGGAGAGGATGACCTCGCGGGTCACGAGGGCGAGGCCGATGGCCACGACGACGGGGAGGAGGCTCAGCCACCCCGGTTCGAAGATCTCCGGCATGGGCGGGTTCCGGATGCTGAAGGGTCGATGGGAGGTTCCACGGGGGCCCGAAGGCGCCCGGAAGTTTACCCCTCGGGGGCGTTGCCGCAAATCGGGGTGGGGGACGCGGCCTCGACACCCCGGAAGTGGAGCGGTAGCTTTGGCCGGCCCGCGCGACCCCGCCCGGCGCCGCTCCACCCGGCCCCCGAGTCCGCCCCCGCCCCCATGCTCCACGACGATCTCCGCCCCGACCCCGGTTCCGGCCAGGAGAACCGGGCCGTCCTGATGGACGCGGGCGCGGTGGGGCTCGCCCTCTCCCGCATGGCGCGCGAGGTGGTGGAGCGCGCCGGGGGCACCGAGCGGATCGTCCTCGTGGGGATCCGGCGCCGGGGGGTGGAACTCGCGGAGCGGATCCGGGGCGCCATCGAGGAGTCGGAAGGGGTGCGGGTTCCCTTCGGCATCCTCGACATCACCATGTACCGGGACGACCTCCAGGAGGTGGGGATCCGCCCCGTGGTGGGCGAGACCGAGCTCCCCATGGAGGGGGTCGACGACCGGATCGTGATCCTCGTGGACGACGTGGTCTTCACCGGACGCACGATCCGCGCGGCCATGAACGAGCTCATGGACTGGGGGCGCCCCGCCCGCATCCTCCTCTGCGCCCTCGTGGACCGGGAGGGGCGGGAGCTCCCCATCCACCCCGACATCGTGGGGCGCACCGTGAGCGTCCTTCCCCAGCAGCGGGTGGAGGTCCTGGTCCCGGAGGAAGACGGCCGCCTCGCTGTCGAGGTGGCGCTGGCCGCGCCCGGAGGCACGCCGTGAGCCGCGCCCCTGCGGCCCTGGGAAAGGACCTGGTGGGGCTCGAGGACCTGACCGCGGAGCAGATTACCGCGATCCTGGACACTGCCGAGCCCTTCAAGGAAATCTCCGAACGACGCATCAAGAAGGTGCCGGTCCTTCGCGGCAAGACCATCGTGAACCTCTTTCTCGAGCCGTCGACGCGCACCCGGATCTCCTTCGAGTTCGCCGAGAAGCGCCTCTCCGCCGACACGGTGAACATTGCCGCCTCGGGGTCGTCGGTGCAGAAGGGGGAAACCCTGGTGGACACCGCCCGGAACCTCGAGGCCATGCGGATCGACATGGTGGTGATCCGCCACTGGGCCTCGGGGGCCGCGCGCTTCCTCGCCGAGCGCATCGCGTCGAACGTGGTGAATGCCGGCGACGGGGCCCACGAGCACCCCACCCAGGCGCTCCTCGACCTCCTCACGATCCGCGACCACCTGGGCGCCATCGAGGGGAAGCGGGTCTGCGTGGTGGGAGACATCCTCCACTCCCGGGTGGCCCGCTCGAACATCTGGGGGCTCCTCAAGCTCGGGGCCGAGGTGGGGGTCTGCGCCCCCCGGACCCTCCTCCCGCCCGGCATCGAGGACTTCGGGGTCCAGGTCTTCCGCCGGGTCGAGGAGGCGATCGAGTGGGCCGACGCCCTGAACGTGCTTCGCCTCCAGCTCGAGCGGATGCAGGGGGGGTACGTGCCGTCGCTCCGCGAGTACAACCGCTTCTACGGCGTGAGCCGGGAGCGGCTGGAGCGCGCCCCGCGGGAGCTCCTGGTCCTCCACCCGGGGCCCATGAA
>JBJHCE010000116.1:0-9503 GCA_050485865.1 Gemmatimonadales bacterium | reverse complement strand
GTCAATACCACCTTGAGGGCTCCGCTCCTCCGGTGGTTCGCGGCGGTGGAGAGGGCCTCGCGGTAGCGGGAGAGGGGGAAGGTGTGGGTCACGAGTTCCGCCACCGCCCCGGGTCCCCGGGAAAGGAGCTCCAGGGTGATGTCGAAGGAGTGCCGTCGCGCCCCCTCCCATTCCTCCCACCCGTGTCCCACGAAGCCCCGCACGGAGAGCTCCCGGGCCCAGACGAAGGTGAGGTCGAGCTTCCGGAGCTCTGCTGCACACCCGAGCATGACGACGGTGCCTCGGGGTGCCGTCCACCGCAGGGCCTGCTTCAGTGACCCCTCGTTTCCGACGCAGTCGAAGACGGTGGGGAACCCCCCGCCCGAAAACACCTCGTCGCCCAGGATCGGCTGGTAGGCCCGGCTCCCGGTGGCGATGAGGGCCTCCCGGGCCTCGAGGCCCGGCTTCACCACGTTCGTGGCGCCGAGCTTCCGGGCCATTTCGGCCTCGTGCGCGCGCTTCGTCTGGGCGGTAATGGAGCCACGAAACCCCGTGGCCCGGAGCGCCCAGACCACGCCCATGGCGATCGGTCCGCTCCCGATGACGAGGACATCGTCGTCCGGGTCCACCGGGCCGCCGCCCGGGCCCGCGTTCAGGACCGCGTGGACCCCGATGGAGAGGGGCTCGGTGAGAACGGCGGTCCGGTCCTCGAGGGACGCCGGTACCGGGAAGAGCTGCGATGCGTGGGCCACCATGCGGGGGGCGAACCCGCCGGGGAGGTCCCGGTGGTACCCCAGGGTGAGTCCGGGAGCGAGGGGGCCTCCGGCGAGGGGGAGGGACCCCTCTTCGCCGGCGAGCTCGCAGGTGGAGTGCCGCCCCTCGGCGCAGGAGAGGCAGTGCTCCTCCGGGGGGTGGCCCCGAACAGTGCAGCTCAGCATGGGGTCCACCGCCACCCGCATCCCGGGCTCCAGGCCTTCGACGCCGGAACCTGCCTCCCGAACGCGTGCGAGGATCTCGTGGCCGAGGACCGCGGGAAAGGACCCGAAGGGCTCGAGGGCTGGGCTCACCCCGTACCCCAGGGTGGCGAGGTCCGTCCCGCAGATCCCGCAGGCGATCACGTCGAGCCCCACCCATCCGGGTGCGATCTCTCCCGGCTCGGGGATCCCGGGTTCGGGGACCTCGGTGAGCCTCAGGTTGCTGAGAACGCCGAAAATGGCCGACTCGGTGAAGGGGCCGAGGATCCTTCCCCGGAGGAAGCCGGCGGGTGTGACCTGGAAGCGGAGTCCCTGCATGATAAACGAATCAGGGTTCGGGTTCGTGTTCGGGTATGGAGGGGGTGCCCGGTCAGAACGGGTCCAGGAGGCGGAAATCGGGGATCCCGAGGAGCGGATCGAAGCCGGGACGGGGGAGGGTGAGGCCCGGAAGGGCCCCTTCCACGAGGAGGACGGACGCCCGGTCCACGGAGAGCGTCTCCGGCCCCGGGTCCTCGCTCACCCGCCTGCCATCGCCGCCTTCCGGGGGAACCTCCCAGGTGCCGGTGTTTTCGGTGAGCTCCGTGTCTTGGAGGGAAAGCCGGGTCCCCGGGTCGGCACCCAGCCGCCCGAGGAGCGCCCCGGGGTGAAGGATCCGCACCATGGGTCCGCGGAGGATGTTTGCCGAGGGAAACCACAGGGTCCTCTGATTCCGGCTACCCGGTAGCCGGGGGTGGTCGAGGAGCTCGTGAAACCGCTCGCCCGGGAGGGCATCGTACTCGATCATCCGCCAGGCATCGCGCTGGGCCGCCATCCACCCCAGGGCGGCACTGTAGCTCTCCCGGTCCTCGGCCAGGAGCTCCTCCACGTGGAAGCCGTGGCCCTGGCCTCCCCGCATCTTCCGCACCGCGCCGAGGAGGTAGCCCGAGAAGAGCTCGGCGCCGTCGTCGGGGGACCCGGGGCCGGGGAGCTCGCCCGGACCCACCCCCTTCCGGAGGATTCCGAATGCGAGGGGGGCCTCCCGGAGGAGCGCCTGCCACCGGCGGGGGGTTCGGGCCGCGAGACCGTGGCCCCGGGGAAGGAGGCGGGCATGGATCCGGGGAAGGAGCGCCTCGGGGGGGAGTTCCCCGTCGTCTTCGGGATCGTCGAGGCGGAGGACGCGGCCTGCCCCCTCGGATGGGGGAAGGGCTTCCGGGGGAAAGCGGTACCGATGGAGCTCCCCGGCAAGCCCAAAGCCCAGTCGGAGGTAGAAATCGGTCCGGAACGGGTACAGCGCGGCCAGGAGGTCGCCCCGGGCCCTGCCGATCTCGAGGACGGCCCGGCACATGGACGACCCGAGGCCCCTGCGGCGCGCGTGCGGGGCCACGGCCACGGCGGCCACTCCGAGGGTCGGCACGGTCCGCCCGAAGAGCTCGAGAGAGAGGGAAAGTCCCCGGAGCGCGCCGTCGAGGCGGGAGCCGCTCGCCGATACGAACGCGGTCTCGACGCCGCCGTACGGCCCTCCGGTACGGAGCGCCCGCGCCCGGTCCGCCGGCGTGCGCTCGCCGGGAAAGGTGAAGGCCCAGAGCCGGGCGAGCTCCGGGATGTCCGTTTCCCCGGCGGGGCGCAGGGGGCTCGGTGGAGGGGGAGGGCTCGGTTCCATGGCCGAAGGCTACGCTGCCGGGGCCCTCGGGACCATCCCCCGCGATCACCGGTGGGAAAGACGGGTGCCCCCGGATCGAGGATCCCCGCCCGGGGTAGGAGGTGCCTTGCACGGTCGGGCGGCCTGCCACGGAAGCCCTGACCGGGGCTCTGTCACGTCCCACCGGAGGAAGGGAGGCCCGTCCGATGAAGACCGCCGTCGTAGCCGGAATCCGAACCCCGTTCACCCGCGCGGGGACGCTCCTCCGGCGGCTGTCTGCCGTGGAGCTCGGGAAGGTCGCGGTACGGGAGCTCGTGGCGCGAGCCGACCTCCCGGGAGAGGAGATCGACCACCTGGTCTTCGGCACGGTGATCCACGATCCCCATGCCGGGAACATCGCCCGGGAGGTGGGCCTCGGGGTACTTCCGAAGTCGGTGCCGGCGTACACCGTCTCCCGGGCCTGCGCCTCGGCGAACCAGGCCATTGCCGACGGGGTGGGGCTGATCGAGCTCGGACAGGCCCACGTCGTCGTGGCCGGCGGTGCCGAGTCCCTCTCGCGCATTCCCATTACCGTGGGCGACCGCCTGGCCGAGGCCCTCATCGCTGCATCGCGGGCAAGGACGCTCCGCCAGAGGGCGGGCGCCTTCTCGGGGCTCCGGCCCCGGGACCTGGTTCCGACGCAGCCCGCAATTGCCGAGCCCACCACAGGCGAGTCCATGGGGGAAGCGGCGGAGCGGATGGCCAAGGAGAACGGGATCGAGCGGGAGGCCCAGGACGAGTGGGCACTTCGCTCCCATCGGCTCGCGGCCCAGGGGCTCGAGGACGGAAGGATCGGCGAGGAGGTGGCCCCGGTCTACCTGCCCCCTGACTTCTCCGAGGTGGTGGAAGGGGACAACGGTGTGCGAAGGGATACCTCCATGGAGGCGCTTTCGGGGCTCAGGCCCGTTTTCGACCGGGAGTTCGGCTCGGTCACGGCGGGGAACGCCTCACCCCTCACCGACGGCGGGAGTGCCGTGCTCCTGATGAGCGACGACGCCGTGAAGGCCCACGGGGTCGAGCCCCTGGCGTGGATCCGGTCCTTCGCAGTGACAGCCCTGGACCCGGCGAGGCAGCTCCTCCAGGGCCCGGCCTACGCCGCCCCCCTCGCCCTCGAGCGGGCAGGGATCTCGATGTCGGATGTGGGGCTCATGGAGATGCACGAGGCCTTTGCATCGCAGGTGCTTTCGAACCTCCAGGCCCTGGATTCCGACACCTTCGCCCGGGAGGAACTGGGGCGGGACGGGGCAGTGGGCCACCCCGAACTCGATCGCATCAACGTGATGGGAGGCTCCATCGCACTCGGACACCCGTTTGGAGCCACCGGGGCGCGGATCACCACGACCCTGGCCCGGGAAATGCGCCGGCGGGACGTGGAGTGGGGCCTCCTCACCGTCTGCGCCGCCGGAGGCCTGGGTTTCGCCATGGTCCTCCAGAGGGTCTGACCGCCATGACCGCGCTTCGGACCCTCGTCGCGGCCGTGATTCTCGCCTTGGTGGGGTTGGGCACCCCCGCTCTGCATGCGCAGGTCGTCACCGAGCGGGAGCGGCAGGAGGCGCTCCTCCCCGACCGGGGGCTCCTCGAGATCGGTCTCGAGATCCGGAACCGGCTCTCCCTCTTTCCCGAGGTGGCCGGGTTCCGGTGGGCTCGGCTCTTCCTGGCCGCCGACGGGACTGCAGTCCTCGAGATCGAGTCCCTGGAGGGCGGTCGGATCGTCCGCGAACGCCGACGCCTCGGCGAAGGGGACCTCTCCCGCCTCCGCGCCGACCTGGAGCGGAGTCTCGACCAGGCGGGGCGCAGCGCCCTCGCCACCCGGGAGGGCCGGGGCGGACTCGTTCTCGGGCATACCCTCCTCGGGGCGGGCTTCCACGGATGGGCGGTCCCGGTGGCGCTGGACCTGGATTCGGCCCAGGGGGCGGTGGCCGCGTATCTCCTCACCGCCGGAGCCTCGTTCTACCTCCCGTACCGCCTGACCCGGGGGCGCCCCGTGACCGAGACCCACCGGGGGCTCTCCCTCTACGGGGGCACCCGGGGGATCCTGGCCGGCGTCCTCGTGGGAGACATGGTGGCCGGCGACGATCCCGATGGAAGCGCCTCGGGGCGCGCGATGCTCGGAGGCGGGGTGTTGGCAAGCGCCCTGGGTGGAACCCTCGGGTATGCCGCCGTGGAGCGGTGGGCGCCCACCCGCGGCTCGGCGGATCTCTGGGGGGCCTTCACGGACGGGGGCCTCCTGGCCGGTGCCGCGGTGGCCTACCTGGCTGGGCCGTACGGGTCCGAGGAGGTGGAGCGGCGTGAAGGGGACCTGGTCTGGATCGAGGAGCGCACGCGCAATCGCGGCGTCGGACATGGGGTTACCCTGCTTGGTGGGCTCGCCGGCGCGGGGCTCGGCGGATGGCTCTCCACCCGCAGGGACTACTCCGCGGGAGACGTGGCCGCCCTCCGGTCCGCCGCCGTGCTCGGGGCACAGGTGGGGTTCACCACGGCGCGGCTCCTCGGAGCGGAAGACGAAGGGGAACCCTTCGTGGCTGCCATGCTCGCGGGGGGCGTTGCCTCCGCCTGGGCCGCAGACCGCTGGGCCACACCCCGGGGGCTCGATCGAGGCGAGGGGCTCCTCGTGAACGCCGGGCACCTGGCGGGGACGGCCACTGCCGCCGGGATCACCTACCTCGTGGTGGACGAGATCGATGGGAACGAAACGGCGCTCCTCCTGGCTTCCACCGTCGGTGGAATCCTGGGTGCCGGACTGGTCTGGCGGGCGGTGGCCGACGGCCCCCGTCGCGAGGGACGTGCTCCGGGCCTTTCGCCCTTTCCCTCGGGGGACCGGGCGGCGAACCCCGCCGGGAGGATCTCCGTGGAGTTCAGTCCCGTGGGGATCCTCGAGGGCGTCGCCCTTGGGCGCCCCCGCCCCGACGACGCGCGGCAGGCGCCCCCCGTCTGGTTCACCGTACGGTTCTGACGGCACCGACGGCACAAGCCGTCTGCACCAATTTGGGTCAGGGCTACCCCCGCGGTCCCTCGACCTGTTGATGCACCCCCCCCACATTTCCGGGCAATCGGAGGGGGTCTGCATCACCCACAATCCGAAACCATATTGTGTTTCGTGTTTTGGGTGCCCGAGCGAATCGAGAGATCTCGCGGCCTGGATGGCATTCCGGCGGCGGCAGGCGGGGATCCCCGGGACTGGTTCAATTTTTGCCAGTCCCGGGTGCGAGCGGAGCGGTCGCAGTGCACCAGAATGGTTCTCCCCCTCCACCCCGGGTGGGCGTTTCGGCGTCCCCTCGGGTCCACTGGAGGAACCTCCCAGGGGCCCGGAACCCGGCGTCCCCGGACCGGGCCCGACCCGTACGGTACCCCCAAGGAGAAACCCCATGCGACGTGTTCCGCGCCTTGCCCTCGGGCTTGCCGCGTTGGCTGTACTTGCAGGCTGTTCCGAGAGCGGGGACATCTTCGCCCCCAAGCTCCTCTACCCTGAAACCGCAACCCCCGAACCCTTCGCCACCCTCTCCGAGGCCCCGGTTTCCATGGCGGGCGCCCCGACCTACACCGAGAACTGGGACGGCCGAGGCACCGATTCCGAGAGGTGCGAACTGGCCGGGCAGGAGGGCCGCCCGGCCACCGGCTGGATCCACTGGATCTTCAGCACGAAGGGCGCCTCGACGAAGGCCGAGCTCACTCTGGGCGGCACCGGCTCCGGCACCTACCAGCCCGGCCCCCCCCTGAACGCCGAGACCTGGCACTTCTACACCCCGTACTTCGACGTCGAGGGGCTGACCGCCACCATCGAGCTCTTCGGCGGCGACCCGGGCCCCGGCGGCGGCCTGGTCATTTCCGACTTCTGCCCCGGAACGAAGGAGGAGCTGACGGTCAAGAAGACGGTGAAGACCGAGTTCGACCGGAAGCACCTGTGGGACATCAGGAAGAAGGTCACCACCGAGGAGGGCTTCAAGCTCGACGGCTTCCCGAAGATCTGGCTCTTCGCCGACGGGAGCGGAAACGAGACGGCCACCTGGACCGTCGACGTCCTGTACAAGGACTACCAGGACCTGAACCACCGGGTCTTCGGTGACATCAAGATCGAGAACACCGGTGGCCTGGACGCGGTGATCACGAGCGTGACCGACGTCCTGGCAGGAAACCCGATCGCGGTGAGCTGCCCGGTCAGCTTCCCCTACACCCTCGAGGTCGGGAAGACCCTGACCTGCACCTACGCGCAGAACGTGGCGGGGAAGGTGGCGGGGAACAACGTGGCCACCGTCACCACCGAGCGGGACACCTACTCCGACACGAGGGCCATCGTGTGGGGGGATCCCAAGACCGAGATCAACAAGACGGTGAACATCTCGGACCTGAGCACCCTGTTCGGGAACGTCCACCTGGGCACGGCCACGGCGCCGAACAACGCCCAGTTCACCTACACGAAGGACTTCGCCTGGGCCGACTACGGCGCCGACAAGTGCGGCGGCTTCACATACCCGAACACCGCGAAGATCGTCGAGACGAACCAGTCGGCGAGCGCCACCCTCAAGGTGAACGTCCAGTGCATCCTGGACGAGACGGCCTACGCCAAGGGCGCCTCTGCAGAGTGCTTCATTCCCGATTTCGCCAACTGGGGGTGGACGAACAAGATCGTTCCCGGCGAGTACACCTGGGACCTCTGGGCCGGAGCCGGCCAGTGTGACACGGGGCGCGGCGTCCTGGCCGGGAAGGTCAAGGTCACCTACGGCGCGAACGGGTCCCTCGAGGTGGAGATCGAGCTCGAGGACGGCTTCCACCTCCTCGAGGAACACGTCTACGCCGGAAAGACCAAGTACGCCCAGCAGCGACGCGGGCAGCGGTGGGAAGACACCGTGGCCCCGGGTCAGTACACCATCGGGGACAACCTCTCCGGCGAGATCTGGGTCATCGTCCACGCCGTGGTGGGCTTCCCCGATCCGGACTTCGGTCCCTGAGGCTGACGACCGGCTGAACCCTTCATTCTGACCTGAACCCCGGCCGGCGTCCCCTCGCCGCCGGGCGGCCCCACCCGGGCCGACGCGCCCCCCCTCCCACCCCGGGAGGGGGGGCGCGTTCGTCCGGTCAACGGGGCCGCGCCACCCGGATCCCCTGCTGCCCCCGGATCCCCTGGATCCGGTCGGCCAGGGGGAGGGGAGAGATCTCGACGCTGTCGCCCACGAGGGGAGCGTGGAGAAGATGGATCCGCCCCTCGTGGCGAATGGCGATCCCGGTGTGGGCAATGTCGAGCCCGTCCAGGGTGCTCACCGCGGCGATCACGTCGCCGGAGCGGATCCCCCCTTCCACCTGGGCGATCCGGTCCTCCGGAATGAACCACCGCTCCCGGGCCGAGAGCCGCTCCTCGATCTGCCGGATCCGGGGGACCAGGGTGGGGTCCTCGGCGAGCTGCCGGTAGGCGTGGGTGTTCGAGGTCATGAAGTGGATCGGCCGGGGGTCGGGGATTCCGCCCAGCGATCCGGTCACCTCTTCCAGGATCCCCGCCTCCACCGCGTGATCCATCCACTCGGTGAAGTAGTGGAGCCGGGACAGGTACCCGTCGATCACCCCGCCCCGGTAGCGAAGCCCGGTGAGGAGCTCCCGGTACCGGTTCCGGAAGGCCTCGCCCCCCGCCGCCTCCACGTCGACCTCGGGCTCGATCCCCTCCTCACGCACCAGGTGCGAGAGCACGAGCACGTGCTCCACGAAGGTCACGCAGTCGAAGGTCCTCAGGTTCACGACGAGGCGTTCCTCGCCGGGAATCTCGAGGGTCCCCGGCTCGTAGGGCGCGCCCACGAAGGTGCTCCCGAGGATCGCCGCGAGTTCCCCAACCGGAAGGGAGCCCAGCGCCTGGTCCCGGGCCCATGCCACCGTCCGCGCCGCGATCGCCCAGTCCCGCTCGGTCTCGTGGGCCGGGACCCCTCCCTCTCCCGGCTCCGGGGGGAGCGGCGGAAGGGTGGCCTCGTCCAGCACCGACCCTGCGTACGAGAAACCCGGGGGGGCAGCCTCCGCCGCCTGCTCCCCTCGGGAATCGGCAGGCGCCGGTGCCCCTTCCCCGTCTCCTCCGCATCCCCAGAAAAGGGGAAGGAGAAGCACCGGAAGGGAGCGGAGCGGGGAGCGCGATCGAGTCATGGGTCTGGAGATCCTGCGGGAGTGGAGTGAAACTCTAACGTGCACCCTTTCGTCGGTCCGGGGTAGGAGGCGGCGATTCGGCGGGGGCTCCATGCCCCCTCGTCCGACCGCGCCGCCGCCACCCGGGCGGCGACCCGAACCCTCTGGAGACGCCCATGCCGTACCCTGACCTTCTCGTTCAGCCGATGCGCGACGACCTGACCCGCCACGGCTTCCGTGAACTCCGTACCGCCCAGGACGTGGACGACATTCTCGGCAACGTGTCCGGACCGGTGCTCGTGGTCGTGAACTCCGTGTGCGGGTGCGCGGCGGGCGCGCTCCGGCCGGCGGTGGCCGCTTCCCTCCAGGCCGAGGTGGTGCCTCCCCTGCTCACGACGGTCTTCGCGGGGCAGGACCTGGAGGCCACGGCACGGGCGCGGGAGTACTTCACCGGATACCCCCCTTCCTCGCCTGCGGTTGCCCTCCTCGTGGACGGCGAGCTGGTGTGGATGATGGAGCGCCACCAGATCGAGGGGCGGGGGCCCGAGCCCATTGCCCGGGATCTCGTCGCCGCGTACCGGGAGCACTCGGTCGAGGCCGTCTGAGCACTGTTGCGACCGGGCGCGCCGGCCCGAACCTGACCCTGAACCCCGAGGAGCACCCGATGGACGAAGAGAAGCGAAAGGCCTACGCCGACCGGTTCCGGGCACGGATCGAGGAATGGGAGGCGCGGCTCGACCAGCTGGGCGCCCGGGCGAAGCGGGCGGAGGCGGACCTGAGGGTGCGCCTCTCCGACG
>JBJHCE010000115.1:0-9778 GCA_050485865.1 Gemmatimonadales bacterium | reverse complement strand
ATGGCGATCGACCCGCCGCCCGGAGCAGCGCAGTCGAAGCTGTCGGGCCAGGGGATCGATCCTGCCGCCCCCTCGACGCGCCGGTCTGCGCCGTCCTCCCTCCCCTGGACGAAGTGGATCTCCGGGGCCGGCGCTTCGGCCTGCCCTGGGGCCCGCCTCAGGTAGACCACCTCCCGAACTACGATCGGGCCATGGGTCGGGAGGAGGGCGGGCCACCGCCCGGTCCCCTCTTCCCACGGCCGGCTGCCGGTCGCTCGCCCGGCCTCGTCGAACCAGGTGATCCGCCCGGTTCCTCCGTCGTGGGCGATGAAGCCGCCGCCCCCCCCGGGGTCGGGCACGATGCCCGCGAGGCGGAGGAACTCGCCGGGCCCCTGCCCCCTTCGGCCCACGGTCCGGAGGCGTCCGCCCTCGGGGGAGAGGACGACGACCTCCTGGGTCGAAGAAAGGACATCGGCCAGGTGGATTCGGCCTTCCGCGTCCACGTAGAGCGCCCCGATCTCTCCGATCCCGAGCTCCTCGCCCGAGAGGGTCCGGATGAGCTCCAGGGTGAGGCTGGGCTCCGGAGGCAGGGCGGGCTCGGAACGGGAGCCGGCATCGGGATCGCAGCCGGCGAGGGCGAGCACCGCGGTGGCAAGGGCCCCGGCTATGGCGAAGCTGGCAACGGCGCAACGGGCGTGCATCCCGGCAACGTATCGGCGCCGGAATGGTGGGGACAGTCAGGCGGGTCGGACCAGGGGCGCGATCCCCCCCGGGGCTCCGAGGTGGGCACCGGTCCGTTCCTCCTGGAACCCGGTCAGCGGCACAGGCGCCTCCCCACGAGCCACGCTTCCCGATTGCCGTGCTTCATGAGTTGCCTTGCGACCCAGGGTACGTCCTCCATACCGATCTGGAGGTCCGGGGGGTGGGACCAGAAGCACGAAGCATGGAACCGCCGGTATGCACGGCGGGCCTCACGGACCGCGACCATGCGGCGGGCCGTTTCGGGGTCGAGGGTCCGGCGACCCGCCTTCCCACCCTTCCGACCGATCTCCCGGAGGTAGTCTCTCACCCTGGCATCCATGGTGAACAATAGCGGCTTGAGCCAGGGGACACGGGCGACGTAGGTTCGAGGCCGCAGGTCCGCACCCGTAGACCCCTCGCTGCAAGGCGCCACCATGATCGCATGCCTTCGCTTCCTCCCTCGGCGGGGTCGGCTCCGGTGAGCGGGGGACGGGTGCACGCCGTGGCCTGCGGACATCCGGTCACCCTGGAAGCCGCCCTTTCCGTACTCGAGGCGGGGGGGAACGCCTTCGATGCAGCGGCGGCGGCGCTCTCCGCGTCGTTCGTGGCCGAGCCCCTCCTCTCCTCTCCGGGAGGCGGAGGGTTTCTCCTGGCGGCCCCCGTGGGAGAGGCCCCCCGGGTCCACGACTTCTTCACGCATACGCCGCTCGCGAAGGGGGGCGCCGGGGTGGACTTCCGCGAGGTGGAGGTGGACTTCGGTCCCGCCCGGCAGGGCTTCCGGATCGGCCTGGGCTCTGCCGCCACCCCGGGCGCAGTGGCCGGGCTCTTCGACTTCCACGGTGCGCTGGGCCGGATGCCCCTCCGGGAGGTGATGGCCCCGGCGGTGGCGCGGGCGCGGGAGGGTGTCGAGGTCACGCCGCTCCAGGCCCACCTGGCTGCGATCCTCGTGCCGATCCTCCGGTGCGCCCCGGCAATGGCCGCCGTCTTCGCGCCGGGAGGGGCCCCGTTGGAGGCCGGGACGCGGCAGCGGCTCCCCGAGCTCGCCGACCTCCTCGAGACGCTGGCCATCGAGGGAAGGGACCTCTTCTACCGGGGGGAGGTCGCGGCGGCGGTGGACCGGGCCTCCCGCGAGGGGGGCGGCCACCTCCGCCTCGAGGACTTCGCCCGCTACCGGGTGGAGCGAAGGGAGCCCCTGGCCTTCTCCTTTCGAGGGCACTCCGGGTGGACGAATCCCCCCCCGGCCTCGGGCGGAGTCCTCGTGGCCTTCGGGCTCGCGTTCCTCGAGAGCCTCGGTTCGCCCTCACAGACGGACCCCGTGGGCCCCGACGAAGCCCGAAGGATCGCCCGGACCCTCGTGGCCACGGGAGAGGCCCGGCGCGCCGAGGGGCTCGAGGCCGAGGTGGACCTCGCCCTTGCCCGCCGGTTTCTCGCGCCGGAAACGCTCACCCGCTACCGTGATGCGAAGGCAAGGCAACCCGGAGCCTCCCGGGGAACGTCCCACCTGAGCGTGGTGGACGCCGCCGGAAACGCGGCCGCGCTCAGCATCTCGAACGGTGAGGGATGCGGGTGGAGCGTGCCCGGCGCCGGGTTCATGCTGAACAACATGCTCGGCGAGGCCGACCTCCAGCCCCGGGGCTTCGGAAGCTGGACCCCGGGAGTCCGCCTCACCTCGATGATGGCCCCGACCCTCGTTCGAGAGCCTGACGGCCACCGCTGGGCGCTCGGGTCCGGGGGCTCGAGCCGGATCCGGTCCGCGATTCTCCAGGTGGTCGTGGGGCTCCTGGACCACGGGCTCGACGTGGAGTCCGCGGTGGCTCGGCCGCGCCTTCATGCCGAGGGCCGGAACCTGGACATCGAGGGAGGGTGGTCGGGTGCCGCCGTGGAGGCCATCGCCGCCGCGTGGCCCGAGCACGCCGTCTGGCCGGACCGGAACCTCTTCTTCGGCGGCGTGCACGTGGCCGGGAAGGGGCCGAGGGGCGCGGCCGCCGCAGGCGACCCCCGGCGAGGCGGGGCGGCCTGGCCGCCGTAGCGCGAGGGACGCCTTCATTCCCATGTTGACTCACTTCCACTCCCGAACCCATCGGACTCCCATGGCTCACGCTCCGCTCCTTCCGCGCCGCGACTTTCTCCGGACCTCGGCCCTCCTCGGCGGGGCGGCGGCCCTCGGGCTCCCTGTGGGACTTTCCGGGAGGCCCCCCGGGGGCGGTTCCGTTCTTCCGGGCGATGCGGAGGCCCGGGGCGGAGCGGCCGGGAGCGGGCGGTCCCTTCGCATCCTCATTCTGGGAGGCACGGGGTTCACGGGCCCGTACCAGGTCCGCTACGCGGTGGCCCGGGGGCACCAGGTCACCGTCTTCAACCGGGGGCGGCGGCAGGTTGAGCTTCCCGCCGGGGTGGAGGAGCTCGTGGGCGACCGGAACACCGGGGAGCTCGATGTGCTCCGGGGGCGGGAGTGGGACGCGGTGATCGACAACCCGACGACCCTCCCCTTCTGGGTACGGGATGCCGCGGACGTGCTGGAAGGGCGGACCGGACAGTACGTGTTCATCTCGACCGTGTCGGTCTACGATGTGCGCGGGCTCCGGGGTCTCGACGAGGACTCCCCGGTGGTGCGCTACGCGGAGGGGGATCCGCTGGCGGTGACTCCGGAGGCGTACCAGGCGGCGGGGGCCCGGCTCTACGGGCCGATGAAGGCGGCGTCGGAGGAGGAGGCGCTCCGGCGCTTCGGCGAGCGGACCACGATCATCCGGCCGGGGCTCATCGTGGGGCCCGGCGACCAGACGGACCGCTTCACCTACTGGCCCGTGCGGATCGCCCGGGGGGGCGAGGTGCTGGCCCCCGGCGACGGGACCGATCCGGTGCAGATCATCGACGCCCGGGACCTGGCGGAGTGGACGGTCAGGACCGTGGAGGAGCGGACCACGGGGGTCTTCAACGGCGTGGGGCCCCGCTCGCCGCTTTCGATGGCCGAACAGCTGTACGGGATCCGCGGGGCCCTCTCCGGAGACCTGGACGTGCGCTTCACCTGGGTGCCGCCGTCCTTCCTCCAGGCGCAGGGGGTGCGCCCCTGGAGCGAGATGACCACCTGGTTCGGACCCGATGCGGCGACGGCGCGGACGAGCGGGGCGCGGGCGGTGGCGGCGGGGCTCACCTACCGGTCGCTCGCCGAGACGACGCTCGACACCCTCGCCTGGTTCCGGGGGCTCCCCGCCGAGCGCCAGGGGGCGATGCAGGCGGGGCTCGACCCGGAGAAGGAGGGGGCGGCGCTCCAGGCGTGGCACGCCGCGCGTGGCCCGGGGAGCGGGGGTGCATGAGCTCCTACTGCGAGGCGGCGCGGGGACACCCCTTCCACGGGCCCTATCACGACCACGAGTACGGCTTTTCGGTGACGGATGACCGGGTGCTCTTCGAGCGCCTCGTGCTCGAGATCAACCAGGCGGGGCTCTCCTGGCTCACGATCCTGAAGAAGCGGGAGGGTTTCCAGAAAGCGTATTCTGGTTTTGATATCAAGCAGGTGGCAGCGTACGGCGAGGAGGACCGGGCGCGGCTCCTCGCCGACGCGGGGATCATCCGGAACCGGCTCAAGGTGAACGCCGCCATCGAGAACGCCCGGCGGATCGTGCGGGTCCAGCAGGAGTTCGGGTCCTTCCGGGGGTGGCTCGACCACCACCATCCGCTGGGGCTCGATGCGTGGCGGAAGCTCTTCCGGCAGAACTTCCTCTTCACCGGCGGCGAGATCGTGCGAGAGTTCCTCGTGAGCACCGGCTACCTTCCCGGCGCCCACCGGGAGGACTGTCCGGCCTACGCCCGGGCGCTTGCCTCGGGGCCGCCGTGGGTGTTGCAGAAGGGGTGAGCCCCCCTACTGCCAGCGGAAGAAGCGCACCGCGAGGAGGAAGGTCACGAGGGTCCACCCACCCAGGATGGCCAGCTCCGGACCCAGCGCCCAGAGGGGGAGGCCGTCGTTGTAGACCCCCCGGAGCGCATCGTTCAGCGCCGTGAGCGGGAGGGCCTGGATGAGCGGCTGTGCCCCTTCCGGGAAGCGCGCGGGCGAGAAGAACACCCCCGAGACGACCACCATGGGGAGGAGGATCAGGTTGATGATCCCGCTCGCCGTCTCGACGCTCCGGGCCCGGATCGCGGCCAGGAGCCCGAGGGCGCTGAAGCAGGCCGCCCCGGCGAGAACGACCGCGGCCAGGGCCAGGAGGCTTCCCTCGACCCGGACCCCGAAGGCAAACCACGCGAAGACGACCAGGAGCGGGACCTCGAGCACGAGGAAGCTGAACCGCGCGAGCACCTGCGATGCCAGGAAGTCGGAGCGACGCATGGGGGTGGCGGAGAGCCGCTTGAGCTGCCGCGACTGGCGCATCTGGGTCAGGTAGAAGCCCATGGCCCAGAGCCCGGTGCTCATGAGGTTGAAGCCGATGAGCCCCGGAATGAGCCAATCGATGTAGCGGCGTCCCCGCTGCTCCACGGGCTCGTCGCGGAGGTTCGGTCCCGCCGGCGGGGGGGCCGCCTGTGCGCGGAGGGCGAGCTCGACCAGGCTCCGCGCCTGCCTCCCCTCGGGCCGCGACGGATCGAAGCGCACCACCCCGCCCGGCGCCAGGACCAGGTCCGCCTCGCCCCGCCTGAGCGCACGCTCCGCCTCCGCCGCCGGAAGGAGCCGAACATCCAGGTCCGACCGGGCCTCGAGCGCCTCGAGCACGCGGGGGTCCGGGGGCACCGCGGCCCCGGCGTCGTGGCTTTCCACCACCACGACGAGTCGGTCCGGCGCCGGGTCGGCAAAGGCGATCCCGAGCCCCAGCGCCAGGAGCACCGGGAAGAAGAAGACCCAGAAGATCACCTCGGGCTCCCGGAGCATGACGCGGATCCGGGCGAGGGTGAGCTGCCGGAGGGGGGCGAGCCCCGCCGCCCTCCGTTCGGGCAGGGGGCGCTCCCCGCCTGCGGGCGGCTCGGGGGTGGGGCTTCCGGCAGGGGCCGGGCCGGGCCTGAAGGTCGTCATGGGCAGCGGTGTCCGGTCATTCGTCGCGGAGCCCCCGGCCGGTCCGGGCCAGGAAGACGTCGTCCAGCGTGGCCCGGTGGGTGTGGAGCTGGGCGAGCTCTCCGCCGGCCCGGTCGAGGAGGGTCATCAGCGCCGGAACGGCCCGGTGGAGGGCGTCCACCGCGAGGAGCCGCACCGCTCCCCGGGCCGAAACCGTCCGCACCCCGGGAAGGGCCGCAAGCTCCGCATCCCCCAGGGGAACCGTGGGCTCGAACTCGATCACGTGGGCCCCGCCCAGCGTCGAGATGAGCTCCGCCGGGGTGCCCTCGACGAGGATCTCGCCCCGGTCCATGATCGCCACCCGGTCGCAGAGGCGCTCCGCCTCGTCCATGAAGTGGGTGGAGAGGAGGATCGTGCCGCCCAGGTCGCGGAACCCCTCGCAGACATCCCAGAGCGCGCGGCGGGACTGGGGATCGAGCCCGGTGGTGGGCTCGTCGAGGAAGAGGATGTCCGGGTCGCCCGCAAGCGAGCACGCGATCGAAAGGCGCTGGCGCTGCCCCCCGGAGAGGTCCCGGGTCCAGGCGGCGCGCTTCTCCTGGAGCTGCACCCGGTCCAGGAGCTCGTCCACGGTGGGGCCCGCCGGGTAGAAGGACCGAAAGAGCCGGATCGTCTCGTCCACCCGGAGCCGGTCGGCGAGCTGGGTCTCCTGGAGCTGGATGCCGAGGCGCCTGCGGATCCGGGGGGCGTCCGCCTCCCACCGCATCCCGAGAATCTCCACCGACCCGCCGTCGGGGGTCTGGAGCCCTTCGAGGATCTCGATGGTGGTGGTCTTCCCGGCCCCGTTCGGCCCGAGGAGGCCATAGCACTCCCCCCGCCGGATCTCCAGGTCCAGGGTGCGCACCGCCACCGTTTCGCCGTAGCGGCGGTGGAGGCCCCGGGCGCTGATGGCGGGGGTCAAGCGGTCACCCCGTCACCGCGCCCACCACGTGGTCCAGGCCATTTTCCCCCCCTCCGTCGCCGAAGATGTGCTCGGAGTTCAGGCGGTGCATGCCGCGAATGTGCCGGATCGAGCGGGAGCTCGCCCGGATCACGAGGGATTCGGTGGAGACCCCCATGTCGCCCTCGTAGCGGACCCCCTGGAGGAAGGGGCTCCCCGTGATCGCGGTGGCGGCGAAGAAGGCGTCGTCCGAGCGGACCAGGTCGTCCACCCCCAGGACCTGGTCGAGAAGCGCGCCCAGGGACGCCCCCTCACCCTGCTCCACGAGGCGGCCCTTCTCCAGGTCCGACTGTGGGTTGCGGCGCGCCTGCATCCCGCCACCCAGTGCCTTCACCGCCGCCGCGGCAATCACCGCCTCGGGGGTTCCCCCGGTCCCCATGAGGAGGTCCACCCCGGTGTCGGGGTAGGCGGCCAGGAGCGCCCCCATGACGTCGCCGTCGGTGTGGAGGGTGACCCGCGCCCCCGCCTCCCGGATCTCGCGGACGAGGGCCTCGTGCCGGGGCTTGTCCAGCACGAACACGGTGAGCCGCTCCACCGGCCGCCCGAGCGCCTCCGCGGCGCGCCGCAGGTTCTCGGTGGGCGTGAGCCGGATATCGACGGCATCCCTCGCCCCCGCCTCCACCACGAGCTTCTCGGCGTAGTACGAGCCCCGGGGGTTCCACATGCTCCCCGCAGGGGCCGCGGCGATCACCGCGATCGCGTTCGGCCGCCCCAGCGCCAGGAGCCTCGTCCCCTCCACCGGGTCCACCGCCAGGTCCAGGTCGGGCGCCTCCCCGGTCCCCACCTCCTCGCCGTTGTAGAGCATGGGGGCCTCGTCCTTCTCCCCCTCGCCGATCACGACCCGCCCCCGCATGCGCACCGTGCTCAGCACCGCCCGCATGGCGTTCACCGCGGCCCCGTCTCCCGCCTTCCCGTCGCCCCGCCCCATGAAGGGGGCAGCGGAGAGGGCCGCAGCCTCGGTGACCCGCACGAGCTCCATTCCCAGGTTCCGGTCCACCCGCTCGGGGCGATCCACCCAGGAGGCGAAGGGCTTCGGGCCGGGGGCGGGGGAGCCGCCGCGGGGAAGGGCGGGTCCCGACATCAGGAGAGCTGCTCCCGAACCTCGTCGAGGAGCCCGGCGGAGCGGAGCTTCTCCGACTTGTGCTCGATGAACTTCGCGTACTCCTCCACGAAGATCTTTCCGGGCTTCCGGAAGTCGAACCCCGACGGGTCGTCGCGGAAGAACTCCCGGTGCACCCGCGTCCAGACGAGGCGCCCGTCGGTGTCGATGTTCACCTTCGTGACCCCGAGGGGGATCGCCCGGGCGAAGTGCTCCACGTCGACCCCCTTCGCGTTCGGGTCGAGGGCGCCCCCGGCGGCGTTGATCCGCTCCACCTCTTCCCGGGGTACCGAGCTCGAGCCGTGCATGACCAGGGGGAAGCCCGGCAGCCGCTTCTGGATCTCGGCCACCCGGTCGAAGTGGATCCCCTGCCCGCCCGCGAACTTGTACGCCCCGTGGCTCGTCCCGATGGCCACGGCGAGCGAATCGCACCCGGACTGCTCGACGAAGGCCTTCGCCTCGTCCGGGTCGGTGAGCTTCGCGTTCTTCTCGTCCACCGCGATGTCCTCCTCCACCCCCCCCAGCATTCCCAGCTCCGCCTCGACGCTCACCCCCTTCGCGTGGGCCCGCTCCACCACCCGCCGGGTCGCCGCCACGTTCTCCTCGAAGGGGTCGTGGGATGCGTCGATCATCACCGACGAGTAGAATCCCGAATCGATGGCGTCGTAACAGGTGGCTTCATCACCGTGGTCGAGGTGTACCGCGAAGACGGCTTCGGGATAACGCTCCTCCGCCGCCCGCAGGATCGCCTCGAGCATCCGGCTTCCGGCGTACGAGCGCGCCCCCTTCGAAAGCTGCACGATGAAGGGCGCCTTCGCCCGGATGTGGCCCTCGAAGAGCCCCAGGGCCTGCTCCATGTTGTTGATGTTGTAGGCGCCCACGGCGAACCGGCCGTAGGCGAGGTCGAAGAGCTCGCGCGTGGTGACGATCATCGGCCCGACTCCGGTGGAGGTGGATCCGGAACCCGGGGGCCCGGACCAGAACGGGGAGGGAGATCTACAAGATGCGAAATCTTCGGGCCGGTGCCACCCTTCGGGCCATTCAGGCGCCCGTGGACCGGCGGGGGCGGGCCCCGTGAGCGGCGCTGCGTGGGTCCTCGTCGCCGCCGGCACCCTGGTCCTGGTGGCGGGCGCCTGGCTCCTCTTCGGGCCGGAGCCCTCGGCAGACCGGAACTGGACGCCGGAGCACGCGGTGGCGCCCGAGTTCGTGGTGGAGGGTAGCGAGCTCACGGTCCGGGGGGTCAGGAACTTCGCCTGGACCGCCGCCGACGCCGCCGAGCCTCTCTGGGAGGAACGGAGCTACGACCTGGACGAGCTCCGGCGGGTCTGGTACATCCTCACCCCCTTTTCCCGAGCGTGGCGGGGCCCGGCCCACTCCCTCGTGAGCTTCGAGTTCGCCGGGGGGGAGTTCCTGGCGATCTCCGTCGAGGCCCGGCGCGAGGTCGGAGAGCGCTACGGGCTCCTCAAGGGCATGCTCCGCCGCTTCGAGATCGTCTACGTGGCCGGCGATGAGCGGGACCTGGTGGGGCTCCGGGCCCTCCACCGGGGGGACTCGGTCTTCACCTACCCGGCCCGGGCGAGCGCGGAAGGGGCCCGGGAGCTCCTCCTGGACATGGCGGCGGAGGCGAACCGCCTCCGGGAGGAGCCGGCCTTCTACCACACGATCCTGGACAACTGCACCACCCGGATCGTCCACCACGTGAACCGGGTGGCCTCGACCCGGGTGCGGTGGAACTGGCGCTTCGTGGTGCCCGGCTACTCCGACGCCCTGGCCCACCGCCTGGAGCTCCTCGACGTGGAGGGCTCGATCCAGGAGGCGCGGGCACGGTGGTTCGCGAACGACCGCGCCGGCCGCTGGCAGGACGCCGAGGACTTCGCGGTGCGGATCCGGGGGGATCAGTGACCCGCCGCCACCTCGCAGCAACCCTCCGATGAAACCCCTCGAGCGCCTGGGGCTGCACCGCCCCGAGCTTCGGGCCTGGGCCATG
>JBJHCE010000114.1:0-9806 GCA_050485865.1 Gemmatimonadales bacterium | reverse complement strand
CGAGGGCCGACAGGTACCATGACTCGGTGACCCGGACGAGTTCCTCCGCCTCGGCCACGGAGATCCGGTCGGCCGCCCGGTCCATGCCGAGGGCGGCCTGCACCGCCGGCAGGTCGAGCCCCGCGCTCCGGGCCTCGCTCCGCGCCTCTCCGGGCGATCCGCCTCCCGAAAGGGCCGTCCCTCCCACCCCTCCGGCAGCGCCCACGGCAAGAAGGAGCACCGCCGCCACCCCCTGCATCCACGGATGGGTCCGCCGGGCCCGCCGGGACCCTCCCCCCCACGCCCCGTCCCCGTCGGCGTGGATGAGCCCCTCCCTCCGGAGCCGAAGCTCCAGCGACTCCCAGTCGCCCCGGGGGGGACGGAGGTCGGGAAGGTGCGACAGACCCAGCGTCTGCGCCTGGAAGGCGTCGAGCTCGTCCCGGCACCGCCGGCACCGGTTCAGGTGCCCGCGCTCCTCCGGGGTCGGCGCCTCGTCCACGAGGCGGGCCAGCGCCTCCGTCGTCAGGTGTTCCATGCTTCGCTTCCTCCTTCCATGTCCGCGGCGTCGGTGCCGCGCAGGAGCTCGCGCATCTTCGCGCGCCCCTTGAAGAGCTGGGACTTGGACGTCCCCGGGTTGATCCCCAGGAGCTCTCCGATCTCCTCGTGGGTATAGCCCTCCACGTCGTGGAGGATCAGGACCTTCCGCATCCCCTCGGGCACCCGGTCGAGTGCCGACTCGAGCCGGGCCTCCAGGAGGACGTCCCGGGTCCTCGGGGCCACCGCCACCTCGACCGGCATTTCTCCCTCCCGGCGCTCCCGCGTCCCGGACTTCCGGATCGACTGGAGGGCCGCGTTCACCGCGATCCTGTGCAGCCAGGTCGAGAACCGGCTCTCCCCCCGGAACGAGGGGAGCGCCCGGAAGACCCTGAGCCACGCCTCCTGCGCCCAGTCCTGTGCCGTGTCATCGTCGCCGGCCATGCGCCGCACGACGGCGTACACCCGCGGGGCGTAGCGCTCGTAGAGGGTGCGGACCGCCAGGGGATCTCCCTCGGCGGCCCGCTCGATCAGTCGGTGTTCGGTCACGCGCATGACCGTGTTCGGGGAGGGGCTGGGCGGGGCCGGGGCCGGCACCCACCGTCCGTTTCTCCATCAGATGCGGAGGTACCCCGAAAGCGTTGCCCGGGGTGCGTCCCGCCGCCCCCGCCTGCCCCCGCTCCGGCGTCTTGTCGGGTGCCCCCCCTTCCGGTTAGCCTCCGGGCTCCATGGAACCCCCCGCACCCCTCGCCGATCCCCCGGGCTCGCCCGCTCCTTCCGGGGCCCCCGCCGCACCCAGGCTCCCCACCGCCGGGAGCGCCCTGCGGCTCTTCCTGGGCGTGGTGCTCCTGTACCTCCTGGCAGGCGTCCCCTTCCAGCTCGTCTTCGGCGAGGTGGGGATCGCGCTCACCCAGCTCACGGTCTTCCTGGGCGGAACCCTCCTCTTCGTGCGCCTCGGCGGCTACGATCCGGTGGCGACCCTCTCCCTCCGGATCCCCGAGCGCGGGCACCTCCTGGGCGGCCTCGTCCTCCTCGCCGGGGCGACCCCCATCGCCTGGATGCTCGCCTGGCTCCAGAGCCTCGTGGTCCCGATCCCGGAGGCGTTCCTCGAGGCCATGTCCGGGCTCCTCGAGACCGACGACCCCCTCCGCATGGCCTGGCTCCTCCTTCTCGTGGCGGTCCTCCCGGCCCTCTGCGAGGAGGTCCTCTTCCGGGGCGCGATCCTCTCGGGTCTCCGCTCCCGGTACACGAAGTGGGGGGCCATCGTCATTTCCGGCGTCCTCTTCGGCCTCGTGCACGCGCCCCAGGCGGTCTTCCGCTTCCTTCCCACCGCCTGGCTCGGCATCGTCCTCGCGTGGGTCGTCTGGGAGACCCGGTCCCTCTGGGTTGCCGTGCTCCTCCACTTCGTGAACAACGGCGCCATCCTCGTCCTGACGCTGATCCCCTTCACCCGCGAGGCCACCTCCGACGTGGACCAGCCCCACGTCCTCCTCCTCCCGGTGAGCCTCCTCCTCCTCTACGCCGGCTTCCGGATCCTTTCGGGAGATGCGGAGCGCCTGGACCCTGCGCACCCCCCGGCGAGCGCCCCGGGCCCCCGGCCCCCCGACCCTTCCTGAAGCGCACCATGCCCGAGCATCCCTCCTCCGCAACGCTGCGGAACCCTCCCGGCCGGACCGCCGGCGCCCGGTACCTCGAGTGCACCCGGACCGGCGAGCGCCTCGAGAGCGAACGCCTCCACGGCCTCTCTCCCGCCGGCGCCCCCCTCTTCGCCCGCTACGACCTGGAGGGGATCCGGTCGACCTTCCGGCCCGACGCCCTTCCCGGTCGAAGCGCCGATCTCTGGCGCTACGCCGAGGTCCTCCCCGTCCGGGACCCGGCGGCCCGGGTGGGGCTCGGGGAGGGGTGGACGCCCCTCCTGGACGCCCCTCGCCTCGCCGGGGAGCTCGGGGTGGGGCGCATCCTCGTGAAGGACGAGGGGCAGAATCCCACCGCGTCCTTCAAGGCACGGGGAATGGCCCTCGCCGTGTCCCGGGCAAAGGAGCTCGGCGCCACTGCACTGGCCCTTCCCACGGCGGGAAATGCCGGCGGTGCCGCCGCGGCCTACGGGGCGGCGGCCGGGCTCCCCGTGCACGTGGTGGCTCCCCGGGACACCCCGATCCCGATCCTCGAGGAGATCCGCGCCCTCGGCGCCCACCTCACCCTCCTCGACGGCCTCATCTCGGACTGCGGGAAGGCCGTCCGCAAGGGCGCGCAGGAGCACGGGTGGTGGGACCTCTCCACCCTCAAGGAGCCCTACCGGGTCGAGGGGAAGAAGACCATGGGGTACGAGCTCTTCGAGCAGCTCGGCGGGCGGCTCCCCGACGCCATCGTCTACCCCACCGGGGGCGGAACCGGCCTCATCGGCATGTGGAAGGCCTTCGACGAAATGGAGGCCCTCGGGTGGATCGACACCCGGCGCCCGAAGATGTTCTCGGTGCAGGCGGCGGGGTGTGCCCCCATCGTCCGGGCCTGGGAGGCCGGCGTGGAGGATGCGGGGTTCTGGGAGGGCGCCGAGACCCTGGCCTCCGGGCTCCGGGTTCCGTCGGCGGTGGGGGACTTCCTGATCCTCCGGGCGGTGCGCGCCTCGGGGGGGGCCGCGCTTGCCGTCTCCGACGCCGCCATGGTCCAGGGGGTGCGGGACATGGGACGCACCACCGGGGTCTTCGGGGCCCCGGAGGGAGGCGCCACCGTGGCGGCGGTCCCCCCCCTCGTGGCGCGAGGGCTCCTGGGCCCCGACGACGAGGTCGTGCTCTTCAACACCGGGAGCGGCCTCAAGTACGTGGATCCCGGCGCCGGCGCGTCCACCTGACCCCGTACGGGAGCACACCCATGGACCCGGTACTCTTCCTCCTCCTCGGCCTCGTGGTCCTCATCGGGGGGGCCATTTCCCTGCGCCGCCGGAAGGACGGCGGGTGGGACGAGCGCCTCGAGCGGGAGCCCTGGGCCGCGTCGCTGCGGGAGGCGGAGGCGGAGGCGGACGACGACGAACCCCTCGACGAGGATGCCATCCGGGAGGCGGAAGATGCATTCCTGGCGGAGGAGTGGGATGCCCCCGACGGAGAGGAGGAACCCTGGCGGTGATCCGGCGGGGTTCCCCGGGGTCAGGGGACCCAGCCGTACCGGTAGTAGAGTCCCGGGAGGGGAACGATCGTCCGGTTCGGCGGCGTATCATCTTCCGGGTCGAGGCGGTTCACCACGAGGGCTCGGTTCATGGCCACCTCGAAGCCCAGGTGGTGTCCGCCGGTCACGTGCCAGTCCACGGCCAGGGGGACCCGGGCAAGGAGAATCGACCCGCTTCCGTCTTCCGTCCACGCCGAGAGCGACCAGATCCCCGCGCCGATCGCGGGCTGGAAGGTGCCGCTTCCGATGTACCGCTTTCCGACCACCGAAACCGAGATCTCGCGGAACGAGATCGTCCCCACGTTCAGTTCCCCTGACCAACCGCCCCGGCGATACTCCGTGATGAGCCCCACGAACCCCGTCCCCCCCAGGGAGACCCCGAGCCTGAGCTCACCCCGCTCCTGCGGGCGTGTGGGCTCGCCTGCCTGGGCGACCCCGAACGAGGGGGAAAGGAACAGGAAGGTGGCCGCGAGCACCCCGCAAAGGGGGTGGGCACGCCACGAGGCGCCTCGTGTGGTGCCGCGGCTGCTCCGGGAGCGAGGGTCCATGGAGGCGGGGGGTGTGGGGGTCAAACCGGAGACGGCGAGGGGTGAAACCCGACGGAAGGTAACCGGGGCGGCGGGCCCGTGGGAGGGATTCCCGCTCCGCCCCGGCCCGGTGGCCCGGCTCGCCGCCCTCGCAGGGCTCCTCCTGTCGGCTCCGACCGGGTGCACCGCCCCCGATGCCCTGGAGGGGCTCCCCGAGGCGGCGGCAAGGTTCCTCGAGCCCGGGCGCGCAACCCTGCAGGAACTTGCGCCCGGGGTGACCTACCGGTCCATCCGGAGCGCCCGGGAGCCCTGGAGCGTGCATCTTCTCGAGGTGGAGGGCGAGCGGTGCGAGGTCGGCTTCCAGGTCGTGGGACTCGAGCCCCGGGGAAGCACCCGCCTCCCGGTCTCGGAGCTCGTCCGACAGGGCGAGTCGGGGGTCCTCGCCGCGGTGAACGGCGACTTCTTCACCGAGGAAAACGAGGCGCTGGGGGTCGAGGCCTCGGCGGGAGCCATACGCGGCCGCACCTCCCGCCCGGTCTTCGCCTGGCGGCCCGGGGTGCATCCCCGGATCTCCGACGTGACCTGGGACGGGGATTCCCTCAAGGTCGGGGAATGGTGGATCCCCCGTGACGAACCCGACGGGCTTACCGAGCTCGTGGCGGGCTTTCCGCGACTCCTGGACGCCGGGGCCCGGGTCGGGGACCTGGAGGCCGCCGAGCGCCCGGGTTTCTCCTCCGCCCGGCATCCCCGGACCGCTGTGGGGTGGGACCCGGACCGGGGGCGCCTCTGGATCGTGGTCGTGGACGGGCGCCGGGAGGGGGTCTCGGAGGGGATGACCCTCGACGAGCTCGCGACCCTCTTCGAGACCCTCGGAGTTCGCGATGCGCTGAACCTGGACGGGGGAGGGTCCTCGACCATGGTGGTGGGGGCCCGGGTCGTGAGCCGGCCCGCCGATCCCTCCGGGCCCAGGCCCGTGGTGAACGCCCTCGTGATCCGTCACGACCCCGGGCTCTGCGCGGTGGGCGGAGGGGGCTGAGCGCGCGCGGGGGCCCGCGCTACCAGGCCTCCCCGTGCCAGCACATGTCCCAGAAGCGGAGCTCGTAGCGGGACGAGAGCACGAAGATCTCCTCCAGGCGCCGCCGCTTCTCCTGGTCGGCATGGGCCGCCACCCGGTCCAGCTCGGCGCGGAGCCACTCGGCCGCTCCGGCGAACTCGTCGGAGGCGTACTGTTCGATCCACTCCGCGTAGCGCGCATCTTCCGGGAGCTCCCCGGCCGCCAGGGCCCGGCCCACCACCACGTACCCCCAGGCGCAGGGGAGGAGGGCGGCGAGGAGGTCGGCCATGTCGCCGTCTGCGGCGGTGCGCACGAGGAAGTCGGTGTATGCCCGGGTCGTCGGCCACATGGGCTCCGCTTCGAGGGCCTGGGGTACGATCCCGAAGCGCTCGGCGTAGCGGCGGTGGAGGTCCATTTCGGTGTTCAGGGTCAGGTCCAGCACCCGGGCGTACCATCCCATGGACTCGAGGCGGTCGGCCTTCGCCACCGCCCAGGCGAAGATCCGGGAGAACTCCTTCAGGTAGCCGTAGTCCTGGAGCACCCAGCGGCGGAAGCGCTCCTCCTCGAGGGTGCCGTCGCCGATGCCGCGGACGAAGGGGTGCTCGAGCTGCGCCTCCCAGATGGGGCGGGCCGCCTCGTAGAGGGCGTCGGTGACGCGCACGGGCGCGTCTTCGGGCCTCGTCATCGCTCCACGGCGATGGCGCCGCCCAGGTAGAGACTCCGCCCGGGGCCCGGTTCGAAGTACCGGCCCCCGAAGGCATTCACCGCCACGGAACTCGTGTGCAGCTGGTTGTCGATGTTCGTGACCCCGAAGAAGGGGCTCACCCTGACACCGAGAAGGTTCAGCTCGTTCACGGCGAAGCGGGCATCGAGGAGCCGCCGGGAAGGGGTGAAGGCGTCGGCGTCGTTCGCGTCGTTGGCCGGCATCGCGGCCAGGTACTCGCCGCGGAGCTCCGCCGACCAGGAGCCGGGTCCGATCCGGAGGAGCCCCTCGATGCGGCGGGGAGAGATACCGGGGACCCGGTTCCCCGAGTAGTCCACGTCACCCACGGCGTAGTTCCGGAAGCGGGCCCGGTTCGTGGAGAGGGTCACCCTCCCCCGGATGAACTCGTCGGGGCTGAACTGGAGCGCGAGCTCCATCCCCTCCCGCTCCGACCGCCCGGAGTTCCGGAAGTAGACCTGGCCCGGGGCCGCCTCCACCTCGAAGGGGACGAGCTCGTTGTAGAGCACGGTGTGGTAGAACGCCGCCTCCCACGCGGCCACGGATCCGAGCTCGCCCCGTGCACCGAGTTCGGCGGTGATCCCCACCTGCGGGTCCAGGTCGGGGTTGAAGCCGCCCGCCGATTCCGGCCGGTTCGCGAGCTCCGTGGTGGTGGGCGTCTCGAAGGCGGTGGAGAGGTTCAGGTAGGCGCCGAGGGCCGGATGGAAGGCCGCGTGGAGCCCGAACGAGGGGGATGCCGAGTCCAGGGTCCGCTCGCCGGTGCCGGTGGGTTCGTCGGGGTCCCGGGGAAAGCGGTCGTCGGCGGTGAAGCGGATCCGGTCGTAGCGGAGCCCCGTCATCACGTCCAGGACCTGGTTGATCGGAAGGAGGGCCTGGACGAAGACCGCCCCCCCCGATACCCGCTCCTTCTGGTCGATCCGGAGGGCCCCCCGCTCGCCGCCCGCGTTGGCGAAGTTCATCCGGTCGTCGGACTGGAACTCCGACTCGAAGCCCACGGCCCACCAGACGTTCCCCGCCGGCCCCGGGTGCTCGACCCGGAGGAGGGCCCGCACGCCTCCGGCCAACCGGTCCAGGTCGATGATCGCCGCCGGGGTCGGGTTGGAGAGCTCCCGGCGGATCCCGTGGAGCGCCACCTCGAGTTCGCGCCCCCGCACCCCGCCGGCCCAGGCGAGGCCGAGCTGTTCCTGGTGAATGGATTTCCCGGTCCGCTGGTTCACGTTGCCCGGGAAGGCCCTCCGGTCGCCCAGGAGGTAGTCCGCGCGGGTCAGGGATCCCGGGTTTTCGGACTCGAGATCCAGGTAGTTGGCCGCGAGGCGGAGCTCCCCTCCGAGGAGCGGGGTGGTGAAGGTGGCGTTCGCCTGGTTACGGTTCGCGCTCCCGTAGGTCTCGCCCGGGCCGCCTGCCAGGACCCGGAACCCGTCCCAGTCGTAGCGCGAGAGGCTCACCAGGTAGGAGCGCGTTCCCAGGGTCCCCGAGGTGGTGGCCTGGAGCCGCCGCATCCCGTGGTCCCCCTCCACGAACCGGAGCTCCTGCCGGAAGGGGGAGGCGGCGGGGGATCGGGTCCGGAAGTGGAGCACGCCCCCGGCGGCGTTCCCGTAGAGGGCCGCCCCCGGTCCCCGGAGCGCCTCCACGCGCCCGAGGGATCCCAGGTCCAGGTGGTCGAGGGAGGCCTGCCCGTCGGGGAGCGTGGCGGGGATCCCGTCCACCAGGATCCGGATTCCCCGCACCCCGAACTGGGAGCGCGCCCCGAACCCCCGGATCGAGATCTGCTCGCCCAGGGCCGCGTTGTACCGGTTCTGGACCTGGACGCCCGGAAGCCCCTGGAGCGCCTCCTCGATGGACGAGGCCGAGCGCCCGCGCTCCGTGAGCTCCTCCTGGATCACCGACACGGCAAATGGGGCCCGGTCCACCTGGATCGGGCTCCGGAGGATCGTCACCACGACCCCCTCGACCCGGACCGGGGTGATCGTGTCACCCTGGATGGTGTCGCTCCGGATCGTGTCCGGGCGGATCGTGTCGCCGGGAATCGTGTCCCCCGGCGGGACCGTGTCCAGGGCAGGCGGCGCGGTGCCGGGGGTCTGGCCCGGGAGGTGGGCCGCCGTCGTGGGAAGGACGAGGGCGCCGAGAAGGCTGGCGGCGAGAAGCGTTCGGGTCAGGCGGGTCATGGGCTCGGGGCAGGGGAGGCCCACGCTCCCGTCCAGGGAGGCGGCCTCGGTCGCGGTCGGGGGGAGCCGGGGCAATGTGGCCCCGGGGGACCCGCGTTGTCGAGGGCCGGGGGTGCGGGATACGTTATCCTTCCCGCCGCCGGGAGTTCCGACCGGCCCCCCGTCTCCCCTCCCCCCAGTCCGATGTCCGCCCCAGATCCTGCCACCTTCCTCCGGCGCAGGGAGCGCGCCCTCGCCCGCCTGGGGGATGGGGCCATGCTCCTTCCGTCGGCACCCCGCGGCTACCGGAGCGGCGATTCCGAGCTCCCCTACCGCCCCGACTCCGAGCTCTTCTACCTGACCGGGTGGAAGGAGCCCGACGCCCTCCTTCTCCTCCGGGGGTTCGCCGACGAGGCGCGGGAGATTCTCTGGGTGGCCGACCGGGACCCGGCGGCGGAGCGGTGGACCGGGGTCCGGAAGGGGCCGGAGGGCGCGGCCCGGGCCCTCGGGTTTCCGGAGGTGCGTCCCCTTTCGCGGATGTCCGGGGAACTCCCGGGGCTCCTGGCGGGCGCCGACCTCCTCCATGTCAGGCCCGGGCGTGGACCCGATGCAGGCGCCGGGGTACGGACCACGGTCCTCAGGGCGGCGCTGGACGCCCTCTCCATGGCCCGGGCCCGGGGCGGAAAGACCGGCACGGGGCCCCGGGGGCTCGTGGACCCCGGAGGGATCCTCGACGAGCTCCGGCTCCGGAAGGACCCGGAGGAGATCGCCCTGCTCCGGGCCGCCGCCGCTGCCTCGGTGGCCGGATTCGAGGCGGCCTTCGACCGGGTCCGCAGGGGGGTGACCCACGAGTACCAGGTGGAGGCGGCACTCCTCGGGGCCTTCCGGGAGACCGGCGCCACCGGCCCCGCCTACGCCCCCATCGTGGCAGCCGGGCGGAACGCGTGCGTGCTCCACTACGGGGCGAACGACGCCCCCATCGTGGAGGGCGACCTCCTCCTCGTGGACGCCGGCGCCGAGTTCGGGCTCTACGCGGGGGACATCACCCGGAGCTTCCCCGCCTCGGGAGGATTCTCGGAGGCCCAGCGGGAGATCTGCCGGATCGTGGACGAAGCCCGGGCCGCGGGGGTGCGCACCGTGCGCCCCGGGGCCACGGTCGAGGACGTCCACGAGGCGGCGGCCGCCGTCCTCGCCCGGGGCCTCGTCGACCTCGGGATCGTGGAGGGGGACCCGGATGAGGCCCGGGCCGGTGGCGCCCTCGCGTCCTGGTATCCGCATCGCACGAGCCACTGGCTCGGACTCGACACCCACGACCCCGGTGACTACGTGGTGAACGGCGCTCCACGGGTGCTCGAGCCCGGAATGGTCCTCACCGTCGAGCCCGGGCTCTACTTCCCCCCGGCCGGGCTCTTCGAGGACGGAGACGCCCTCGACCCGGACCCGGCCGCACGGTGGCGCGGGATCGGGGTCCGGATCGAGGACGATGTCCTGGTCACGGAAGACGGGTGCGAGAACCTGACCGGCGCCCTCCCCTCGGGCCCGGAGGCCCTGGAGGAGCGGTTGCGGGGGTAGGGGGAGGACCCGGGGCCGCACCGGGGCGCCCCCCCCTCGCCGGGTCAGCGCGCCTTGGCCGCAGTGAAGGGCTCCTCTCCCTCGTCGTCGTGGGTAAGCCGGGCGGCCATGGCCCG
>JBJHCE010000113.1:0-9811 GCA_050485865.1 Gemmatimonadales bacterium | reverse complement strand
ACAGGCCCAACCCGCCCGGCGGCGGCCGGAAGCCCGCGCGGACCCCGGTACGCGCGAGCCGCTCGCCCGCCCCCACGCCCGCGCCCGCAACGGGGCGGACGACCTGGTGCCGGACTTCCCACGCCGCGACCGCCGCCGGGGCCCCCGGAACCGGATGCTTCACGTGGAGCGCGCCCTCCCGGAACCCCCGGTCCACGAGTCCCGAAAGGACGGCCCGTTCGCCGCTCCCGAGGCGGTCCGAGGCCGAAAGCTCGAGGCGGCCGCCGAGGGCCCGGAGCCCATGGGCGGGGAGGTCCCCCCTCCCGAGGGTGTGGGGCGGGTGACGGGTCACCGCCCCCTCCACCCGGGCGCCTCCTCCCTCCACCGGCCGGTAGTCCACCCGGGCGCGGGCCACGGTGGGAAGGGCCTCGAGGCGCGTCCGTGCCCGGTCGAGTCTCCCGGGGGTGAGGAGGCTTCCGGGCTCGAGGCCGAGGGCCCGGGCGTCCAGGGGGAGCCCGGGGGCCACCTCGGTGATGCGGGGGCGACCGGCCCGGTTCCAGGCCCGAAGCGCGCCCGCGGGGTCGTCGTCCAGGTACCGGAGGGTCCCCAGGAGTTCCCAGAGGAGAGAGGCGTGGTCGGGGCAGCGGCGGAGCGCCTCTTCCGCGAGGGCCATGGCCTCCGCCCTGTCCCCCTCCGCTCCCCGACGCGCCGCCGCCTCCACCGCGGCATCGCACGGTGGAGGCGGTGGGGTCCGCAGCTGCGCTCCTTCGAAGAGGAGCAGGGCGAGGAGGAGGGCGAAAGCGGCGCTCACGGTGAAGGCACGCCCCGGTGCCCCGGTCGCGTCAGGTGATGAGAATCAGGATCAGGAGAAAGATGATGATCGTGTAGACGCTGATCGTGATCGTCCGGCTCTGGGCCACCGCCGCAGAGCTCTCGGCCACGAGGGGGGCGACCTGGGCGAGCTCTTCGTCGGAGAGGGTCGCGGCCCGCTCGGCGACCCGCTCGAGGTCGATGCCCCGCTGGGCCGCCACGGCCTGCACACGCTCGTGGGCGAAAAGCCCCTGGAGTTCGGCCCGGGTCCGGTCCGCCGTCCGCTCGTGGTTCACGACGGCGGCCTCGAGGGTGGCGCGGTCTGCGGCCCCGGCGTCCTGGGCGAGGGCGGGAGCGGCCTCCACGGCCAGGAAGGCGGCGGCGCCGAACACGAGGGCCAGGGCCCGGAATCGAGGCGTCTTCATCTGCGCGTCCTTTTCCTTGGGGTCAGGGGGGAGCCTGCGGGAACGGGCGACCTTCTCCCGACCCCGGTGCGCGGGACAAAGTTCCCCGTGCAGGGCCACGGGTGCGCCCCGGACTTCTTGGCCCCGCTCCCCCCAACGGGTAGCTTTGGCACCATGCCCCGCCCCCCCCGCCGCATCCTCTGGGTCGACGACGAGATCGACCTTCTGAAACCCCACCTCCTCTTCCTGGAGCAGCGGGGGTACTCGGTGGATGCCGTGCCGAACGGCGACGACGCCCTCGAGCTCCTCCGGGCGAGCCCGTACGACCTGGTTCTCCTGGACGAGCAGATGCCGGGGCTCCGGGGGCTCGAGGTGCTCGAAATCCTCCGGCGCGAGGACCCCCACGCCCGGGTGGTCATGATCACGAAGTCCGAAGAGGACCGGACCATGACCGAGGCCATCGGCCGGAGGGTGGACGACTACCTGGTGAAGCCGGCGAGCCCCCTCCAGGTCCTGTCGGCGGTGACCCGCATCCTCGAGGGGTCCTCGATCCGGCAGCAGCAGGTGGCCCAGGACTTCGCCGCCCGCTGGCCCCGCCTGGGCGAGCTCCGGCAGGAGGCCCACGAGGCCGAGGACTTCCAGTCGCTCTATTCCGAGCTCGTGGACTGGCACCTCCGCCTCGAGGCCGCGGGTGAGGACGGCCTCCTGGACACGGTGGATGCCCTCCTCTCCGACCTCCGCCGCGACTTCGGGCTCTGGATCCGCGACGTCTACCCGGAGTGGATGCACGACCGGGAGGGGAGCCCCGTGCTTTCGCCCGACGTGGTCTCGCATTTCCTGGTCCCCCGCCTCGACCGGGACCCGATCCTCTTCGTGGTGCTGGACTGCATGCGCCTCGACCAGTGGCGTGTGATGCTTCCCCTCCTGACCCCCCACTTCGACGTGGAGGAGGTTCTCCACTACTCGATCCTTCCCACCGCCACACCCTACGCGCGGAACGCCATCTTCTCGGGGCACTTTCCAGACCGGATCGCGAAGGACCACCCCGCCTGGTGGGGGAGCTTCGACGACGAGGGGAGCCTGAACGCCTTCGAGGACGAACTCCTGAAGGAACAGCTTCGCAGGGAGGCCGGGCGCGACGTGAGCGTCCACTACGAGAAGGTCTTCTCCGACCGCGAGGGAGAGCAGCTCCGGGCCCGGGTGCGGACCGCCCTCGGGAACGACACGGAGGTGATCGCGCTCGTCTTCAATTTCATGGACCTCGTGATCCACACCCGGGCCGAGTCCCCGGTCTTCATGGAGATGGCCCGCGACGAACGGTCGCTCCGCGACCTCACCCGCACCTGGTTCGAGCGCTCGGTGCTCTTCGGGCTCCTCCGCGAGGCCGCGGCCCGCGGGACCCGGGTGGTCTTCACCACGGACCACGGCTCGATCCTCTGCCGGCGCCCCACCACGGTCTTTGCCAAGCGCGACGCCACCTCGAATCTCCGCTACAAGTTCGGCCAGGATCTCCGTGCCGAGGACGCCTCCACGGTCTTCGCCACGAACGACCCGTCGGACCTGCGCCTCCCCCCGGGACGCCTCGGCACGAGCTACGTGATCGCCCTCGAGGACCACTTCATGGTGTACCCGACGAAGCTTCGGGAATACCAGGCCCGCTACCGCGATGCCTTTCTCCACGGCGGGATCTCGCCCGAGGAGATGATCGTTCCGGTGGCGATGCTCACTCCCCGCCCCCGATGACGGCCTCCCTGCGTTGACGCGCTACTTCCGCATTCTCCGGTACCTCCGCCCCTACCTCCCCATCTTCGGGGTGGCGGTGGCGGCCACCTTCCTCTTCGCGGCCCTGGACGCCTTCTCGATCGCGCTCCTCATTCCCTTTCTCGAGACGCTCTTCGCGGATCCGGAAGGGCGGGCGGCACGGGGTGCGGCCGCTGCTGCTGCGGCGGACGGGTCCACCGAGCCCCTGGCCGAGGGGTCCCGGGGGTGGCTCGAATGGGGGCTCGACACCACGCTCGGGCGGTTCGTGGACCTGGGGGGCCCGCCCGCCGAGGCGATCCAGGGGATCATCCTCTTCCTCCTGGTGGTGTTCCTCTTCAAGAACATCTTCGACTTCCTCCGCAACTACCTCGTGGCCTGGATCGAGCAGGCGGTGACGAGGGACCTCCGGAACGAGGTCTATGGCCACCTGGTCGAGCTGGACCTGTCGTTCTTCGGCCGCACCCGGGTGGGACAGATCGTGTCGCGTCTCACCCACGACGTGGAGCAGCTCCGGACCCTCGTGACGAAGGAGCTCGCGAAGATCATCTCGTCGGTCTTCGAGCTCGCGGCGGCCCTTCTCATCATGGTGCTCCTCTCCTGGGAGCTCCTCCTCGCCGCCCTCGTGGTCCTTCCCATCATCGCGGCGGTGTGGGGGCCGCTCCTGCGCCGGGTGCGGAAGGGAGACCAGTCGATCCTGAACCTGGCCGGCGAGGTGAACTCCCACATCCAGGAGACCCTTTCGGGGATCCGCCTCGTGAAGGCCTCGGGCGCGGAGGACCACGAGCGGAAGCGGTTCGGGGTCCTCACCTGGGCCTACTTCAAGGCGTTCGTGCGCACCGAGCGGTGGCGTGCGCTCTCGCATCCGCTCACCGAGACCATGTCGGCGCTGGGCACGGTGGTCATTCTCTGGTACGGGACTCGCCTCGTCCTCCAGGGGGGTGCGCTCTCGGCGGAGGAGTTCATCGTCTTCCTCGCCTTCTCGATGAAGCTCTACTCCCCGGTCAAGTACCTGGGGAAGCTCCCGGCGATCATCCAGCCCGGCCTCGTGGCCTCGGAGCGGGTCTTCGAGTTCCTGGATGCACCGGTGGAGGTCCATGACCGCGACGGCCCCCGGGAGTTCACCGGGGTGAAGGAAGGGATCACCTTCGACCGTGTCTCCTTCCATTACCGGGAAGGGGAGCCGGTGCTGGAGGAGATCTCCTTCGTGGCCCCCGCCGGATCGGTCACGGCCCTCGTGGGTCCGAGCGGGGCGGGGAAGACGACCCTCATGGACCTCCTGGGGCGCTTCTACGACCCGACCGGGGGGCGGATCCTCGTGGACGGCGCCCCGCTGGCGGAGTATTCCATGGGGTCGCTCCGGCGCCGACTCGGCATCGTCTCGCAGGAGACGGTCCTCTTCCACGATACGGTCCGGGCCAACATCGCCTACGGGATCGATGCGTCGGACGCCGAGCTCGAGGGCGCCGCCCGGGCTGCCCACGCGCACCCCTTCATCGCGCGGCTTCCGAAGGGGTACGACACCGTGGTGGGCGAGCGCGGGACCCAGCTCTCGGGAGGGCAGCGCCAGAGGATTGCCATTGCCCGGGCGATTCTCCGGAACCCCCCCATCCTGATCCTCGACGAGGCCACCTCGGCGCTGGACTCGGAGTCGGAGCGGCTGGTGCAGGATGCCATGGACCGTCTCGTCGAGGGGCGCACCGTCTTCGTCATTGCCCACCGCCTCTCCACGATCCAGCGCGCCGACCGGATCCTGGTCCTCGAGGCCGGACGGGTGGTCCAGCGGGGCACGCACGAGGAGCTCCTGGCGGAAGGCGGGCTCTACCGGCACCTCCACGACCTCCAGTTCCAGGGGTCGTGACCTTGGGGGGGCGCCGCCGGACCGCCTCGCCGGGCCACCGCCTGCAGGATCTCCTCATCCGGAGCGTTGAGGGCGCCGTCCGCCTTCTTCCCGAGCCCGTGGCCATGGTGCTCGGCGCTGCCCTGGGGAGGCTCGTCGGGAGCGCGCTCCGGATCCGGCGGCGGGTCGTGGAGGGGAACCTCCGCCGGGCCTTTCCCGGGGCCGACGCTTCCTGGATCCGGCGCACCGCCGCCGCCTCGTACGCCCACCTCGGGCGGGAGGGGATCGCCCTGCTCCGCCTGGGAAAGCTCGGCCCCCGCGAGGTCTGGGAGCGCACCGAGGTGGAGGGGATCGAATACCTCCGGGAACCCCTCTCCCACGGACGGGGGGTGGTGCTCCTCACCGGGCACCTGGGGAACTGGGAGATCGGGGGCGCCGCCATGGCCGTGCGGGAGATCCCCATTGACGTGGTGGCCCGCCGGCAGAACAACCCCCTCTTCAATGCCCGGGTGAACCGGACCCGGGAGAAGTTGGGGATGCGGGTGGTGGACCGGGACGGAGGCACGAAGCGGATTCTCCGGTCCCTCACCTCCGGGCGGGCCGTGGCCCTCGTGGCCGACCAGAACGTCCGGAGGGGCGGGCTCTTCGTTCCCTTCTTCGGGACCGACGCGTCCACCGCCCGGGGCCCGGCGCTCCTTGCCGTGCGCACCGGGGCCGCCGTGGCCTTTGCCACCGCGATCCGGCTGCCCGGGGCGAGGTCCCGCTACCGGATCCGGATCCGGCCCCTCGATCCCCCCGAGCCCGGTGAGGAGGGGGCGCGGGCGTTCCTCGCCCGTTATCTTTCGGTGCTCGAGGAAGCGATCCGCGAGGCACCGGAACAGTATCTCTGGGCCCACAAGCGTTGGAAGACCCGGCCGGCTCCCGATGCGGGCGCCGAGGAACCGGACCCCGGGGATGCTGTACCACCTGCAGGCTCCGGAGAACCCGGATCCGCCCGGAACGCGGGGAGCGACGGCGCCCCCACGGCGGATGAACCGAGGGGGCCGGACTCCCTCGCATCCCCGAAAGAACCCTCCCGAGACCCCTCCGAAGGGGAGCCACGGTGATCCACATCTGCATTCCGGTCCACGACGAAGCGGCCACCATCGGGATCCTCCTCTGGAAGATCCGCAAGGTGATGGCCGAGTTCGGGCGGGACTACGAAATCCACGTGCTTGACGACGCCTCGTCCGACGGGACCCCCGAGGTGCTGGACCGGTACCGGCGCCTCCTTCCACTCCGGATCGAACGGAGCGAGGCGCGGCTCGGCTACGGTGCGGCGGCGGAGCGGCTCCTCCGCGACGTGACCGTGCGCTCGGCGTACCCGAAGCGCGACGTGGCCGTGCTCCTCCAGGGCGACTTCACCGAGAGCCCCGAGGACCTGGTGGCCATGGTGAAGGCCGTGGAGGGTGGGGCGGACCTGGTGGCCGGGCGGGTGGACGACACCGCGCTCCCCCGGGGGCTCCGGTGGACCCGGCGGGCCGCGCGCTTCGTGCTCGGACGCGGGGTTCCGGTAACGGACCCCTTCTCGGGTTTTCGGGCGTACCGGGTCGTGGTGCTCCGGAAGTGCTTCCGCGATGCGGATGCGGAGGTGGAGGGCCGCGCCCGGCCGGCGGGGTGCTGGGCGGCGAACGTGGAGCTCCTGGCTCGGGCCGCCCCCCACGCCCGGCGGGTGGAGGATGCGCCGGTGCAGCTCCGGGTGGACCACCGCCCACGTCCCACACGGTTCCGGGCGATGGAAGAGCTCAAGGGGCTTCTCCCGCTTCGTCGCCTGCGCTGGGATGCGGCACCCCCTGCGGAGGCGGCATGAGGACCGGGGGAGGGTTCCGGGTGGCTGGGCTCCGAACGTCGGTGCACCGTGCCGCGGCGCTCCTGGGCGCCCTCGCCGTAGCCCCGGCCCTGGCTCCCGCCGCAGGGGTGGGCGGCGCGCTCGAAGGGCAGGATCTGCCCCAGATGGGTGCGGTGGCCCAGCCGGCGGCCACCCCCTTCGGCGTGGGAGAGCGGATGGAGTACCAGGTGAAGCTCGGCGCCATCAGCGTGGGTGCCGGGCACATGGAGGTCCACGGGATCGAGACGATCCGGGGGAACCGCGCGTACCACGTGTCGATGGGGATCAAGGGCGGCCTCCGCTTCGTGGCGCGGGTCGACAACCTCTTCGAGTCGTGGATGGACGTGAACACCCTGGCGGCTCACCGCTTCATCCAGGACCAGGACGAGCTCCGGACCCAGCGGCACCGGCAGTTCGATTTCTTCCACGCCGAGCGGCGCTTTGTCCGGGCCGACGGCGAGGAAGAGGGCGACATGATCACCTCGCTCCCGCTCGACGACATCTCCTTCGTGTACTACGCCCGGACCCTTCCCCTCGAGGTGGGGCGCACCTACACGCTGAACCAGTACTTCCGTCCCGACCGGAACCCCGTGGTGATCCGGGTGCTCCGGAAGGACCGGATCACGGTGCCGGCGGGGACCTTCAACACCATCGTGGTGCAGCCCATCATCAAGACCCGCGGGATCTTCAGCGAGGGGGGCTCGGCGGAGATCCACTTTACCGACGACAACCGCCGGATCATGGTGTACATGCAGTCGCGGGTGCCGGGAATGAACCTCTCGCTCCACCTGCGCGAGTACACGCCGGGGCGCCCGCTCCGGGCCTTCACCGGCGGCGAGGTGCCGGCGGGGGTGCGGGTCACCGACTCGGGGCGCTGACCGGGCCCCGGTCCCGGCGTCCTCCGGGGGTCAGGGTGCCGGGTCGGCTTCCAGGAGGAAGAGGGAGGGGCCGCGGAGCTTCTTCCCCTTCACCCGGATCTCGAACGTGTACTTTCCCGGCCTCGGGAAGACGATGTTCTCGAGAGGGAGGATGAGCCGGGTGCGCGGGGGTGGGCGATCGGGATCGCGCCGGTCCACCTCGGTCTCGCCGTCCACCGTGACGGAGGGGCGCCCGTCCGGACCCACGAGCTCGACCTTGAAGGTGTTCCGCCCCTCGTCGCCCCGGTCCCACTCGATGGTGGTGACGAGGACCATCCGCTCCTGGCGGGCCGGGAAACCGGGGGCCGCCAGGTCGTTGAAGACGCCCTCGACGTCCATCTTGCCGTCGGGGCGCATGGTGGCTTCGTCGCAGACCATCGCGAGTTGTACGTGCATCGGGACTCCAGGGGGGATCGCTTCGGGGTGCGGTGGGGGTGCCGTCCAGGGGCCCCTGCGGGGGCCCGAGTGCGGGCCACGGAACGGCCGGCGAGTGGACCGGCGGCACGGACCAAGGTAACGACGAGGCGGCGCCCGGTCGCCCCCCACGAGGCAGGGGGCCGCGGTTGAGGTCCTGTTGCAAATCCGCTACCTTCGGTTGCTGTACAAGCACCACAGTTTCAGGGCAGGCGGGAGGGCGTCCCCTTCCGGGCCGGAAGCATAGACGGGAGATTTCATGACCGACAAGAACAAGCTCAAGGACCGCGCGCGCGACGAGCTCTTCAGCCACATCAACCGGTGTGGTGTCCTCCAGGCTGCCGAGGACGAGCAGAAGCACTGGATGGACGAGACGATGGAGTACCTGGGTGAGCGTTACCCCGACCTGTCGGACAGCGACCTCAAGGAACTCTACGCCGTTGGGATGCGGTTCTGCCGGCCGGCCATTCCTCACGGGCGTCCGGGGCTCGGCTCCGCCGTCGTGACGAACGAGCCTGCGGAGGCCGAGGAGACCCCCGAGCCGGTGGGTGCCGGCGCCGGAGAGGGCTCGATCGGCTGAGCCTGTTTCCGCGCCGGTTCCCGCCCCCGCACCGCGCCGCGGTCCGGGGCCGGAGAAGCGGCCGGATCAAGGAGCACGAAAGGGGTGGGATTCCCTCGGGAATTCCACCCTTTCTCGTTCCCTTCGGGGACGGTAGATTGCACCCACGCTCCCGGGTCGGCCCGCCCCCACGGTGCCGGCCGTTCGCGCCCCGCCAAGGAGAACCCCCCGCGATGCCCGACGGCTTCTGGACCTCAGAAGAGTACGACGAGCGCGCACACGATCTCTACAACGACGGGGACTACGACGGGGCCCTCGAGACGCTGAAGGAGGGCCTCGCCCTCTATCCGGACGCCGTCGAGCTCTACGTCGGCCTCGGCTACGCCCGGCTCGCCCGCGAGGAATTCGCCTGGGCCCGCCAGGCCTTCGATCACGCGCTGGGAATGGAGCCCGGCCACGAGGACGCCATGGTCGGCATGGGCGAAGTCCTCCTTCGCCTGGGGCGCACGTCCGAGGCCCTCCGGCTTTTCGACCAGGTGACCGGTATGGGGTTCGACGACGACGTCGAGCTCATGCTCACCATGGGCCGGGCCCTTTACCGCGAAGGGCTCCACGCCCGCGCCCGCGACACCTTTGCCCGCCTCGCCGCCGCCCGCCCGGATTCGGCGGAGGCCGCCGCAGCGCTGGCCTACGCCCTGCACCGCCTGGGCGACGAGGTGGGGGCCTCGCGCCAGCTCCGCCGCGCCCTCCGCATCGCGCCCGACCTCCACGAGGCCCGGGTGTACCTGGGGCACGTGCTCTACGACCGGGGCGACAGCGTGGGGGCCCTCCGGGAGTTCGAACGGGTTCCCCCGGCGGAGCACTGGGACCCCCTTGCCCTCTACCGCCTCCTGGAGCTCAAGTCCGGGGTGCTCCACTGGGAGGAGGACGACCCGCGCCTCGAGCCCTGGCACCTCCGTCTCATGGAGCTCGAGCGGCTGGACGACGACCCGGTGGAACGCCTCCTGGCCGAGGTCGAGGCACTCGTGGGCGGGGGCGACACCCCGTGGGCGCTCCGCGACGAGAACCAGCTCGAGCTCTTCCAGGAGGGGGAGGACCCGGAGGACGACGTCCTGGTCGCAGTCCGCCTCCCGGGAGGGCTCTCCTTTCGCGGGAGCTGGACCGAGGTGGTCCGGCAGATGCGTGACGAGGCCGGGTTCCGGCACGAGCCGCTCCAGCAGTTCATGAAGCGCCTCACCGAAGGGTGGCACGAGCGGGCCGGTG
>JBJHCE010000112.1:0-10009 GCA_050485865.1 Gemmatimonadales bacterium | reverse complement strand
CGTGGTGGGCGAGGGGCGCTCGGTGGTCCTCGAGGGGGGAGGGGTCCAGTCGGTCTTCGGCACGGTCCCGGACCTCCTCGTGCCCCGGGGCGAGGTGCGCCTCACCGGTCCCCTCACGGTCACCGGGGACCTCCAGGTGAACGGCTCCGACGCAGCCCTCGAGGTGGGGGCCCACCCCCTCGTGGTGCAGGGGAACCTGGAGACCGCAGGCACGGGTGGGCGCCTCGTGATGGACGACATCCAGGGCCGGGTCACGGTGCAGGGGAGCGCCCGCTTCTCGGGCGGCGCGGGGGAGGAGCCTACCCTCCGGCGCGGTGTTCTGACCCTCCACGGAAACCTCTCGCAGGACACGCGGCCCGACGCCCTTCGCGCCTCGGGGAACCACCTGGTGGTGATGGCCGGGATGGGGACCGAGCAGGTGGTCTCCTTCGCGGACCCGGGCCCCGGGGGAAGCTACCTGGCACACCTCGAGACCCGGAACACCGGGGTCGTGAACTTCGCCCGGAGTGCCCGCCTCTCGGATCTTTCCTGGGGGGATGCAGGGGTGGGAGGCCGGATCACCGTGAGCGCCGGCCACCGTCTCGACGTGCGCGATGCCTTCATTCGCGGGGCGCTCCAGGCGCCGGAGCTTCGCGTCACGCGCACCCTCGCAGCCGCAGACGGCGTCCCCTACCTCGTGGAGCGCACGATCTTCGCCGGGGGAGGGGGGGCGGACGGCCACCAGCCCGTGCCGGACCTGGACTATCAGACGGTGGCAGTGGAAGGTCCCGACGTCCGCATCGGTGACCCCTGGGTGCGCATCCGCGGCGGTCTCTTCATGGAGGCGGGGAACCTCCGCATCGCAGGAAACGTGCTCGAGGTGGGTGCGATCCTGGCCACCCCCGGCGTCGAGGGCGGCATGCTCTGGATGGCCGAGGGAGACCGGGTCGTGGCCGGCACGGTGGACATGCGGCGGTGGCGCCCCCGCTTCGAGGGGGGCACACTCTGGATCAGCGGGGACCTCATGGGCCCGGAGGTGATCCGGGGCACCGGCGTCGACCACCGCACCGTCTTCCACGGCACCACGGAGCAGTTCATCGTGGGGGCCGGAGGCTACGCCCTGGGCCAGCTCGTGCTTGCAAACACGGGGGAGGGGGTCGTGATCCGGACGCCGGCGCTCCAGGCCTCGGGGCCGGATGCAGGCGAGCGGTTCCTCGACCTCGTCGGCAACACGGTGGTGCGGCACGACGGAGACGACCACGTGTCGGTGGGGGTCGCGGTGTTCCGCGCCACCTCCCGGACCCACTTCGGCTCCCCCACCGACCGGGCCTTCAACTGCGTCTGGGCCCTCGACGAGAACGGGAGCGTGCTGACCCGCGAGCCGGGGAACCTGGAGATCGGGTGCGCGCGTTTCGGGGACCCATCCCCCCGACCGGCGCTCCGGGAACTCCCGGACTTCACGCCCCCCTCCCGGCTGGAGGTGCAGATCCTTGCTCCCGACGGGCTCTCCCACTACGACGAGGGCGAGCCGGTGACCTTCCAGGCCAGCGCCACCCTGGGCGGGGCCCCGGTGCCGGCGAGCTTCGCGTGGTTCAGCTCCCGGGACATGCAGCTCGGGACCGGGGCCACCCTCGTCCGGAGCGACCTCTCCGTCGGGGTCCACCTGGTCGAGGTGCACGTCGACGCCACCGCACCCGACGGGTCCACCGTTCCCGGGAGCGCGAACGTTCTCGTGGTCATCCGGGGCGACGACGAGGAGCCGCCGGAGCCTCCGGTCCTCACCTCGATCGAGGTCGCCCCGGTCCCCGACGCCCTCGTGGCGGGACAGCTCCGGGAAATGGTGGCCCGGGGCTTCGACCAGTTCGGCCTCGAGATGCTCGGGATCGAGTTCACCTGGCAGAGCAGTGACGCGTGCATCGTGAGCGTGGACGCAGGGGGCACGGCGAAGGCCCACAGCCCCGGGAGCGCCCTCGTCACCGCCTCCTCCGGCGGGGTGTCCGGGAGCACCACGGTGGAGGTGGCCGGGGGGGACCCGGCGATCCCGGCCTCCGTGGTCGGCGCGTGGCGGGTCTGCCGGCGGAGCACCGGGGACTTCCTCTACGAGATCGAGGTGACGAACCAGGAGGAATCGGGCCGGATCACGGGGCGCGTCTACCACGCGAACGGCACCTCGAGCTTCATGTCGGGGAACTGGGGTCCGACGCAGTACAACATGACCTGGACCCGGCTGGTCCAGGGGGGCGAGCGCACCTTCGGGATCAATGGAATGGGCGCCCTCTCCATGACCCACCTGCGGGGGAGCTACAACGACCGGATCACCCTCAGCACCTACGACGTGGAACTCCGGAGGATCCCGGGAATCGGCGACTACTGACGCCGGCCCCGGGACCCCTCCCGATCCCCCGGGAGCACCGGCCCCGCCCCCCGAGGCACCGGGGGGCGGGGCCGGATTTCATTCCCCGCCCGGCACCGGAATCAGGTCGCCACCCCCGTCGGGCCCCGCCACCGCCCGGGAGTGCTGCTCCGGGGTCTGCCCCAGGTTCACCGTGAACCCCAGCGAGATCATTCGCGAACGGTTCGTGCTCCGGCTCTCGAGAATGAAGGTGGGGTCCGTCATGGCCTGGTTGAACCGGTTCATGTTGAAGGGGTCCGACACGGAGATCGAGACGTTCCCCCGCCGGTCCATGACCATTCGCCGGGCCGAGAGGTTCAGGCTCGTGAAACTCGTCGAGCGCCCCTGCAGCACCGCCTGCATGGGGAAGTGGCTCGCCATGACCTGGACGGTGGTCATGTCGTCCACCCACACACCCAGGTTCGACGAGATCCGCCACATCCAGGCCGCACCCGTCAGGTCCGCCCGGATGTTCGTGCCGTCGCGGTGCTCGTGGTAGAGCCCGAGGTTGGCCGAGCCCGAGAGCCGCCCCACCGGGCGGAGCGAAAGCACCAGGTTCGTCCCGAGCTGGCGCGAACTCGCGGTGTTCTCCCACTGGCTCGTCGAGACCCCCTCTTCGTCCACCGTCCGGATCCGCTCCCAGAGTCCGTCGGAGAGGGTGGCGTAGGGGGCGACCCGGAGCGTTCCCCGCTGCCCCGACACCGAGAGGTCCAGGGTGAAGGTCTCGGAGAAGGCGGGCTCGAGCTCCGGGTTCCCGAGGAACACGTTCAGCGGGTCGTTCGACGGGACGAAGGGGTCCAGGTACATGGGGGGCGGGCGGTTGATCCGGCGCGCGTACGACCCCCGGAGGAGCCGCCCCGGCCTCAGCTCGTAGGAGACGTTCGCCGTGGGGAAGAGGTTCCGGTAGCTCTGCCCGAAGCGCTCGTCCACCACGCGGGAGTGGAACTCCGTCGTGGCGAACTCCGCCCGGAGCCCTCCCTGTACCCGGAGCGGCCCCCGGTTCAGGGCGAGGGTCGCGTACGCCGACCGGAAGACCTCCTCGTACTCCCACCCGGTGTGCCGCGACGACGACGGGGCCTGGGCCCCGGGCGCATCGAAGACCCGGAGGAGCTGGTCGTTGTCCTGGTCCCGCCACCAGCCCCGGATCCCCACGTCGAGGCGCCCCGTCTCCGCCACCGGCCGGAACCAGTCGGCCTGGAGGGTCAGGTTCCCGTTCCCCGACGCGGCCTCGCTCAGGGTGAGCTCCACGGGGCGGTCCGCGGGGAGCCCGGCGAGCACGTGGAAGATCCGCTCGTCTTCGAGGAAGCTCTCGTTCGACCCGTGGGTCTGGCGCACGTCGAAGGACAACTCCTGCCGGCGCGGCTCGAGGATCCACTTGTAGCCCACCGCCACGTTCAGGTTCAGCATGTCCGAGTCCCGGTCCCCGACCCGGTCGTAGCGCTCGTGCTCCGGGCCGTCCCGGTCGGCGATCCCGTAGGCCGCATCGGTGTCCCCAGCGCTCCCGGAGCCGAAGAGAAAGGCGTTGCTCCAGACCACGTGCCCCTCGCGCAGGAGGTATTCGGCGGTCCAGTTCCCGTTCCACCCGTTCGAGCGGCTGTTCATGAGCGACGACTGCTCGATCACCGAGACCGGGTTCGCCAGGAGGTTCGTGCGCAGGCTCCAGCTCTCCGAATCCATGCTCATCCGGTTGATCGAGAGGCCGGAAAAGAGGGTGAGCTTCCCCCGCTGCACGTTGAAGCGCCCCCCGAGCGCCTGCCGCCCCCGGGACGATGCGTTCAGGTTCACCCCGCCCGAGAGCCCGATCTGAACGTCCTCCCGGAGCACGATGTTCACGATCCCCCCGAGCCCCTCGGGGTCATGCCGTGCGGAGGGGTTCTCCATCACCTCGATCCGGTCCACCTGGTCGCCGGGGAGCTGCCGGAGGAACTGGGCGAGCTCATCGCCCCGGATCGGGAGGGGGCGCCCGTTCAGGTGGATCGCCGCCGCCCGGTTCCCCCGGGTCCGGATGTTGTCATCCACGTCCACCTCGAGCTCGGGGATCTGCCGGAGCACGTCGGTGACCCCTCCGGTTCCCGCGGCGGGCATCTGCCGGGCGTCGTAGACGGTGCGGTCGGCCTCGATCACCACCGGGGGGCGGTCCACCTCCACGTCCACCCCGTCCACCCGGATCGCCTCCACCTGGAGCACGATGGTCCCCAGGTCCACCTCGGGCTCGGCGCTGGAAAGGTTGATCGTCTCGCTCCTCCGCGACCCGTACCCGAGGCGCGCCACGTGAAGGAAGTAGGCTCCCTCCTCGAGCCCCTCGATCCGGAAGGCCCCCCGCGCGTCGGTGAGCACCCCGGTCACCACCGCCGAGTCGGAGGCGGCACGAAGGGTCACGGCCACCGTGGAAATGGGCGCATCGGAGGCATCGAGGATCCTTCCCAGGATGCGACCGGGACCGCCGGATCCGGAGGCTGCGGGCCCCGCCGCACCCCGGGCGGGGGGGCGGTCCTGCTCCGGCGCGGGGGCTTCCGCGTGGAGCCCTGCCGGCACCGCGGCAAGGAGAAGGGCTGCGGCCCATGCCAGGAGGGGAGCGGGGACCCGGGCCGGGAGCCGGGTGGCGGAGCGGAGGCGCGGAAAGTCGCAGGGCATGGTGGCGGAGCGGGCCGGGGGGCGATGGGGGCGGGTGGGGCAGGGCGCGCCGGGTCATGGATGCGCGCTCTACGATCCAGATCGTTTGTTCCAACCTCCACCGGGTGGGGTCGCGCGCGCAAGGGGTGCGTCGCCCCCGGTCCCCGGCGGGGCTCCCGTGGTCCTGCCCGCGGGGGTTTCCGGAGGGCGTTCCCGTGGGCGTGCGCCGGGGCGCTTCCCCCGGCCGCCCCCTGCGCGCCCGGCGGCCCCGGTCGCAGCACGAGGTTCACGACCCCGCCGGGTCCCACCTCGAGCGCGGGGATCGCCCGGAGCAGCGCCTCTGCTCCCCCCGGGCCCATGCCGCCGCCGGGGAGCGCCGAGCCCCCGACGGCGCGAAGGGTCACGCGCACTTCGGACAGGGGCGCGCCGGCGGCGTCCTCGACCCTTCCCCGGGCGCGAACCATGCCGTCGGAGGCGGTGGAAGTGGCGGACCCCGCTGCAGCCCGGGCCGGGGGGCGGTCCTTCTCCACGGCGGGGGCTTCCGCGCGGAGCCCTGTCGGCACGGCCGCGAGGAGGAGGGGCGCGGTCGCAAGGAGGAGCGATCCTCCGGGGGGGCTCCAGGCGCGGGGAAGCGTGGCATCCGGGTGGATCGCGGGTTCGGGGTGGCGGGTTGGTAACAAAAGGACCACACGCGGGGGGTTGGGATCGCAGCTGTCCCGAAACGCACCGTATGGGTAACAAACGGGACAGTCGCGATCCGGTGGAAGGCGCGCCTGTCCCGTTTGTTTCCCATACGGTAACAATCGAGCCACACGGCGCGGGGGACACCCCCAGGTGGAACGAAGCGCACCTCGGTGGGAGGGGGGCGGGCGAGAGGGCGGGTTCACGCGGCGCACTGACGAGCCACGGAGTCGCCGGGGCCAGGGTCGTGGATCCCAGCGTGCGCCCGACCGGGACGAACGCGACCGGGGGTTGATGCGGACTGGGTCCGGACACCCTTCTCCTGGAAGATATGGAAGGGCCGGCCCTTCCATGTCTTCTAGGGCCGGATCCCGTCCCAGACCACGAGGTTCCGGACCAGGGTCTCGGTCTCCCAGGTGGTCCCGAAGAGGAGGATCCGCCAGCGGGACCCGGGGGTGTTCGCGGCGTGGAGAGGGGCGGTGCCCACGTACTCCCGGTCCAGGTACGCCGACGTGCGCCCGTCGGCGCGCATCTCCAGGGTCAGGTGGACCCAGTCGTCCGAGGGGAGGTGGCGCGAAAGGTCCAGGGTGCGGACCGCCTGGTGCCGGGCGAAGAGGATCCCCTTCGACGCGTCGAAATTTCCCAGGTTCGTGTTCGGGTACCGGAAGCAGGAGCGCTGCCGGAGCTGGAGGTCCCCGTACTCGAAGCCGGCGTCGGGGTCATCCGGGAGATCCCCGTCCACGAGGCAGACGAACAGCCACTGCTTGTCACGGCGGTTCACCGGGAGCCGGAACTCGAGCTCCACCGTGACGCCCCGTGGAAAGGCGTGTGCCTCGCGGGTGATGAGCCCGTCGTGGTAGAGGGCGTCTCCCTCGAGAAGGAGGACCGACGTGCCGTCGCGCTCCACGATCCGCGCCGGGGGATGCCCCACCTGGACCCATCGCCCGAGATCCAGGGTCCGGAAGGGGTCCTCGAGGCGAAGGGCATCGGGGCGGGTGCCCGAGACCTCCACCTCCACCGCGGCCTCGAGCCATCCATCCCAGGTGGCGCGCAAGGTGGTGGCACCCGGTGCGTTCCCGCGCACGCGGCCCTGGGGCCCCACCGAGGCGATCCGCGGATCGCCGGAGTGCCAGGTCACCCCGTCTTCCAGGGGCGTGCGGTGCCCGTCGGAAAACACGAGGTACGCGATGGGGCGGCCCGATTCTCCCCATCCCACCGGCCCCTCAAGGTGCAGTTCCAGGGCCTCGGGGACCGGCACCGGCGCCTCCGGGGCCCAGCGGAAATGGGAGAGGTCACCGTCGGGCACTTCGACGGACTCCCAGGTCCCGGCCTCCAGGTCGTGGAGGATCACGGCAAGGTCCCCCTCGAGGGCGGTGGCGTAGACGAGGGCCGACCCGTCGGGAGAGCAGGCCACGGGGCGGATCGGGTACCCCACCTGGGGAAGGGGGCGGATCCCGCCCGAGTCCGTGTCGACCCGGATGAGGCGGTCCCCGCTGGGGTCGTCCACGAGGGCCACGAGTTCCCTCGATCCGCACCAGGCCAGGTCGTCGATCTTCCCGACCTGGAGGGCCTGGGCCATCGTGCCCGTCGGGGTGAAGACCGCGAGGGTGTCCTCGGGGGCGGCGATCCGGGCCGCGATCCGGGTCCCGTCGCGGGAGAAGCGCCCCAGATCGATTCGGTCCACCCCCTCGTGGAGGAGCGTCGTGGGCCCACCCCCGAGTGGGTGGAGGACGAGGTTCAGCCGGTATCCCTCCGGGCCGTCCATGGGCTGGCTCGTGAGGAGAAGGACGCGCCCGTCGGGGCTCACGTCCTGGAGGTAGTCGTCACCCTCGCTCCGGAAGGCTTCCTCCGACCCGTTCGCGCCCACGAGGGAGATCCACGGCTTCTCCTCGGTGGAGGACATCCATCCGAACCAGAGGAGCGCTCCGTCGGCGCCCCGGAAGGGGGGGTCGAGCCGGGCCCCGGGTGGGGCGGGGGGCGGGGCCAGGGGGCGCGTCTCCCACGTGCCCACCGGCGCTTCCGCCGGAAGGAGCTCGGCGAACGATCCCCCGGCCTGGAGGAGGAGCGAGCCCCCGCCGAGGGGGGGCGGGGTGGACACCGGCGCGTTCCCGTTCGCCGCATGCACGAGTCCCGCCACGACGAGGAGGAAGACGAGGGCGGCCGCACCGAACCCTGTCCGCACCCGGATCCGGCGGAGGTGCCCCCGGGTCTCCACCGCGAACCGCAGCCGGGCGGCGGACCGGAGCTCGTCGTGGGCGAAGTCCACGCGTCCGTCGTCGGTCCACCGGCAGACCCGCCCCTTGAGGAGCTCGGCCAGTGCACGGTGGAGCGCGGTGCGCCGGAGTCCGAAGGGGTGGAGGAGCTCCTCCCGGTCCAGGGGCCCGGGGGCGAGGGCCAGGTGACCGGCCAGGCGAGCGGCGGTGGGGGAAAGGTGCGAGAGGGTCTCCGCCACCACGCCGGAGAGCCCTGACGGGAGATCGAGCGCGCCTTCCGGGCCGTCGGTCCGGAGGCGGTAGGATCCCGACGCGGTTCGCTCCAGGTGGCCCCGGCGCTCGAGCACGCCGAGGAGCTCGAGAAGGGGAAGGGGGAGCCCTCCCGAAGCCTCGTGGACCCGGGAGGCGAGGAGGCTCCAGCGAGAGTCCTCGGGGTCGCCGTCACGGCGGGGGCCCTCGGGCTCCACGAGGCTCCGGAGGAGGGAGCGGGTCGCCTCGGGAGCAAGGGGCGGGAGGGTGAGCTCGAGGTCCCACGCCCCGGGGGCTTCGGGGCCGGCCTCGCCATCGGTGGCAAGGACGAGGAGGGGCACCGCGTCGAGCCCCTCGAGGGCGTGGAGTATCACCGCCTGGCTTCCCGGGTCGAACCATCCGAGGTCGTCGAGGACCAGCAGGAGGGGGCCCTCCTCCGCTACCGCCGAGATGAGATCCCGGAGCGCGTCGACCAGGCGGGCGTCGGGGCCCCGGGCCGGGGGGGAGGGGCGTGCCGGGGCGTCTCCCGTTCCCGCCATGGAGGGAAGGAGCTCGAGAAGGGTTCGGTGCGAGGCCAGGGTGATCCCCGCCGCCCCCGCCATGCCGAGGAGCCTGCGGGCGAGCTCCGACGTGGCGGCGAGGCTCACGGCGGCCGTGGCCCGGCTTCCCTTCACCCGAACCATGCGGGCACCTTCCGATTCGGCGCTCCGGGCTGCTTCCTGGACAAGGCGGGACTTGCCGATCCCGGGGGGGCCGAGAACCAGAGCCCGACGCACCGACCCTTCCCGGCTCCCCCGCCAGAGCGCGGTGAGGCGCGCCTGCTCGGCCCCCCGTCCGACGAAGGGGAGCCCGTTCCCCTCGCCGACCCCGGCGGGCCCGACGGGTTCGGAGGCCCGGAGGGTCCGCACCATGCGAAGGCGCTCGGCGCGCTCCCCCGGGTCCTCGACCTCGAGGGCCAGAGCCTCGGCCTCGTCCAGGCGCCGGAGCCCCAGGAGGGCCTCGAACCGGAGGTGCCCGGGGAGCTCGGACCAGGGGGCCACCCCGTGTGCCGCGACCGCCCGGGCGAGCCCCTCCTCGTGGGCGCCCCTGGAAAGGAGGTCCCGGGCCTCCCGGGTCAGGTGAAGGAGGAGGCGCTGCTCGAGGTCACTCCGGAGCCCCTCCATCCAGTGGTCCCACGCCGGGGAACCGGGTACACGGAGTGCGTCGAGCTCCATGTCTCCCCAGCACGCGAGCGCCTCGTCGGTTGCCCCTTCCTCGAGGGCGCGCTCGAGCCGGGTCACCGTGGTGTCGAGCCTCCCCGGGGCGATGTGGAGCAGCTCCTCCCCCTCCACGAGGTCTGCCCCGAGATGCTTCCGGAGGAGCCAGAGAGCCTGCCTCAGGGACCCCCGCGACCGACCGGGCGCACGACCTGGCCAGAAGACCTCGATGATCTCTTCCCGGCGGACCCCTTCCGGGTGGAGGGCCAGGAAGACCAGGAGGGCGAAGGACTTTCCCACCGGCACGTCGATCCCGGCCCCCGCAGCGTCCAGGATCCGCGGGGGTGCGTGGAGTTCGACGTGAAAGGCAGGGGCGGCCATGGGCGCGGGGCTCGGGGGGGGAGCGGGACGCACCATGTTAAGGAATCAGGGGTTGGGTCGCGCAAGATGGAACGAATGTTTCCGTTGCGTGCCCGTGCGCTCCGGTGGTACCTCCGGGCGGCCCTGGCGCTCCCGGTGGACCGGTTGGGCGCACATGTAACTACATGTCATAACAAGTCTGGCCCTGCCCCTGCCACAACCTGCCCCTGTCACAACCTGCCCCTGCCACACCCTGCCCCTGCCACGACCTGCCCCTACCACATCATGTCTCCCGCCCGTCCCACGGGCCGGACCCGCTCGCCCGC
>JBJHCE010000111.1:0-10173 GCA_050485865.1 Gemmatimonadales bacterium | reverse complement strand
GGTCTGGTGGGTTCGCCAGGCGATCCTCCAGGCGCTGGCGGAGCAGAGCCGCATCGTGCGCGTTCCCCTGAACCGTGCGGGTGCGCTTCACCGGATCGGCCGCAGGTCGGCCACCCTCCTCCAGGAGCTCGGACGCGAGCCGACGGTGGAGGAGATCGCCGATGGGATGGATCTCTCCGAGGAGGAGGTGGCGGCGGCGATCACCATGTCCCAGTCGCACCTCTCCCTGGATGCGCCCATGACCTCCGGAGAGGACAACCGGCTCCTGGACTACCTTCCGGACCAGTTCGCCGAGAACCCCGAGGGGGTCGCCTACGAGCAGGCACTCAGGGAGTCCGTGGAGGGGGCCCTTTCTTCCCTCCGGGAGCGGGAAGCGAAGGTGCTCCGCCTTTACTTCGGGCTCGATGACCAGGAGCCCATGACCCTGGAGGAGATCGGCGACCTCCTGGGGATCACGCGCGAGCGGGTGCGCCAGGTCAAGGAGAAGGCGCTGACCCGTCTCCGGCACGCCTCCCGGGCGCGGTTCCTGGGCACCTTCCAGGGGTGATCCCCCTCCCCCCCGCGCCCTCGATCCCTGTACGGGTGCCCCGTTGACTTTGGCGGGGCCCGTTCGTACCATTGAAAGCTCTGTTCTCCAGCAGCTGACCGGACCCGGATCGATGAAGACCTTTACGCCAAAGACCAGCGACATCAACGCCCAGTGGTGGGTGGTGGATGCCGCAGACAAGCCTCTCGGACGCGTGGCTACCGAAATCGCGCGCGTCCTTCGTGGCAAGCACAAGCCCATCTTCACGCCCCACCTCGACACCGGTGACCACGTGGTCGTGGTGAACGCGGCCCAGGTCCGGCTCACGGGGAACAAGGCGGACCAGAAGACCTACTTCCGCCACTCCGGATACATGGGCGGGGAGCGGCACATCCCCTTCCGTCGCATGATCGAGACGCACCCCGAGCGCGTCATCGAGCTCGCGGTGAAGGGCATGCTCCCGAAGAACGCCCTCGGGCGGCAGATCCGTTCCAAGCTCCGGGTATACCCCGGCGCCGAGCATCCGCACGCGGGCCAGCAGCCCCAGCCCCTCGAACTCTGACCCGCGGCCACGCACCAGGTACCCGCATGACTCAGCAGGCTTCCGACCAGATCCAGGCCGTGGGGCGTCGCAAGACGAGCACGGCCCGCGTCATCCTTCGCCCCGGCACCGGAACATGGTCGGTCAACGGGCGCACCCTGGAGAACTACTTCCCCCGCATGCTTCACCGCAAGCGCGTGGAGGAGGCCCTCAAGGTCGCCGAAACCGAGGGCCAGTTCGATGTGATCGCACGGGTGCGTGGCGGAGGGATCACCGGTCAGGCGGACGCCATTCGCCTTGCCGTCGCACGCGCCCTGGTGGAGCGTGACGAGGAGGCCCGCCCCGGGCTGCGCCGCGGGGGGCTTCTCACCCGCGATCCCCGCAAGGTGGAGCGGAAGAAGCCCGGTCGTCCGAAGGCCCGCAAGCGGTTCCAGTTCAGCAAGCGCTAATTCCCCCAGAGGATCAAAGGCATCATGGAGCAGCAGGAAAACCCGCAGGTCGGCCTCAACCAGCTTCTGGAGGCTGGTGTCCACTTCGGGCACCAGACCCGGCGGTGGAACCCGAAGATGCGGCGGTTCATCTTCACCGAGCGCAACGGGATCCACATCATCGACCTCCGGAAGACGGTGGATCGTCTCCGCGCCGCGGAGGACGTGGTGCGGAAGGTGACCCTCAAGGGCGAGCGGGTCCTCTTCGTGTGCACGAAGCCCCAGCTTCGGGCCATCATCGAGGAGGAGGCCGAGCGCTGCGGTGCCTTCCACGTGACCGAGCGCTGGCTCGGCGGGATGCTCACGAACTTCCAGACGATCCGGAAGCAGATCCGGCGCCTGAAGGAGCTCGAGCGTGGGCACGAGGAGAACGCCTTCGAGTTCTACACCAAGAAGGAGCGCCTCCTCCTCGAGCGCGAGCGCGAGAAGCTGGCGAAGTACTTCTCCGGTGTGAGCGACATGGGCCGGATCCCCGGGGCCCTCTTCGTGGTCGACGCGAAGCGGGAAGTGATCGCAGTGAAGGAGGCGAACCGACTCGGGATTCCGGTGATCGCGATCACCGACACGAACGCCGACCCGGACCGCATCGACTACCCGATCCCCGGCAACGACGACGCAATCCGCTCCGTGGGCCTCATTTCCGGAGCCATCGCTGACGCCGTGCTCTCGGCCCGCCGCGAACTCCCCGAGGAGGATCGCCGCCGCGCCGATGAGGCCGAGGCGACGATCTACTCGTCCGAGACCGGCGAGAAGGCTGCCGCGCCCCAGGACGATGCCCGTCGGCGCGTGCGTCGGCGCCGGCGTCCCCGCCCCGAGGTGATTGCCCAGATGAGCAAGGCCGAGGACGGCGCGGCCGCCGCCGAGGTGGCCGACGAGGCCGAGGTGACCGAGGCCGCGCCGGCCGAGGCTCCCGCCGCATCCACGGAGGAGGAGAAGTCCTCCGACTCGGAGGGGTGACCCGGGCGCCCTCGCCCGCATTCCCTTCCATGTGCAGGACCGGGCCTCGAGGCCCGTGAACGGCAGAGGCGGCTCCCGGTGGCGGGGCACCCAGGCGCGACGCGCCCGGGTGCCCCCCTCGGACCGCCTCTCTGCATGATCGGAACAGACCCGCCAAGAACCGAACCCTGACGAGGCGCGAAGCACCATGAGCGTGAGCGCGAAGGACGTGAAGGAACTCCGGGACCGCACCGGTGCCGGGATGATGGACTGCAAGAAGGCCCTCATGGAGACGAACGGCGACATGGAAGCCGCCATCGACCTCCTCCGGAGCAAGGGGACCGCGAAGGCGGCGAAACGGGCCGAGCGGTCCGCGAACGAGGGGACCGTGGGGAGCTATGTCCACCACGGGGGGCGGATCGCCGTCCTCGTCGAGCTCAACTGCGAGACCGACTTCGTCGCCAACACCGACCAGTTCCAGCAGCTCGCCCGCGATCTCGCCATGCACGTGGCGGCGGCGAACCCGGTCTCCGTGTCCGAGGCGGACGTCCCTGCCGAGGTGATCGAGCGGGAACGGGCGGTGTACCTGGAGCAGGTCCGGAACGAGGGGAAGCCGGAGAACATCCAGGAGAAGATCGTCGAGGGAAAGATGCGGAAGTTCTTCGAGGAGGTGACCCTCCTGAAGCAGCCCTTCGTGAAGAACCCCGACCAGACCATCGAGCAGCTCATCGTCGAGGTTGCGGCCAAGACCGGCGAGAAGATCGACGTCGCACGCTTCGTTCGCTACGCGGTGGGCGAGGGACGCTGATCCTGCGGGGCGCCCGGGGGCCCTCCTGCCTCCGGGCCGCCTCCGGGTCCCCCCCTCCGAGCCCCCCACGCACGGAAGGACGCTTCATGGACGAGGAACCCACGCTCCCCGGCGGAGCGCCCCTCAAGTACAACCGCGTGCTCCTCAAGCTCTCCGGCGAGATGCTCGCCGGCGACCGGGGGTTCGGTATCGACCCTCCCGTGGTCGACCGGCTCACCGACGAGGTGAAGGGCCTCCACGAGATGGGGGTCGCGCTGGGCCTGGTGGTTGGCGGGGGGAACATCGTCCGCGGCACCATCGCCTCCAGGCAGGGGATGGATCGGGTGTCGGCGGACTACATGGGGATGCTCGCCACGATCATCAACGCCATGGCCCTCCAGGACATGCTCGAGCGCAAGGGGGTGGAGACCCGGGTCATGACGGCGATCCGGATGGAGGAGCTCGCGGAGCCCTACATCCGGCGCCGCGCCATGCGGCACCTGGAAAAGGGGCGCGTGGTCCTGTTCGCCGGTGGGACCGGAAACCCCTACTTTTCCACCGACACGGCCGCCGTGCTCCGCGCCATCGAGATGGAGGCCGACGTGATCATCAAGGCCACGAAGGTGGACGGCGTGTACACCGCCGACCCCGAGCTCGACCCGAACGCGACGTTCCTGCCGGAAATCTCGTTCCACGAGGTGGTCACCCGTCAGCTCGGCGTCATGGATGCACCCGCCGTCTCCCTCTGCCGGGAGAACGGGCTGCCCATCATCGTGCTCGACCTGGCCCGCTCGGGCTCGGTGGCTGCCGCCATCCGGGGCGAGGCCGTCGGCACGCTCGTATCCTGAAGCCTCCGGATCCAACCCAGAAGACCCCCACGCCGAGGAGACGATGACCCCCATCGATGGTGTGCGCCAGCGCATGGACGAAGCCCTGGAGGCGGTGCGCCGCGAGTTCGCCACGGTCCGGACCGGAAAGGCGACTCCGGCCCTGCTCGACACGGTCCGGGTGGACGCCTACGGCTCGAAGATGCAGTTGAACCAGGTGGCCACGGTGAGTACCCCCGAGCCCTCCATGATCCTGGTCCAGCCCTTCGATCGGTCCTTGATCACCGAGATCGAGAAGGGAATCCAGGTGGCGGGACTCGGGCTCAACCCGGCAAACGACGGAAACGTCGTGCGCGTTCCGGTGCCCCCCCTGAACGAGGAGCGCCGACGGGAGTACGTGAAGCTCCTGTCGCAGATGGCGGAGGAGGGTCGGGTCTCGATCCGGCACGCCCGGCGAGAGGGGAACGACGAGCTCAAGCGACTCCAGAAGGAGGGCGAACTCTCCGAGGACGAGGCGCGGCGGGGCGCGGACGAGGTCCAGAAGCTCACGGACCGCTACATCACCCTCATCGACGAGTCCCTCACCGCCAAGGAAAAGGAAGTGATGACCGTCTGATCGACGGGGTTCCCGCTCCCGGGGCCACCGACCGGTTCGATCCCCCGAATCCCACCCGCCCAGGTCCGCCATGCCTTCCCCTGCCACTCCAGCCGATCTGCACGCCGAAGCCGTGCCGGGGCACGTGGCCATCATCATGGATGGCAACGGCCGCTGGGCGGCGGAACGGGGCCTCGTGCGACACGAGGGGCACCGGGCCGGGATGAAGGCGGTCCGGGAGGCCATCGAGGGGGCGGTGGAAGCCGGGATCCCGATCCTCACCCTCTTCGCCTTCAGTACCGAGAACTGGCATCGCCCCGAGGACGAGATCCTGGCCCTCATGACGCTCCTTCGCGTTTATGCCGACCAGGAGAAGGACCAGCTCCGGGAGCGGGGGGTCCGGGTCCGGGTCCTGGGGGACCTCTCCCGGGTGGACGCCGACGTCCGCGAGGCGATCGACGGCATCGAGGACGCGACCCGGGACGGCGACCGGATCCGGGTGAACCTGATGATCTCGTACTCCGGCCGCGCCGAGCTCGTGCGTGCCGCCCGGACCCTCGCCCGGCGTGCCCGCTCGGGGGAACTCGACCCGGAGGCCATCGGCGAGGAGGAGATCGAAGGCGTCCTGGACACGGCGGGGCTCCCGGATCCGGACCTCCTCGTCCGGACCTCCGGGGAGTTCCGGATCTCGAACTTCCTCCTGTGGCAGCTCGCCTACACGGAACTCCACATCACCCCGGTCCTCTGGCCCGACTTCACCCGCGCCGACCTCTTCGAGGCGGTCCGGGAGTTCCAGCGGCGGGAGCGACGCTTCGGCCGGGTCACGACGCAGGCCCCATGAGCGACCTCGGCACCCGGATGGGGGTGGCCGCCGTGGGGATCCCCCTCGGCTTCCTCGTGGTCTGGCTGGGGGGGTTGACGCTCGCGATCGTCCTCCTGGCCCTGGCGGTGGGGGGCGCCCACGAGGTCCTGGGCATCGCCCGGGCCCGGGGTGTGCGGGGATTCCGCTGGATCGCCTACCCGGTCACCGGGGCCCTCGTCGCCCTCGCCCCCGTGGCCGGTACCCCGGGCGCATGGGCAGGGCCGGCCCTCGCCCTCCTCGTGACCGCGGGGCTCCTTGCCCTCGCCGCCACCGTCTTCCTGAGGGGCCCGGACGGAGGACCCCTTGCCGCCGCCGGGGTGACCCTCCTCGCCCCGGTCTACCTGGGCGTCCCCTTTGCCTTCGGCTGGTTTCTCCGGCACCACCCCGTGGCGGCCTTCGAGACCCCGGGATGGGCGGGAACCGGACTCCTCCTTCTCCCGATCATCGCCACCTGGTTCGGGGACACGGCCGCGTACTTCGGCGGTCGCGCCACGGGAAGACGGAAGCTCCTTCCGTCGGTGAGCCCCAGGAAGACCGTGGAAGGGGCGGTGTGGGGGCTCCTCGGATCGATCCTCGCCGCGGCCCTCGTCGCCGGGGTCTTCCTCCCCCTCCTCGGCGGAAACGAACCCCTGACCTGGCTTCCGGCGGCCCTGCTCGGCCTCGTCATCGGCGTGGTGGCGCAGGTGGGGGACCTGGCCGAGTCGGCACTCAAGCGGGAGGCCGGGGTCAAGGACTCGGGTGCGATCCTCCCGGGGCACGGAGGGATCCTGGACCGGTTCGACGCCCTCCTCTTCACCCTCCCGCTCACCTGGCTCCTCCTCCCCCTCTTCCTCGCCGGAGGCGGCGGGTGACCGGCGCTCCCCGCCGCCCGGACGGGGCGCCCCCGATCCGGATCGCGATCCTCGGGTCCACCGGCTCCATCGGCGAGAGCACGCTCTCGGTGGTGGAGCGCCACCCCGGGCGCTTCCAGGTCGTGGCGCTTTCGGCCCATCGGTCGGTGGACGTGGTGGCGGAGCAGGCCCGCCGGCACGGCGTCGGGAACGTCGTGATCTCCGACCCCGCCGCCTTCCACACCCTCGGGGCGCCCCCGCCGGGGTGGCGCAGCGGCCGCGACGCCCTCCTGGAACTCGCCGAATCTCCCGAGGTGGACGTGGTGGTGAACGCCCTCGTGGGCTTCGCCGGGCTCGAGCCCACCCTCCGCGCCCTCGGGGCCGGCAAGCGGGTAGCCCTCGCGAACAAGGAATCCCTCGTGGCCGGGGGCCCCCTCGTGGCCCGCGCCCTGGCCGAGGGGGGCGGCTCCCTCGTCCCGGTGGATTCGGAGCACTCGGCGATCCTCCAGTGCCTGGAGGGCACCCCCCCGGAGCGGGTCCAGCGCCTCATCATCACCGCGTCGGGCGGCCCCTTCCGCGGCCGGTCGGCGGCCGAGGTCGCCCAGGTGGGCCCCCGGGAGGCCCTCCGCCATCCCACCTGGTCCATGGGGTCCAAGATCACCATCGACTCGGCCACCCTGGCGAACAAGGCCCTCGAGGTCATCGAGGCCCACCTCCTCTACCGGATCGACTACGACCGCATCGAGGCGGTGGTCCACCCCCAGTCGGTGATCCACTCCTTCGTCGAGTTCGTGGACGGCTCCGTCCTGGCCCAGCTCGGGTTCCCCACCATGGAACTCCCGATCCTCTACGCCCTCACCTGGCCGGACCGCCTCCCCGATCCGCCGCTCCGGACCTTCGACCCCCTCGCGGCCTCGCCCCTCACCTTCGAGGCGGTGGACGAGGACGCCTTCCCCCTTTTCCGTGTGGGGGTGAACGCGGGGCGGGCCGGCGGGGTATCCCCCGTGGCCTTCAACGCCGCGAACGAGGTGGCGGTGGAGGCCTTCCTCGCCGGGGCACTCCCCTTCGGAGCCCTGGCCGACGCCGTTTCCGCGGCCATCGACGGGGTGGGGGCCCGGCCCCTCGACACCCTCGACGACGTCCTCGCGGCCGACCACGAGGCCCGCCGCCTCACCCGGGGCTGGATGGCCCTCCACGCATCGTCCCCCAGGGGGACCACGATCCCGTCATGACGATTCTTGCCACGATCATCGTTCTCGGCGTGCTCATCTTCGTGCACGAATTGGGACACTTCTGGGCCGCCCGTTCCGTGGGCGTCCGGGTGGAACGCTTCTCCATTGGACTGGGCCCCCGGATCTACGGCTTCACCCGCGGCGACACCGAGTACGTGATCTCGGCGATCCCGCTGGGGGGCTACGTGAAGATGGGCGGGATGGACGACGAGGTGATGGAGGCCATCGAGGGGGGGAAGACCCCGGGCGACGAGGGTTCGGGGGATGCGGACGGGGCCGCCGGCCCCGCGTCCCTGCCGGACCCCGGCCCCTACCAGGGGAGCGACCCGTTCCCCGTGCGGGACCGCTCCGGCGACTACGACGCGAAGCCGGTGTGGGCACGGGCCTGGGTCATCTCCGCCGGGGTGATCATGAACTTCCTCTTCGCCTTCCTGGCCTACACCGCGGTGGCGGGCGGATGGGGGAGCGCCGAGTTCGAGGTCCTCACCGTGGGCGACGTCCGCACCGAGCTCCTCCCCCCCGGGACCGAGGCGCTGGCGGAGCTCGAGCCCGGGGTCGAGCTCCTGGCCATCGGCCCGGTTGACCTCACCCACTGGGGTGACGTCCGCGAGGCCTTCGCCGGGCTCCCGGCGGGGCCGGTGGCGATCCGGCATTCCGGGGGCGAGGTGGAGATCCAGCTCCCCGAGGAGGCGTCGCTCCGGAACCGGCTCTACCACGCCGTCGAGTACTGGACCGATCCGGTCCTGGGCGACATCACCCCCGGGTCGGCGGCGTCCCGGGCGGGGCTCGCAGCGGGCGACCGGATCGTCGAGGTGGCGGGGATCCCGGTGGAGCGTTGGGGGCCCTTCACCCGTGAGATCCAGACCCGGGCCGGTACGTCCACCGAGGTGGTGGTGGAGCGCGACGGTCGCCGGGTCGGGGTCACCCTCACGCCCGAGCCCATCGAGGCCCGGGATCCGGCCACGGGAGAGCTCCGCACCATCGGACGGATCGGGGTCCTCCACGTCCTGCATCCCACCGCGTGGAACCCCATGGGCCCCGCCGAGGCGGTGCGCTACGGGTGGGCCCAGACCTGGGGGGTCACCACCTTCATCGTGGACTTCCTGGGGCAGCTCGTGACCGGGCGGGCCTCGCCCCGGAACCTGGGGAGCATCGTCACGATCGGAGAGGCCTCGGGGCAGGCGGCGGCGGAAGGGCTCCCCGTCTTCCTCTCGTTCATGGCGCTCCTCTCCATCAACCTGGCGATCCTGAACCTCCTTCCGATTCCCGTGCTCGACGGGGGGCACCTGGTCTTCCTGGCCCTCGAGGCGATCCGGGGTCGCCCGGTCTCGGTGGAGCAGCGGATGCGCTGGAGCCAGGTCGGGTTCGTGATCCTGATCGGGATCATGGTCCTGGCCCTCGGAAACGACTTCATGAGGCTCTTCGGCCTCTGATCCGGGACGGCATCATCGGGGGCGGGCCACGCGCTCGCCGCGGTCGGGCCGCTCAGAGAAGCGAGAGCTGCTCCCGGCCCCCGGTGGCGCGCCGCAGTCGGACCAGGTCGAGGAGCTCCGTGGGCTCGTCCTGGGCGGCCACCCCGAGCCAGCCGGACCAGGACGCCCGGCGGAGCGCCTCTCCCACGACCCCCAGGGCACGGTCCGGGGCGTTGCACTCCATGGAGAGGTGTGCAAGAAGAACCCCCGCGAGTCCGGGGTGGAGGAGCTCCAGGAGGAAGCGTGCCGCTGCGTGGTTCGACAGGTGGCCGTGGGACGACGCGATCCGGGCCTGCACTGACGGAGGGTAGGGACCGGTGCGGAGGAGGGCCTCGTCGTGGTTTGCTTCCAGGACCAGGAAGTGGCACCCCTGGAGGGCGTGGCGGATTCCGGCGGTGGGGCGTCCGAGGTCGGTGGCCACCCCGACCCGGGTCCCGCAGGCGAGGGAGGTGAGGGTCACCGCCACCGGGTCCGCGGCGTCGTGCACCGTGAGGAAGGGGTCCACCCGGAGTGCGCCGAGCTCGAAGGGGCGGCCCGGAGGGGTTTCCACGAGGGTCTCGCCGCCACGGAAGAGGTGGGCCGAGGCGTCTCGGGTTCCCGCCGAAAGGTAGACCGGCAGGTCGAACTTCCGGGCCAGGACGCCCACGCCCCGGGTGTGGTCCCCGTGTTCATGGGTCACGATGAGGGCGTCGAGGCTTGCGGCATCCACCCCGATGCGGGCGAGGCGCTCCACTACCTGGCGGCCGGAGAAGCCCGCATCCACGAGAACCCGGGTTCCGTCCACCTCCACGTAGGTGGCGTTCCCCCGGCTCCCGCTTCCGAGCATGGCGAGTTTCACGCCCAGGTCCGGTGCCAGAGTTCGGTGAGGGTGGCGCGCGCCTGGGGAGAAAGGCGCTCGCCGCGCCGTGCCATGGCCCGCTCGGCTACCTCGAGGAAGGCGTCGAGGCGGAAGGGCGCCACGGATCCGGCGGCGCACCAGGAGAAGGGGGGCACCCAGCGGGGAGGGAGGGCGCCTCCGCCGAAGAGGTTCGAGCCGGCGCCCACCACGGTCCCCGTGTTCAGGAGGGTGCCGATCCC
>JBJHCE010000110.1:0-10210 GCA_050485865.1 Gemmatimonadales bacterium | reverse complement strand
GGTTAGGGAGGCGGAGGTCCCGCCGCTCCGGGCGCGCTGTTAAATTTCAAGGCTGTGCGTTCCCGTCCCTCGTGGCCGGGCTGCCGTACGACCCCACGGACGACGAGACCCATGCCGACCTACGAGTACCGCTGCCCCCGCGGGCACGAGTTCGAGCTCTTCCAGCGCATGTCCGACGAGCCCCGGGCCGACTGCCCGGAGTGCGGCTCCGGGGCATCCCGGCTCCTCTCCGCAGGGGCGGGCTTCCTCTTCAAGGGCGACGGGTTCTACATCACCGACTACCGGTCGGACTCCTACCGGACGGAGAAGAAGAAGGAGGAGGGCGGCTCCGGGGCTCCCGCCTCCGCACCCCCGGCCGGCGGCAATTCCGGGAGTGGAAGCTCCGGGCCGGGGTCCGGGTCCGTGTCTGCACCGGCTTCGTCGCCGGCCACCCCTCCCTCCTCGAGCTGAAGGAGAACCCGGGGATGTCCCTCGAGCGGATCCAGGAGCGGGTGCAGGATGCCCTTCGCGCCATGGGCGTGGACGACGCCGAGGCGCGCTTCGAGCGCCCCCGTGACCCGTCCCACGGTGACTGGGCCACGAACGTGGCCATGACCCTGGCCGGACGCCTCCGCCGCCCCCCCCGGCAGATCGCCGAGGAGCTGGCCGGCCGGATCTCCACGGGAGAGGGGATCGCCGCCGTGGAGGTGGCCGGTCCCGGCTTCCTGAACTTCCGGCTCGGGGCTCAGGCCATGACTTCGGTCATCGATGACATCATCAAGGCGGGCAGTGAGTTCGGTCGCTCCACCTCAGGTGCTTCCGAGCCGGTCATGGTGGAGTTCGTGTCGGCGAACCCCACCGGGCTCCTCCACCTGGGGCACGGAAGGCAGGCCGCCCTCGGCGACGCCATCTCCTCCCTTCTCGAGTGGACCGGGTGGAAGGTCCACCGGGAGTTCTACTACAACGACGCCGGCCGCCAGATCGAGCGCCTGGCCGGGAGCCTCCGGGCCCGCTACCACCAGCACTTCGGCCAGGAGGTGGAGGTCCCGGAAGACGGTTACCACGCGGGCACCGTGGTGGAACTCGCCGCCGAGCTCGCTGCCGCCGACGGGGACCGGTGGCTCCACCCCGAGGGCCCGGAGGCCGAGGCCGAGGCCCTGGACCGGTTCCGCGCCTTCGCCGTGGCCCGCCTCCGGGAGGAGCAGGACCGGGACCTCACCGACTTCCGCGTCCACTTCGACCGCTACTACCTGGAGTCGTCGCTCTACGACGAGGGGCGGGTCGAGGGGACCATCGAGGCCCTTCGCGGGACCGGGCTCGTCTACGACCACGAGGGCGCGGTCTGGCTCCGAACCACCGAGTTCGGAGACCAGAAGGACCGGGTCATGGTCAAGTCCGACGGATCCCCCACCTACTTCCTCCCCGACGTGGCCTACCACGTCACGAAGTGGGAGCGGGGCTTCCACCACGCCATCAACGTGCAGGGTGCGGACCACCACGGGACCACGGCCCGGGTCCACGCCGGACTCCGGGCGCTGGGGCTCCCCGAGGGCTTCCCCGAGTACGTGCTGCACCAGATGGTCACCGTCGAGCGGGGCGGAGTGGAGGTCAAGTTCTCGAAGCGGGCCGGCGACTACGTGACGCTCCGGGACCTCGTGGAGGAGGTGGGCACCGACGTGACCCGCTACTTCTTCCTCATGCGGAAGCCCGAGGCCCACCTGGTCTTCGACCTGGACTGGGCCATGGACCAGTCCGACAAGAACCCGGTCTACAAGGCCCAGTACGCCCACGCCCGCATGTGCTCGATCCTGCGGAAGGCGGGGGCCGACGGGGCCCCGCCGGCTCCGGGCTCGGCCCCCCTCGAGCGCCTCGTGGACCCGGCGGAGCGGGACCTCGTGCGGAAGCTCTCGACCCTGCCCGAGTGGATCGAGCGGGCGGCAAAGGGGCGCGCCCCGCACCTGCTCTGCGAGTGGCTCGAGCAGACCGCAGGCGAGGTGAACGCCTGGTACCACGCCGGAAACCCCTCGAGGAACCCGGAGCTCGCCGTCCTCCACGACGACCCCGACCTCCGCTCCGCCCGCCTCGCCCTCACCTGGGCGGTCCGCATCGCCCTCGGGAACGCCCTCTCGGTGCTCGGGATCTCCGCCCCGGAGCGGATGCACCGGGCCGAGGCGGTCCCTTCGGAGTCGGACGGGGAAGCCGACGCCCCGGTCTCCTCCTCCCCCGAGGGCTGACATGTCGATCCTCGCGGTGGGGAGCGTGGCCCTCGACGACGTGGAGACCCCCTTCGGCCGGGTCACCGGCGCCCTTGGGGGCTCGGCGGTGCACTTCGCATCCTCGGCGTCGGTCTTCGCGCCGGTCCAGGTGGTCGGGGTGGTGGGATCCGACTACCCGGTGGAGCGCCTCGACTTCCTCCGGGAACGGGGCGTCGATCTCGCGGGGATCGAAGTGTCCGAGGGGGAGAGCTTCCGCTGGTCCGGACGCTACACCCATGACCTGGCCACCGCCCACACCCTCGAGACTCGTCTCGGCGTCTTCGCCGACTTCCACCCCCGGATCCCCGAGGCCTTCCGCACTCCGGAGCTCGTCTTTCTCGGGAACATCGATCCCGGCCTCCAGCTCGAGGTTCTGGACCAGGTGGAGGGCGCCCGGCTCGTGGCCTGCGACACGATGAACTACTGGATCGAGGGGAGCCGCGCCCGCCTCCTCGAGGTCCTCTCCCGGGTCGACGTCCTCATGGTGAACGAGGCGGAGGTCCGCCAGCTTGCCGGCGAGCCAAATCTCCTCCGGGCGGCCCGGTGGATCCTCGAGCGGGGCCCCCGCCGGTTGGTGGTGAAGAAGGGGGAGCACGGGGCGGTCCTCTTCGACGGTGACGACATCTTCTTCGTCCCGGGGTATCCGCTGGAAGACGTCTTCGACCCCACCGGGGCGGGAGACGCCTTCGCCGGGGGCTTCCTGGGGTACCTGGCCGGAAACGGCGACCTCACCCCCCGCACCCTCCGGAACGCCCTCGTCCATGGCTCCGTCCTCGGGTCCTTCTCCGTGGAGGACTTCAGCGTGGGGCGGCTCGCCCGGGTCACCCGGGGCGAGATCGCCGAGCGCGTCCGGGCCTTCCGGGCCATGACCCATTTCGAGCTTCCCAACCCCGAACCCTCCCTTTCCCGCACCGGAGCCTCCCGATGACCCACCCGACCCCGAACCCCGGCGGCCTGGACTACCGGAGCGCCGGCGTGGACCTGGACCGGGCCGAGCGCGACAAGGAGGGGCTGAAGGAACTCCTCGCCTCCACCCGCGACGCCCGGACCCTCTCCTCCCTCGGGCTCTTCGGCGGCCTCTATGCCGTCCCCGACGACGTGGCCGATCCGGTCCTCGTCTCGTCGGCCGACGGCGTCGGAACGAAGCTCATGGTGGCCTTCCGCACCGGGATCCACCACACGGTGGGGCAGTGCCTCGTGAACCACTGCGTGAACGACATCCTGGTGCAGGGGGCAACCCCCCTCTTCTTCCTCGACTACCTGGCCACCGGGATCGTGGACGAGGGGGTGGTGAACGACGTGGTCCGGGGCGTGGCCCTCGCCTGCCGGGAGAACGGGTGCGCCCTCGTGGGCGGCGAGACGGCCCAGATGCCCGACTTCTACGCCGACGGCGAGTACGACCTCGCGGGCTTCATCGTGGGAATCGTCTCCCGGGGCGGGATCCTGGACGGCTCCCGTGTCGGCGCCGGAGACCGGATCCTCGCCCTTCCGTCGTCGGGGCTCCACACGAACGGATACACCCTGGCGCGGAAGATCCTCTTCGACCGGGCGGGACTCACCCCCGACGACCCCTTTCCGGGGCTCGAAGGGGAGACGGTGGCCCAGGCGCTCCTCCGCGTGCACCGGAGCTACCTTCCCCAGCTCCGCCCGCACCTGGCCTCGGGCCGGATCCGGGCCATGGCCCACGTGACCGGGGGCGGGATCCCCGGAAACCTCCCCCGTTCCCTCCCCGAGGGGCTCGGCGCCCGCATCGACACCCGGAGCTGGGAGGTCCCTCCCCTCTTCCGCACCCTGGCCGAGCTGGGGCAGGTGGACGACGCCGAGATGTTCCGCGTCTTCAACATGGGGGTCGGCATGCTCCTGGTCGCGGACGCGGCCGACGCGGACGCCCTTCTCGCCGAACTCGGCGCCGCCGGATCGCCGGCATGGGCCATCGGTTCCGTGGTGGAAGGCTCCGGGGTGGAGCTTGTCTGAGATGCACACGCGCCCTGCCCTCAGGCGCAGGTTCATGACCGCGGTCATGGGCGGGTGGGCCCTCGTCCTCCTCCTGGGCTCCGCGCCGTGGCATCCCCTGGAGGCCCGGCAGGAGGCGGGAAGCGCTGCCGCCCCGGAGTCCCGGCCTCTCCTGCTCACCGTGAGCTCGCCGGAGGCGTTCCTCTCCCTGTACCTCCAGGATGCCCGCCTCGCGGACGCCCACCGCCTTCACGGGACCCTCGGACTCCTGGCGGGCGCCGGGGGGCCCGTCCCCGCCTCTCCCTCCACCGCCGGGCAGCGCCTCCAGGGGTCGCCCCGCTGGGTGATGGACGCGGGCTTCGGCGTGGTCCGGGGCGATCTCCCCGCCACCACCACGGCGGAGGAGGGAGAGGGTGGCCCCCGGAAGATCCTCCTCGCCCCCCGTCTCACCGTGGTGGCAGGGATTTTCGAGGGCGTGAGCCCGGCGCCCACGGTGGGAGGGATCGGGTCCCTCGACCTGGTGGCCGAGGCCCGGTGGCTCCCGGTTCCCGTGCCGTCGACGGTAGCAGGCGGGACCCTCGCCTGGGGAGCCGGCGCCCGGGTGGGGATCCTGCGCGAGTCCTTCACCCTCCCCGGGGTCACCCTCGTGGCCATGCACCGGAGGCTCGGCACGGTGAAGCGCACCGACTCCGACGTGGCCCTCGTCCTTCCTTCCGGGGATCCCCCGGGAACGGGCCCGGAACTCCCCTGGGTGGCCCGGAGCTCGGTCTCGGTGGCGCCTCGGGTCACCTCGCTCCGCGCCGTGGTGGGGAAGGACCTCCTGGAGGTGGGGCTCTCCGCCGGGGTCCAGCAGGACTGGATCCGGGGTGACGCGGAGACTACCGTCCGCCATGCCTCCGGGACGGACACCGCTGCCCTCGACGCCGCCGCAGTCGACCTCCACGGCCGGAGCGTTCCGGTGGACCGGACCACCTGGTTCGTGGGGGTGAACCGGACCTGGGTCGTGGCCCAGGTCGCCGCCGAGCTCGGGTGGTCGCCCGGTCCCGCGCACCCTGACGGCCTCCTGAACCCGGAGCTGGGCTCCCGTACCGGGGCCGGCTCCGCCTTCTCCGGGGCCCTTTCCTTCCGGATCACCTACTGATCTCCCGCATGCCCGAACCCGCGCACCCCGACCTGTGACCGTGGTCATGGACCGCCCTGCTCCCGCCTCCGGATTCCGCCCGGGCTCCGTTTCCGACCCCGGGTCCGGCTCAGGCTCCGGCCCGGCCCCGGCCCCCGGCCTCCCCGCCGGCCGTGACCGTGCATACCTGGAACGCGCCGTTCTCCTCGGGCGCCGCGGCTGGGGGCAGGTGCACCCGAACCCCCTGGTGGGGTGCGTGCTCGTGCGCCCCGGCAGGGAGGGGGCGGAGGACCGGGTCGTGGGAGAGGGGTGGCACCGGAGCTGGGGCGGCCCGCACGCCGAGGTGGAGGCCCTCGCCGCCGCCCGGGCCGCCGGGGAGGACCCCCGGGGGACCACGGCCTACGTCTCCCTCGAGCCCTGCAACCACCAGGGAAAGACCCCGCCCTGCACGATGGCCCTGCGGAGTGCGGGGGTGGCCCGGGTGGTCTTCGGGGCCACCGATCCCGGCGTCCATTCGGGCGGAGGCGGGGCGGCGCTCCGCGAGGAGGGGATCGAGGTGACCGGTCCCCTCTTCACCCCGGTCGAGGCCCGTCGCGAGAACCCGGCCTTCTTCCACGCCTTCGGCCCCGAGCGGGGCCGCCCCTGGGTGGTCCTCAAGCTCGCCCTCTCCGCCGACGGCTTCATTGCCGCCCGCCCGGGCGAGCGGACCCCCATATCGGGCCCCGAGGCCCAGGAGCGGGTCCACCACCTGAGGGCCGGTGTCGACGCGGTCCTCGTGGGGGGGCGGACCGCCCTCGTGGACGATCCCCTGCTCACGGTACGGGGTACCACCCGGCCCCGGGTTCCCCCCCTCCGGGTGGTCCTGGATCCCGACGGCACGCTCCCCGCCGACGCCCGCCTCCTCCACGAGGGCGAGGGCGACGTGGTGCTCTTCGTCGGGGAGGAGGTACCGGGTCCCGGTCCCGTGGGCGCGGGGAGCCACACCGTACGGGTGGAGCGCCTCCCGGTCGACCGCTCCCCCCCCGCCCCGGCCGATGCCCCCGCCCTCGGTCATGACCCCGTCTCCGGGACCGTGCCCCGATTCGACCTGGGCGCCGTCCTCGGTCGGCTCCGGGCGCTCGGGGTGACCGCGCTCCTCTGCGAAGGGGGCGGAGCCCTCGCCTCCTCCCTCCTCCGAGGGGAACTCGTGGACCGGCTGGTCCTGGTCCAGTCGGAGCGCACCCTGGGGCCCGGCGGTGTGCCGGGGCTTCCGGACGGGGTTTCCACCCCCCTCTCCGGCGGAGCGTGGACGCCGGTCGAGGAACCCATGCTCCTCGGGCCCGACCGGTGGCGGGCGTGGGACCGGGTGCGGGAGGGTCACGAGGGCCCGACCCCCGGCGAGGACCACGCCCCACGGCCCGTAACCCCCTGACGTCGGGAGCGTCGCATCATGTTCACGGGAATCATCGGAGGGATGGGCCGGATCCGCTCGGCCACGGACCGGGAGCTCCAGCGGGTCTTCCGGATCGAGGCGCCGGAGGGTTTTCTGACCGGGGTCAGGGTTGGGGATTCCATCGCGGTGGACGGGGCCTGCCTCACCGCCGTCGGGGTGGAGGAGGACCACTTCACCGCCCAGGTGATCCGGCAGACGCTGGAACGGACCGTGGCCGGGGGGTACGCTCCCGGTACGATCGTGAACCTGGAGAAGGCCATGGAGGCGGGGGCGCGACTGGACGGGCATATCGTTCAGGGGCACGTAGATGGGGTCGGTGAGCTCATGCACCTTCTCCAGGAGGGTGACGGGTGGAGGCTCCGCTTCCGGATCCCGGAGCCGGTGCACCGGGGCACGATCCTCCACGGCTCCGTTGCGCTCAACGGGGTGAGTCTCACCGTCGACCTGCTCGAGGACCCGGACCTCCTCGAGGTGGGAATCATTCCCCACACCTGGTCCCACACGAACCTCTCCCACCTCGTTCCCGGAAGCCCGGTGAACGTGGAGGGAGACCTGATCGGGAAGTACGTGGCCCGGTGGATGGAGGGGCGCGCTGCCCCCCCTGCCCGCTGAGCCACGGCGCCGGGTACCGGAGGGCGGACGCCCCCTGGGCGAGCCCCGCCGGGACCCCCCACCCTGAGGAAACGGACATGCCGTTCGATACGGTCGAAGACGCGCTCCAGGACATCCGTGACGGGAAGATGGTCATCGTCGCCGACGACGAGGACCGGGAGAACGAGGGGGACCTGGTCTGCGCCGCCTCGGCGATCACCCCGGAGCTCGTGAACTTCATGACGGTGCACGGGCGGGGACTCATCTGCGTCGCGCTCACCGGGGAGCGGGCCGACACCCTCGGGCTCCACCCCATGACCGACACGAATACGGACCCCCACGGGACCGCCTTCACCGTGTCGGTGGACGCCGCCCGGCACTTCGGGGTGACCACGGGGATCAGCGCCTCGGACCGGGCCACGACGATCCGGATCATGGCGGACGACGCGACGCGCCCCACCGACCTGAGGCGCCCCGGGCACGTCTTTCCCCTCCGGGCCGTTCCCGGCGGGGTGCTCCGGCGGGTGGGGCAGACGGAGGCGAGCGTGGACCTGGCGCGCCTTGCGGGCCTTCCCCCGGTGGGGGTGATCTGCGAGATCCTGAACCCCGACGGATCCATGGCACGCCGGCCGGAACTCGAGGGCTTCGCGAAGGAGCACGGGCTCCGGTTCATCACGGTGGCGCAGCTCGTGGCCTACCGCCTCGCGAAGGAGCGGCTCGTGAAGCGGGTGGCCACCGTGCAGCTCCCCACCCCCTTCGGGGAGTTCCGGCTGATCGGATACGACAACACCCTCGATGCCCGGGAGCACGTGGCCCTCGTGAAGGGAGACGTGGAGGGAAAGGACGACGTCCTCGTGCGGATGCACTCCGAGTGCCTCACCGGTGACGTCTTCGGCTCCATGCGCTGCGATTGCGGGGAGCAGCTCGAGGCCGCCATGCGGAAGATCGAGGAGGTGGGGGAAGGGGCGATCATCTACCTCCGCCAGGAGGGGCGGGGAATGGGGCTCCACAACAAGCTCCGGGCCTACGAGCTCCAGGAGCAGGGACGCGACACGGTGGAGGCGAACGAGGAACTGGGCTTCAAGCCCGACCTCCGGGACTACGGGATCGGGGCCCAGATTCTGCTGGACCTGGGGCTCCGGAAGATCCGCCTCCTCACGAACAACCCGAAGAAGATCGTGGGGCTCGAGGGATACGGCCTCGAGATCACGGGGCGGGAGTCCCTCCACGTGGAGCCCGGTCGCCACAACGCCGGATACCTGGAAGCGAAGCGCGCGAAGCTCGGCCACCTGGCCTGAACCCGCCGGGAGGGCGGCGGCGCGTGTGCCGGTGCCTGGTCCGGACCGAACGAGGAGCGAGATGATGACGGTGGAATGGCAGGGAGGGCGGGACGGGGCCGGGCGGCGGTTCGCCGTGGTGGTCTCGAGGTTCAACGAGGGGGTGACCTCGCTCCTGGAGGAGGGGGCGGTGGGGGCCTTCGTGGCCCACGGGGTCGATCCGGACGACGTGGAGGTGATCCGCGTGCCCGGCGCCTTCGAGCTCCCGGGGGTGGCGGCCCGGCTCCTGGAGCGGGGGCGGGTGGACGGGATCGTCGCCCTCGGCTGCGTGATCCGCGGCGAGACCCCCCACTTCGACTACGTGGCGGGGGAGGCGGCCCGGGGGCTCGCGGAGCTCGGGATCCGGTGGTCCGTTCCGGTGGTCTTCGGGGTCCTCACCACGGAGACCCTGGAGCAGGCCATGGTCCGCGCCGGCGCCCGAAGCGGGGAGCCGGAGGCGAACAAGGGATGGGAGTCGGCCCTCGTGGCCCTGGAGATGGCGAACCTCTACGGGGAGCTCCGGTGAACGACCAGGACCTTCCCCTCACCCGCCGCGGGCGGGTGGACCGGAGCCGGGCCCGGGCCTGGGCCCTCCAGGTCCTCTACCGCTGGGAGTCCGAGGGGGCGGAGCGACCCCTCTCCGAGGTCCTCCTCGAGGTGGCCCGGACCCGTCGGATCGCCGAGTCCCGGATCCCCCATACCGCGCGGATCCTCCGGGCCCTCGACGCCTCCCTGGACGAGGTGGACGCCCGGCTCGCGGCGGCGACCACGAACTGGCGCCTCGACCGGCTCTCGCGCATCGACCGCTCGATCCTCCGGATCGGCGCCGCCGAGCTCCTCCGGGTGGAGGGGGTGCCGCCACGGGTGGCGATCCAGGAGGCGGTGCGCCTCGCCGAGCGGTACGGGGGCGCCGAGTCGCCGCGTTTCGTGAACGGGGTGCTCGACGCGGTCTACCACGCCAGCGCCGGGTAGGGGGCGGGGTTCTCGATGCGCCTGCTCGTCCTGAACTGGCAGGACCGGGAGAACCCCCAGGCCGGGGGCGCCGAGATCCACCTCCACGAGACCTTCGGGCGTCTCGCCCGGCGGGGGTGGGATGTGACCCTGGTCAGTTCCGGGTGGGCGGGGGCGCCGCCCCGGGTGGAGCTCGACGGGATCCGGGTTCACCGCGTGGGGGGGCGCCACAGCTACCCGCTTCACGTGGCGCCCCACGTGGCCCGGGCCTTCGAGGGGGAGGCCCCCTTCGACCTCGTGGTGGAGGACCTGAACAAGGTGCCGGTCTTCGCCCCGACCTGGGCGCCGGCGCCCACGGTCCTCCTGGTGCACCACCTCTTCGGGACCACCGCATTCCAGGAGGCGTCCTTTCCGGTGGCGGCGGCGACCTGGCTCCTGGAGCGGCCGATCCCGGTGGTGTACCGGGGGATCCCGACCATTGCCGTATCCGACTCGACCCGGGACGACCTCGAGGGCCGGGGGCTCCGGGCCCCCACCTGGGTCATTCCGAACGGGATCGATCTCGAGCACTTCGGCCCCGGACCCGGTGGGCCCGGGGGGCACCGCTTTCCCG
>JBJHCE010000109.1:0-10287 GCA_050485865.1 Gemmatimonadales bacterium | reverse complement strand
ATGGTCCAGCCCAGGGCCTCGATGGCGGCAAGGCGATCCTCGGAAAGGCCGAGTTCGCCGAAGGTCTTCGCTTCCTGCAAGGGTTCTCCTCTGCGTGGGGGCGGGTGGGGCCCGCTGCCCCGATCCGCTGGATCCTGTACATCCCTTTTAGTTTAGCGTACCCGGCGGGATCCGCCTACCGTTCCCCCTTCGCCCCCCCTCTCCGCCCCCACCGCCCCCTGCCATGACCCGCACCGAAACCCCACGCACCCCGGCCGCCACCTCGGTCCTCTTCGTCTGCCTCGGCAACATCTGCCGTTCCCCGCTGGCGGAAGGCGTGCTCCGCCACCTGGCCCGGGAGCGGGGGGTGGAGGACCGGATCCGGATCGACTCGGCGGGAACGGGTGCGTGGCACGTGGGGAACCCTCCGGACCCCCGCTCCGCGGAAACGGCGGCGCGCCACGGGATCCGCCTCGAGGGGGCGGCCCGGCAGGTGCACCCCGCCGACGCCGAGCGCTTCGACCTCGTGCTCGCCATGGACCGGTCGAACCTCCGCGATCTCGAGCGCCTCTTCGCCGGCCACCCCCACGCGCGGGCCCGGGTGCGCCTCTTCCGGGACTATGACCCGGAGGCGGACGACGGCCCCGCCGACGTACCGGACCCCTACTACGGCGGCCCCGACGGGTTCGAGGAGGTGCACCGGATGGTGGTCCGGAGCTGTGCGGTGCTCCTGGACGAGGTCCTCGGCCCCGCCGACGGGTAGGGCTCGGGCTCGCCCCCCGCCTTCACCCCCCCATTACCAGGCGAGGGCCGCCCCCTCCCGCCGCATGTCGGCACCGGTGCGGAGGACGCCCCCGGGGGTGCGGACGATGACCTGAAGGTTCCCGAAGGGGGCGGTCCACCCGCTCCGGACCCGGAGCTCGTGTCCCCGGGCCTCGAGGGCGTCGCGGACCTCGAGCGGGAGCCGGTCTTCAACGAGGACCACCCGGTCGGTCTCGCTCCGGAAGCGGGGCGCCTCCACCGCCGCCTGCGGTCCCATCCCCGAGAGGAGCAGGTTCAGGATTCCCTGGGCCACCGTCTGCGGCTGCCCGTGGCCCCCCGGGGTTCCCACCGCCGCCTCGAAGCGCCCCTCGGCGTCGGTGACGAGGGTGGCCATGAGGGTGTGGAAGGGGCGCGCTCCGGGGGCGACCTGGTTCGGGTGCCCCTCCTCGAGGGTGAAGCCCGCCCCCCGGTTCTGGAGCACGATCCCCGTCTCGGGCTCAACGAGCCCCGAACCGAAGCTCGAGAAGAGGCTCTGGATCCAGCTCACCGCGGTGCCGTCCGGGCCCACGGCCATGAGGTATACCGTGTCGCCGTCGCCTTCGGCGGCCTCCTCGCCCCCGACGGGCTCCCCGAAGCCCGGCTCCCGCTCGGGGCCCGCCTCGGCGCCGATCTCCGTGGCGCGGCGGGCCAGGTACGACGGGTCCAGGAGCGCGTCGAGGGGAGCGGGGTGGATCGCGGGGTCCGCCACCCACCGGTCCCGGTCGGCAAAGGCGAGCTTCCTGGCCTCGATCAGGTCGTGGAGCACCCCTGCGGAGAGGGAGCGCGGGACCCCGTCCGGGTCCTCGACCCCGCCGGCGGCGTCGGCCCCGAGCCGCTCCTCCACGATCCCGAGCATCTGGAGGAGCACCACCCCCTGGCTGTTCGGGGGCACCACGTGCACCGTGCGCCCCAGGAAGGGAAGCTCCGCCGACCCGGTCCACTCCGGGGCGTGGAGGCGGAAGTCCTCCAGGCGAAGGGGGCTCCCCTCCTCCTCGAGGAAGCGGGCGAGGGCCGCGCCCACGCTCCCTCCGTAAAGGGCGTCCGGCCCCTCGGCGGCCAGGAGCCGGAGGGTGCGGGCCAGGGCGGGGTTCCGGAGCACGTCGCCGGGCTCCAGGGGGCGCCCCTCAGGCGCGTAGAGGGCCCGCCCCGCCGGGTTCAGGCGGCGGACGTCGGCCAGGTCCTCGGCCAGGGTCGGGGTCACCACGAACCCCTCGTCGGCGAGGCGAATCGCGGGCTCGAGGGCCCGGGCCAGCGAGATCGTCCCGAAGCGCTCGAGGGCGGCGGCCCACGCCGACACGGCGCCGGGGACCGTCACCGTGAGGGGTCCCGAGCCGGGGATCCGCTCGAGTTCCCGTTCGGCGAAGAACCCCGGCGTGGCGAGCGCCCCCGACCGCCCGGAGCCGTTGAGGGCGTGGACCTGGCCTGTGCCCCCGGACTGGATCAGCGCGAAGGCATCGCCTCCGACCCCGTTCATGTGGGGGCGGACCACGGCGAGGACCGCCGCCATCGTGACCGCCGCGTCCACCGCGTTCCCCCCGCCCCGGAGCACCTCGTACCCCGCCGCCGAGGCCAGCGGATGTCCCGACACGACGGCCCCGTGAAGCCCCGAAACCTCGGGGCGGATCGCGGTGCGGAGCCCCTCCACGAGGGCCGCCTCCACCCGGGCGAGCTCGCCCTCGACGGCACCTTCCGGGTCCCCGCCCGCCGGCGCCCCGGGGGCGCACCCGGAAGCGAGCGCCGTGGCGAACACTGAGGCGAGCACCGTGGCGAGCGCCGCGGTCGGCACCGGGGGCCCGCTCCGTGCGCGGGGGCGCCTCATCGACCCGCGAGGCGTCGTACCGCCTCCTCCAGCACCTCGTCGGAGGTGGCGTAGCTCAGCCGGGCGAAGCGGTCGTCGCCGAATGCCGCCCCGGGGACCATGGCGACCCCGGTATCCTCGAGGACCTTCGCGCACCAGGCCTCGGAGTCGGGGACCGCGTCCGTGAACTCGCCGTCCACCCGCACGAAGAGGTAGAAGGCCCCGTCGGGCTCGAGGACCGGCAGGTGCGGGAGCCGCTCACGGACGAGGCGGACCACCAGGTCCCGGCGCCGGCGGAAGGCCCCGACCATTTCGCGGATCGCGGCTTCGGCCTCGTCCGTCCGGGTGAGGGCGGCAAGCGCCCCCACCTGCGAGGGCGTGGCGGCGTTCGAGGTGGTATGGCTCTGGAGCGCTCCCAGCTTCCCTGCCACCTCCGGTGCGGAGACGGCGTACCCGATGCGCCACCCGGTCATGGCATAGGCCTTGGACACCCCGTCCACGATGACCCACCTCCCCACCTCCGCCGGCTCCAGGTCCAGGAGCCCCGGCGCGGCGGACCCGTGTGCATCCCCCCCTTCCGAATTCCCGAAATGGATCCGCCGGTAGATTTCGTCGCTCACGAGGGCCACGTCGTGGGCCTTCGCCCAGGCGGCCACCGCGCGGAGCTCCTCCCGGGAGTAGACGACGCCGGTGGGGTTCGAGGGGGAGCAGAGAATGAGGCCGCGGGTCCTCGGCGTGCGGGCCCGCTCCAGGTCGTCGGGGGTGAGGCGGAAGCTCCGGGCTTCCGCGCCCGCCACCGGAACGGGCTCGGCGCGGCAGAGGGTCACGATCTCGGGGTAGCTGGTCCAGTAGGGCGTGGCCACCAGGACCTCGTCGCCGGGGCCGAAGAGGGCGAAGCAGGCGTTGAAGAGAGCCTGCTTGGCGCCCGACGTCACGACCACCGACTCGGGACCGAGCGCCCACCCCGGGGCGGCGCCCCGCATCATGGCATCGGCCACCGCCTGCCTCAGCTCGGGGATGCCCGGCGCGGGGGTGTAGCGGGTGCGGCCGGCACGGATCCCCTCGATCGCCGCCTCGGAAATGAATCCCGGGGTGGGGAAGTCGGGTTCGCCGGCGCTCAGGTCCAGGATGTCGCGCCCCTCGGCGCGGAGCTTCTTCGCCAGCGTGCTCACGGCGATGGTGGCGGAGGGGCGGAGACGGGCAATGTTCTCGCTGAAGGACATGGCGTGGGCCGGTGGGCGCGGGGGACGGCGGCGGGCGTACGAAGGAAGGGGCCCAATATGCCCCGAGGCGGGAGGGGGGAGCAAGGCGGCGGGCGGGAGCACCCCCTGTGCCCCGAACGATTGATCGGGACCGCCCGGTGCGCGATCTTTCAGGACTGTGGATGCGACGCATGAAGCTGGAAACGGGGGGGTGGACACCGGGGTCGACGGGGGCGGTGCGGAACTCGAGGTCATTTTCGACTACGTGGACCCCGGCTCCTGGATGGCCCTCGTCCTCCTGGACCGAATCCTGGAGGCGGAAGGGGTGGACCCGGCGCGGGTCCGCTGGCGGGGACTCGAGCTTCGCCCACCGGAGCGGCCGCCTCTGGACCCCGGGGATGCGGGGTGGCGGGCGCTCGAAGCGGCCATCGCCGCCGAGGCGGGCCGACTGGGGCTCCCGTTTTCGCCCCCGGAAGCCCTCCCCCGGACCCGGAAGGCCATGGAACTCGCCGCCCATGCCCGGGAGCGGGGCGCGTTCGCCCCGGTGCACCGGGCGCTCTTCCGGGGCCGGTTCGAGCGGGGCGAGGACCTGGGCCGCGTGGATGCGCTGGTGCGGGTGGCGGAAGAAGCGGGGCTCGACGGAGCCGAGGCGCGGACGGTGCTCGGGGTGGACCGCTTCCGGAAGGAGGTGGAGTCCGAGCGCGAAACGCTTCTCGCGGAGGGGATCCGCGGGGTGCCGACGCTCAGACTCGTGGAGGGCGGCGCGGGTGCGGAGCGCACGGTGGTGGTGCTCGAGGGGTACCCGGGGGCCGAGGCCTTTCGGGATGCAGTGATCGAGGTGGTGGCAGGACTACGCCGCCGGGGGGTCCCGGTCGAAGGCGGAAGCGAATCCCAACGAGGGAACTGACGATGGCAGGTTATGTGCGAAAGACGGCGTTCACCCCGGCCCAGGTGCTCGAGGCGGCGGACCGGATCCTCCCCGAGCGGCTCGGCCTCTCGCGCTCGAAGCGCTCCGACCATGGCGGGACCTGGACCGGAGCCGAGGGAACGGTGACGCTTCACGCCCACCCCCACTCCCTCTACACCGAGGTCACCGCCGACACGAACCGGCTCCGTACCTCCCGGATGGACTACGAGGTGCAGCGCTTCCTGAACCGCCTCCCCTACGAGCCCTCGGACATGGGCGGGCCCGGTTCCGGAGACCCGATCCCGGTGGCCGTGGGCTCCGGCGCCCCCGGCACAGGCGACGCACGATGACGACCTTCGAGGAACTCGGGATCGGGCCGGAGCTCGTGGAGGCACTGGCCTCCGAGGGGATCGAGACCCCCACCTCCCTGCAGGAGGAGGCGGTGCCGGTCCTCCGGAAGGGGCATTCCGCGCTGGTGCGCGGGGGGCCGGGTGCCGGGGTGCTTGCCGCCTGGGGTGTGCCCCTCCTGGACCGGATCGCTCCGGGGGCCGGGGGGCCGGTGATTCTCGTGGTCGCCGCCTCCGAGGCAGCGGGAATCGAGAGTGCCCGCTCCCTCGGGCGGGTGGGTGCCGCGGCAGGGCACCGGGTCGCCGCGCTGGGTGGGCCGTGGGCCCTTCCCGGGCACGCCGACGTGCTCTTCGGGACCGGAGCGGCCCTCCTCGGCGCGGTGAAGGACGGTTCGCTTTCCCTCTCCGGGGTCGCCGCCTTCGTGGTGGCCGGAGCCGGGGCGGTCCTTGAGGAAGGGGCGTCCGAGGTGGCGGAGCTCCTGGGGCGCCTTCCCTCCGAAACCGACGAGGGTGAGCCCGTGCAGCGGGTCCTCGTGTCCGACCCGGTCACCCCGGCGGTGCGTGCGTGGGCCGAGGAGCACCTTTCCAGAGAGGTGCACATTCCCTCCGACGCCGCCCAGGCCGAGGAGGCGGGAGAGGCCGCCCCGGTCCAGCGTGGCACCCTTCGCGTGCGCGCCCTCGAAGGCGAGGAAGGGATGGAGCTCGCGCGCCTTGCCGGGGAGCTCCTCGGCGAGGGCGAGGCCCGCCACCTCCTCCTCTTCTTCCGGAGCGAGGACCGGGCCGCCGACCTGGGGGACCTCCTGACGCTCCATGGCTTCACCGCCGGAGAGCCGGGCGATGCTTCCGCGCCCATCTGGCTCGCCACCGGAGGGCTCGAGGCCCGGAAGCGGATTGCCGCGGCCCGGGAGGGTACCGACGATGGGGGCACGGACCATGGGGGAGCCGGTGTCGTGGCCATTTCCGTCGACGTTCCCCCGGATGCCGACGAGCTGGACCGGCGCCATGGCACGGCAGGGGCGCCGGGGGTGGTGCTGGCCCGGGGGCGGGAGCTCGCCCACCTCCGGCGGATCGCCCGGGCGGCGGGGCAGGAGCTCGTTCCCTTCCCCGTCCCCGCCTCCATGGCCGGAAACCCGGCGGCCGCCTTTGCGGACGCCCTGGCCCAGGTCATCGAGGGCGAGGACCTGGCGCCCTACCACCTCCTGGTCGAGCGGGCCGTGGAGCGGTGGGGGGCTGCCGAGGTCGCAGCCGCCCTGGCCCTCGTGGCGCGCCGCAAGGGTCGCCTTCCCGGCGATGCGCGGGGTGCCGCCGGACCCGCCGCGGGCGCCGCCGCGTCCGGCCCGGGGGCAGGCAGCGGTGCCCCTGCGGCTCCGGCAGCCTTCGTCCGGCTCTTCCTCTCGGTGGGGAGCAAGGACGGGGTCGGCCCCGGGGAGCTCCTGGGCGCCATTACCGGTGAGTCCGGGATCCGGGGTGACCAGGTGGGGCGGATCGACGTCCGCGACACCTTCTCGCGCGTGGAGGTGGAAGAGCCGGTGGCGGGCACGGTGATCCGCGCCCTGAACGGGATTTCCATCCGTGGGCGGAGCGTGCGGGCCGACTACGACCGGGGCGCGGCAGGCGGAAGGGATTCCGGTGGACGGGGTGCCCCGGACCGGGGAGGGCGGCCCGGGGGCGGGCGCCCCTCGGGCGGTCGGCCCACCGGGGGTCGTCCTTCCGGCGGTCGTCCCGGAGGAAGCCGCCCCCCCGGAGGCAGCAGGAAGGGCCCGCCCCGGAGCTGACCGAGGGGTGGGGGCCACCGGCCCAGACGGCCCGGCCGGCCGAAACGAAGAAGGGCCACGCTCCCGGTCGGAGCGTGGCCCTCTTCTCGCCAGGGAATCCGGAAGCCGGATTACTTCACGGCGTCCTTCAGCCCCTTGCCGGCACGGAATCCGGGGGTCTTCGAGGCCTTGATCTTGATCGTCTCACCGGTGCGGGGGTTCCGGCCGGTGCGGGCCTTGCGGGCCTTGGTCTCGAAGGTGCCGAAACCGGTGATCTGGACGCGGCCACCCTTCTTGAGGGCGGAAGCGATCACGCCGCCATCGGTGGCGAAGAGGGCGTCGATCGCCTTCCCCGCGTCGGTCTTCGACATGCCGGTCTTGTCGGCGAGGGCATCCACGAGCTCGGACTTGTTCATCAGGCTCACTCCTTCAGGGTGATGGTGATGGTATCGGGCGGCCCCCGAACCTCGACCCGTTCGTGCCCGTTCGGGCGTTCCGGACGAAAGAGGGGAATCCGGCGGCGCCGCGGTCCTTCCGGCTTCGCGAAGGAACAACACGCAGCGTGCCGAAAGCCGAGAGAAGGGTACGCCCCATCCGGGGTGACGTCAAGAGAGATCGATCGGCGGAAACCCGCATCATTCCTTGGCTCCCGGCGGTTCCGAAGGGAAATGGCACGAGCCCGGCGAAGACCTGCTCCGCCGGGCCCACTCCCTTCACCCTCCCCGTCACCACAACCCAACCCCAAGGGAGAAGGGAGCTTATGGGCCCGACTTCTTCCTCCCGCTACCCCTCCGCACCCCGTGCTCCGCGCCAGACCCTGGTGACGATCCACCCCAGGGCCATCACCGCCGCGACCGGGACGAAAAGCACGAACGCGAGGACGAAGAGGGGGAAGAGGGTGGCGAGGACGACGGTCGCGACCTTGAGGGTCAGGAGGACCGCAAGTCCCACCAGGAACATGTAAATCAGCCCGTGCATGGTATGCCTCCCTGGCAAGCGGACGTCGTCTTCCTTCGAACACCCGGCCCTACGGAAGGGCGAGGCTCCGGGTTTCACCGGCGGGCGCGGCCGAAGCGCCGGATCCCCGCTCCCTCGCGCGATCCGTCCCTTCCAGCCATGGACCCGCCCGGCGTGCCTCCTTCGGTCCGCCACCTGCGAATGGGATTCGTGTGCGACGCACGTGGCGTCGCCCGTGCCGGCCTCCCGGTCGGCGCACCCAGATCCCCAACGCGGAGGTACCCATGAAGCTCGTTCGCTGGCCCCTGGTGCTCCTTCTCCTCGCCGGCGCGCTCGGCGTGGAGGCCCCCACCGCACCCCTCGAGGCCCAGGAAGTGGAGTGCATCGCCGTCACGGTGGACGGCGAGCCGCGAAACTGCACGGCCACCGAAAAGTTCGGGCAGTGCCTGTTCGAGGCCCACGACTCCCTCCTGGCCTGCCGGGAAGACCTCGACTGGTACCTTGCCTGGGCCTGCGAGTTCTACTTCATGGTGGACTTCGTGGTCTGCCTGATCGCCGTCGGCATTCCACTCTGACCCGGACGGCTCGCCCCGGGGTCGCCCACGCGGCCCCGGGGCGAGCCAGGTGGGACGCCCTCCTCCCCGAGGTTGTCCCCGTTTGCCATGTTCGGGGTGCACCGGTCCCCCTACGGTTCGGGGCGTGAACTCCGCTTCCTGCCCGCCCCCGGAGACCCCGATGAACCACGATCCGCGCTTCCCGGCCTGCTCGCTTCGAAAGGGCGCCGGTACACCGGCCCTCCTCCTCCTCCTCTTCCTGGGGGCGCTCGCCCTGCTTGCCGCCGCCTTCCTGGCGCGGCCCGACCGGATCCCCGACGAAGGGGTTCGTCCTGACCGCCCGAGCCGGGTCGAGGCCGCCGTTGAAATGGTTCTTCCCGCAGAGCTTCCCGCCCCCTTCCCGGGGCTCTCCGGGGTGCGCGACGCCGTCGAGGACGCGGGCGGCTGGTGGATCCTCGACCCGCGCACCCACCGGATCCACCGAACCGGACCCCGGCTCGAGCCCCGTTTCGAGGTCGGGGGACGCGGCGAGGGGCCCGGCGAGTTCCGGTCCGCCGTGGCCCTGGCCACGCGGGGCGACTCCCTTCTCGTGCTCGACCAGGATCGCCTTCCGGTGATTCAGGTCATCGGGCCCGACGGAGGCCTGGGTCCGCGCACCACCCTCGGAACCCCGGAGTGCATGACCTTCACCGCCAGCGGGTTCGCGGCGGAGCCGTCGGGCCGGATCCTCCTGTCGGGGCTGTGTGTCCGGAGCGCGCTCCCGGTGGGCGTCGGCCCGGTGGTCCTCGCCTTCCACCCCGACGGGAGCTCCGAGCGGGTGTTCGGCGCGATCGGCCCACCGGACCCCCTGGATGTGGCCTTCCGAGGGGTCGCCGTGGCGTCGGGCCCGGGTGGCAGCTGGGCGGGAGAGTACCGGGACCCCTGCCTCCTCCCCCTCCTCCCCCCGGGAACGGAGCGGACAGGCGGAACGGGGGAGGGCGAAGGAGGGGGTGGCGCGCTGGCCTGCCTCCGGCCCTGGGTGGCCGTCCCGTTCTCCGTCGACGACATGGCGAGGGGCGTTCCCGGTGGCGTGCTCCCCCGCGAGCTCCGCGAGGCGACCGAGGGAATCGAATGGCTCCCGGTCTTCGACCGCCTCTTCCATCACCCCCGGGGGCTCGTGCTGCGTCGACTCCAGGGTCTCGAGTCCAGGAGCCTGGTCCTGGTGGAGCCGTCGGGAGCCTGGACGACGCTGGATACCGGTCTTCCCGAGGCTGTCTTCGTGGGCCGCACCTCGTACCTCGTGGCCTGGGACAGCCCCGAGGCGGTGCACCCGGAACTCCGCCCCCTCCCCCCCCACTGACCGCCGGGCGCGCATCCGGCGCGAGACCGGGAGGGAGGCGGCTACCGCTCCGGCGCCGCCTCCTCGAGGTCTTCGGGGCCGATCGACGACGCGCCCCCCCGGAGGACGAGCGCGGCCTCGAGGAGGTGCATGAGCTCCCGCACGTTTCCGGGCCAGGGCCTGGCCCTCAGGTACTCGAGCGCCTCGGTGGTGAGCTCCGGCACCGGCTGTCCATGTCGCCTGGCGAGCCTCCGGAGGGTCGTTCGTGCGAGTGCGGGCACGTCTTCCGGTCGGTCGCGCAGCGCGGGAAGGTGGATCCGGACCACGGCGATCCGGTGGAAGAGGTCCGCCCGGAAACGACCGGCCCCGATGTCCCGGTCCAGGTCGCGGGAGGTGGCGGAGAGGAGCCGCACGTTGACCCGAACGGGCCGGTCCCCGCCCACCGGACGGACCTCCCCCTCGTCGAGCGCCGTCAGGAGCTTGGCCTGCCCGGAGGGCGACAGGTCACCGATCTCGTCCAGGAGAAGCGAGCCCCGGTCCGCCTGGGGAAGGAGGCCCACCCGCCGCTGCGTGGCCCCGGTGAACGCACCTCGCTCGTGCCCGAAGAGCTCGCTTTCGAGAAGCGTGTCGGGGATTCCGGCGCAGTTGACCTTGACCAGGGGGCCGCCAC
>JBJHCE010000108.1:0-10344 GCA_050485865.1 Gemmatimonadales bacterium | reverse complement strand
GACATTGCCGAGCTCTCCGCCCACCTGGACGCGGCGACCCACCGGCTCCTCCGGATGATCGCCGAGTTCGACCGCATCCGGGGGTGGGCGCCGGCGGGGGCACGGAGCTGCGCCGAGTGGCTCTCCTGGCGCACCGGCATGTCGCCCGGCGCGGCCCGGGAGCGGGTACGGGTGGCACGGGCCCTCGAGGGGCTCCCGAAGGTGTCGGCCTCCCTCGAGCGGGGGGAGCTCTCGTACGCCAAGGCCCGGGCGATCACCCGGGTGGCACGGCCGGGCACCGAGAAGCGGCTCCTGGACTTCGCCATGCACGCCACCGCGGCGCAGACCGAGCGCCTCGTGGCCGGGTGGGCACGGCTCGATCGGGAGCCGGGGTTGGATGGGGCCTCCGCCCGGGAGGCGGAGGCCCGGCGCCACGCCGCCCGCCACCTCCACCTCTTCCCCGACGCCGTGGACGGGAGCTGGGTCCTGAAGGGGCGCCTCGATCCCGAGGTGGGGATGCTTCTCCAGAAGGCCCTCGAGCTCGCGGCGGAGGCGCTCTTCCGGGCGGAGGCGCCCGAGGCCGGCGAAGCGCCCGAAGCGTCAGAAGCCCGCGTCCCCATTGCCGCCCGCCGCGCCGACGCGCTGGGACTCCTGGCCGAGGCCGCGCTCCGGGCGGGGGTGGAGGTGCCGGGCACGGGGGAAGGAGCCCGCACCACCGGTCGCGCCGACCGCTTCCAGGTGATCCTCCACGTCTCCGCGGAGACGTCCGGGTGTGAGCCGGACCCGGTGGAGGCCGCCCTCCGCCCCGACGCCATCCTCTCTGCGGAGACACGGGACCGGCTCGCCTGCGATGCGTCGCGGGTGGAGGTCCGGGAGGCGCCCGACGGGACCCCCCTCTCGGTGGGGCGTCGCACCCGGATCGTGCCTCCGCACATTCGCCGCGCCCTCGAGCTGCGCGACGGAGGGTGCCGTTTTCCCGGCTGCGGCAACCGGATCTGCGACGCCCACCACATCGTCTCCTGGAAGAAGGGGGGTGCCACCGAGCTCTCGAACCTGGTCCTCCTCTGCCGGCGGCATCACCGGCTCGTCCACGAGGGGGGCTTCCGGGTCGAACTCCGCAGGGGTGTCGGCGCGGATGTCGGCGCGTGGGGCGTGCGCTTTACGGATCCGGAGGGCCAGGAGGTGCATGCCGCGCCGCCCCGCCCGCGTCTCCGCGGAGACGCGCCGGAGCGGATCCGCTCCGATGCGGAAGCCGGGGGCGTGCGCATCCACCCCCATACGAACTTCCCGAAGTGGGACGGTACGCGCCTCGACCTGGGCTACGCCCTCGGGGCGCTCTGGAAGCCGGCGGCGGCGGGGGGAGGAGCCGCGTGAAGGAAGGGGGCGCGGAGGAGGTGGGCCGCTACCGCTCCACCTCCCAGGCCACGAGGGTCGGGACGCCCAGGGCGTCGCGCTCGATCCCCCATATGCGGTCCTGGTGGATCAGGAGCACGGTCACCGATGGGGGGAGCTCGATCTCGGCGAGTTGCCGGCCCGCGGGGTCGTAGACATCCATGGACCGCGGGCCCGCAGCGTGCGCATCGTTCGGTGGGTGCCACGGGCGCCCCCGGAGGACCCAGAGCCACCCCGCATCGTCCCAGTGGAGGGCGGCGATCTGCGGGTAATGCTGCGGGACCCGGGTCGTGTCGAGCGCGGTCCGGATGGCCGAGCGCATGGCGGCCGCCTCGGGGTCCTCGGGGAGCACGAAGTCCTCGTACGCCTCCCGATCGGACGCCGTGACGGGCGTCGGCTCCAGGTCCCGACGGATGAGGAGCTCCGGAGGTGGGAAGGCGCCGAGGGCTCCCCCCGACCAGCCGTCGGTGCCCCGCACGGAGAACACGTGGATCTCGTAGGCGCCACCCGGAGCCACGGCGCCGCGTCCATGGGGTCCGATGGCACGCGGCACTCCGTGCCCTGCGAGGGAGGGGATCGAAGAACAGAAGTTCTCGCCGTAGATGCCGATCACCGAGTTCTGGACCCAGGAGGACACCGGCCCGTCGAGCCGCAAGGTTCCATCTCCCGAGGGGTTGGGCTCGAACACACTCATGCGGACGCGCGCGCGGCGGTCGTCCGGGGCGGGCATGGAACACCCCGCCCCCGCGAAGGCAAGCAGCCTTCCGTCATCCAGGGGGACAAGTTCCGAAGGCACACCATGGGTCCGGAACTCGAGGGATACGGGTCGGGTGTCCAGGAGCGCGCCGCGTTCCGAAAAGCGCGAGATGCGCATGAGCCCCGGATCGAACACGAGGAGCGTGTCGCCGTGGCGGGTGAACCCGGTGGGCTGGCGGAACTCTCCGGGGCCGTCTCCGGCGCGCCCGATCCGTCCGAGGAAGGCGCCGCCCGGCCCGTAGCGCCGGATCGCGGCCTCGCCGCCCTCCACGATCAGGATCCCCCCTTCGCCGTCGGGGACCGCCTGGCCAGGGCGCTGGAAGAGGGTCTCCTCCGGGCCCTCCGCCCCACCGACACGCACCACCTCGCGGAGCCGCCACCGCTCGACCTCCGAAGCCCATTCGGGACCGGGGTTGGACGCGATCCTGACCCCTGCCGAGTCGTGCACCGCGAATGCCCGAATCTCGTCTGGATCCGCCCCGCCGCAGGACGAAACGACGAGGGCGGCCAGGATTGACGCCGCCAACCCCGCACCGGGGGCGACCGTACGCCAGGACCACGAAGAGGGGGGGAGGGAAGTGGACCGGGGCACGGCGCGCTCCTCACGTTCATCCGGGGGGTGTCGACCTCGAGGGAGCCGGCACCATGGCGCTCTCCCGTGCCCCGACGCAAGGGTCCGGGGAACGGGGTCGGGAACCCCACCTCCCCGCGCGGGTTGATGCCCGGTGTGTGCACGCGGCAATGAGGAAGGGGCAAGGAACCAGGGCAAGGAAGCGATGAAGCGAATCGAGGAGATCCCCCTGCCGGGGGTCGGCGTTCGGCACGAGTTCGAAACCGCAGCGGGGGAGCGCCTGGGGATGGTGACCCACCGGGGCGGCCGCCGGGACCTCCTCCTGTTCGAGCGGGGGGACCCGGACGCCTGCGCCCGCACCATTGCGCTCGAGGAGGACGACGCCCGCGCCCTCGCCGAGATCCTGGGCGCGGCGCCGGTGACTCGTGCGGTGCGGGAGGTGCGCCAGTCGCTCGGGGCGCTCTCCATTGACTGGATCCCGGTTGCAGAGGGGTGGCCCTGCGCCGGGAAGCGCCTGTCCGACACGGAGATCCGGGAGCGGGCCGGGGTCCTGGTCGTGGGAATCGTGCGGGGCGAGGAGACGATCGCCACCCCGCCCCCCGACACCCTCCTCTCGGTGGGAGACACCCTCGTCGTGGTGGGCTCGGACGAGGCCATTGCCCGGGCCTCGGCGCTTCTGAGCGAGCGTTGACGGGGAGCGTCCGCGGGGGCACCCCGTGAACCCCCTCCTCCTCCTCGGCGTCGTCGTCCTGACCCTGGCGCTCCTGGCGCGGGGGGCGGGGCGGCTCGGGCTGTCGGCGATTCCCCTCTACCTCCTGGCGGGGCTCGCCTTCGGCGCCGGGGGCCTCCTCCCCCTGGGGCTCGAAGAGGGGTTCATCGCCACCGGGGCCGAGCTCGGCGTGGTCCTCCTCCTCTTCATGATCGGCCTCGAGTACACGGCCGGGGAGCTCCGCGACGGCCTCCGCTCGGGCGCGCGCCCCGGCCTCCTCAACGTGGTCCTGAACTTCACCCCGGGGGTCGCGGCGGGACTCCTCCTCGGATGGGGGTGGATCCCGGCCCTCCTCCTCGGCGGGGTGACCTTCAACACCTCCACCGGGATCATGGCGAAGCTCCTCTCCGAGCTCGGGCGGATCGGGAACCGCGAGACCCCCGCCGTCCTCTCGGTCTCGGTCATGGAGGACCTGACGATGGCCCTCTACCTCCCCCTCATTACCGTGATGCTCGTGGGGACCGGGGTCTGGGCCGGGGTCGTCTCGACCGGAGGCGCGCTCCTCACCGTGGCGGTGGTCCTCTTCCTCGCCACCCGCTACGGCGGAACCCTGAGCCGCGTCCTCGTGCACCCGTCGGAAGAGGTGGTCCTGCTCTCGGTGCTCGGCGTGGTGCTCATGGTGGCCGGGATCGCCGGATCGCTCCAGGTGTCCACGGCGGTGGGCGCGTTCCTGGCCGGGCTCGCCCTCTCCGGCGAGGTGGCGGAGCGCACCCGGGTCCTCCTCGGCCCCCTCCGGGACCTCTTCGCCGCCGTCTTCTTCCTCTTCTTCGGTCTCCAGGTGGATGCAGGGGCGCTCGGCCCGGTGCTGGCGCCCGCGCTCCTCCTGGCCGCCTTGACCGCGCTCACGAAGATGGCCACGGGGTGGGTTGCGGCGGCCCGCTACGGGGTCGCCACCCGGGGGCGGATCCGCGCCGGTCTCGCCCTCATTCCCCGGGGGGAGTTCTCGATCGTGATCGCCGGGCTGGGCGTGGCCTCGGGCGTGGAGCCCGCCCTCGGACCCCTGGCCGCCGCCTACGTCCTGATCCTCGCCATGGCGGGACCCTTCCTGGCCCGGACCGACGGGATCCTGGCGCGGGGGGTGGAGCGGGTGAGGGGGAGAAAACCAAGCCCCGTCAGGGACCTTCCGGCTCGATCCTGATTCGCCAGACGTGGATCGAGACGTCGAGCGAGGGCATGGACTCGGGCGCATGAACGAGAAGCTCGCCCGGGCCCTCCACGAACCTGAGGAACCAGGGCACCTGCACGCTTCCGAGGACCTCGCCGCTCTCGAGGTCCACGAGCTCCACGAGGGTGTCGCGCCCTGCCCGGTCGGTGGTGCCCGGGTAGAACCCTTCAGGGGACCGAGGCGCCCAGTCCAGAGAGGCCACGACCGTCGTGACGATGGCCCGGCCGTCCCCGAGCTCCCGCACCTCCATCGTTCGCGGCACGGGCGGGCGCTCGGTACCGTTCCCCGGGGGAGGCTCGTCCCACGGGGTGAACCAGGGTCGGTTTACCTCCAGTTGCCGGAGGTGCTCGCCCGCCCCGTCAAAGCGATCGAAAGTGGAGCGGTTCGCCTCGACCACCCAGAACCCCCCGTCGGGGGTGGGAGACACCCCGGGGGGCCTTCTGACGAGGGGCGACCCCGGCGGGAGGGGGTAGATCGACCGCACCTCCTCGGGCATCCCCGCCTCGTCCCGGCGAACGATGTGGATCAGGTACGTGGACCCGTCCTCTCGCTCGCGAGCCACCACGTTCAGTTCCGTGCCGTCAACGAGGAGGTAGTCGCGGTGCGCGCTGATCGGACGGGGCGCCGTCCATACCGTCCGGAACCCGTCTGCGAACAGGTGGAGGCGGAACTCCGCGACCAACAGGCGGTCGCCCACGGGCATCAGTACGAAGGGCTCCGAGCTCAGCTCTCCGGGCCCTTGGCCCGCCCGTAGGTGGATCGAATGGAACGTCCCGTCGGCCCGGTAGCGGGCCACCTGGGGGTTATGGAAGAAGGGCGATGCGTAGAACCCCCCATCGGGGGCCCGTGCGACGTGGTTCAGTCCGGTTCTGGCTGCCGGGTCGTCGATCGAGCCCAGGGTGGCGACGTGCTCGAGGCTCAGACGACAGGGGTTGCAGGCCTCCCCACCATTCGATTCAGCTGGCGCGCGGTGCGGCTCACCCGAATCGGTCCGGACGGCGTCGGCGTCCCCGAGGCACGCGGAGGCGGCGAGGGCTAGGGCGAGGGGCGAAAGCATGAATCCGATGGATCGGGCGTACCGATTCCGATCCCGTCGGGCGATGGAAGGATTCATGTTTCTCTCTCCCCTCTCGTGGAGGCGGCGGGCGCCGCGTGGCCATCCGCGCAGCGTACTCCGCCTGCGTGATCCGTGCAAGCTAAGGGGGGGAGGAAGGCGAGCGCCGTCAGGAACCTTCCGGCTCGATCCTGATGCGCCAGACGTGGATCGAGACGTCGAGCGAGGGCATGGACTCGGGCGCATGCACGAGGAGCTCGCCCGGGCCCTCCACGAAATTGAGATCCCAGGGTACCTGCACGCTTCCGTGGACCTCGCCGGTCTCGAGGTCCACGAGCTCCACGAGGGTGTCGTGCCCCATCCGGTCGGTCGTACCCATATTCACGGGTCCAGGGGACTGGGGAGCCCAATCCAGGCTGGCCACCAGAGTCGTGACGAGGGCCCGGCCGTCGCCGAGCTCCCGAACCTGCATCGTGCGCGGCACAGGCGGGCGCTCGGTCCCGTTCCCCGGCGGAGGCTCGTCCCAGGGGGTGAACCAGGGCCGGTTTACCACCAGTTGCCGCAGGTGCTCGCCCGAACCGTCGAAGCGATCGAACGTGGAGCGGTTCGCCTCGACCACCCAGAACCCGCCGTCGGGGGCTGGAGAGACCCCGGGAGGCCTTCGCGCGAGGCGTGACCCCGGCGGGAGGGGGTAGACCGACCGCACCTCCTCGGGCATCCCCGACTCGTCCCGGCGCACGATGTGGATCAGGTACGTGGACCCATCCTCACGCTCGAGAGCGACCACATTGAGTTCTGCTCCGTCCACGAGCAGGAAGTTGCGGTGCCCTACGATAGGCCGCGGCGCCGTCCAGACCGGTCGGAATCCCTCTGCGAACAGGTGGAGGCGGAGCTCCGCGACGATCAGCCGGTCCCCCACCGGCATGAGCGCCCTGGGCTCCGACGTGAGTTCCCCCGGGCCTTGGCCTCCCCGAGCGTAGATCGAGTGGAAGCTCCCGTCGGCACGGTAGCGGGCGACCTGCGCTGGTTGAAAGCGAGGAGACGCGTAAAACCCCCCATCGGGGGCCCGTGCGACGTGGTTCAGTCCGGTTCTGGCTGCCGGGTCGTCGATCGAGCCCAGGGTGGCGACGTGCTCGAGGCTCAGACGACAGGGGTTGCAGGCCTCCCCACCATTCGATTCAGCTGGCGCGCGGTGCGGCTCACCCGAATCGGTCCGGACGGCGTCGGCGTCCCCGAGGCACGCGGAGGCGGCGAGGGCTAGGGGCGGCAGCATGCAGAGCAGCAGCCGCCCCCGCCCGGGTTCAGTCCGCGGCATCCACCTGGACCACCGACACGAGGGACCTCACGGCGCCGGAGCAGTCCGTCACCTGGACGAGACCGGCGTGGACGAACTGCACCCGCGCGCCCAGCCCACGGATCTCCTCCAGGTCCGATTCCTGAAGGCCCCTTTCCTCGCGTCTCACCCCGTCCAGAAAGTCCTGAAGCGCCAGGCCTACGTCCTCGCAATCGGGGTGAAACTCCCAGCACCAGTCGGCCAATTCGTCCGCGTTCGTCGGGTGCCAGTAGCTCTCCCCGCATCCGATGGGGTGCCCGCCGAACGTGGAGACCGCGCAGTTCAGGGGATCGCCGGGCCCCGCGGAGTCGAACTTGTGGTACCAGCCCTCGAACTCGGGAATGTGGTCGAAGTACTGGTCCACGCAGTACCCGCACGTGGGCGGGTCCTCCTGAGCGTCCGCTCCCATCGGGAGAATCAGCATGAGCGCACCGGCCAGGATGAATCCGATGGATCGGGCGTACCGATTCCGATCCCGTCGGGCGATGGAAGGATTCATGTTTCTCTCTCCCCTCTCGTGGAGGCGGCGGGCGCCGCGTGGCCATCCGCGCAGCGTAGTCCGCCTGCGAGATCCGTGCAAGCTACGGGGGGGGGGGGTGCGTTGTCAAGCTTTTTTTTCGGGGGCTCGAATCCGTGTGCCCGGGTTCTTCGGAACTCACCTGGATGCCCCTCTTCGCCCCGCGCGTTGTCACTACGCCGCCCGGCGGGCGCGCGCCAGGCCTCAGCGGGAACTGACCGCCCGGTAGACCTCCACCGACTGGAGTCCCATGGCGTCCACCGCCAGGAGGTACAGGTGCTCGCCCCGGGCGAAGGGGTGCACCCGGTCGTCCCGCTCCGGGGCGGGGGCCACCCCCACGAGGGTCCCGTCGGCGGCGAAGAGGGCGAACTCGAACCCCTCCGCGGTTGGTGACTCCACCCAGATGCCGCCATCGTCGGTCGGGGTCACGGTACGGACCGGGGGCAGGTTCTCCGGGCGCGAGCCGGGCAGGGGGCAGGGAGAGCCAGGGTCGGTCGCATCCCGGAACGACCCTCCGTGCTCCGCCTCCAGGGAGACGAGTCGTGCGACGGAGGGCTCCCGGGCCCATCGTTCATCGGTCAGGGCGACCGGCGGGCGGTCCCTCCGAAGGGTGCGTGGAGCGCCCGGTCCACCCCCCTCGACCGACAGGGGAAGGAGGTCCACCGCCAGTTCGCCCTGTCTCGGCAGGGCGATCCGACCGTCCGACGTGACTGCGGGAAGCCGCCCCCAATCCGCGAAAGGCAGCCGGAGTATGGCGATCGACCCGCCGCCCGGAGCAGCGCAGTCGAAGCTGTCGGGCCAGGGGATCGATCCTGCCGCCCCCTCGACGCGCCGGTCTGCGCCGTCCTCCCCCACCTGGACAAGGTGGACTTCCGGGGCCGGCGCCTCGGCCTGCCCGGGGGCCCGCCTCAGGTAGACCACCTCCCGAACGACGATCGGGCCTTGGGTCGGGAGGAGGGCGGGCCACCGCCCGGTCCCCCCTTCCCACGGCCGGCTGCCCGTCGCTCGCCCGGCCTCATCGAACCAGGTGATCCGCCCGGTTCCCGCGTCGTGGGCGACGAATCCGCCGCCCCCCCGGGGTCGGGCACGATGCCCGCGAGGCGGAGGAACTCGCCAGGCCCCTGCCCCCTTCGACCCACGGACCGGAGGCGTTCGCCCTCGGGGGAGAGGACCACGACCTCCTGGGTCGAGGAAAGGACATCGGCCAGGTGGATTCGGCCTTCCGCGTCCACGTAGAGCGCCCCGATCTCCCCGACGCCGAGTTCCTCGCCCGAGAGGGTCCGGATGAGCTCCAGGGTGAGGCTGGGCTCCGGAGGCAGGGCGGGCTCGGAACGGGAGCCGGCATCGGGATCGCAGCCGGCGAGGGCGAGCGACGGCAGCAGGAGGCCCAGCCGCAGGGCGGACCCTCGCCGGGGGTTCCGGGACCGCAGGCCGAGGTCCCTGACCGCCCTCACCCGCCCCGTCCCGCGCCGGGCCACCCCTGGCGTCGCAGGTGCTGGAGGTCGAGGGCGTCGGTGGAGATGATGTACAGGTGCTCCGGCCCGACGCCGACGACGGCCTCGTTCGCCGGGAGGCGGAGGACCGCGGAGCGCCGGCCGTTTCGGTCGAACACGTCGTAGCGGGTCTCCGAGGTGACCTGGTCCGGCGCGGGGAGTCGTCGGACCAGAAGGCGCCCGTCGGGAGCGGCGAAGGCGGCGGCGGCCGCCGGGGCGCTCATTCCCGGGGCGAGCTGGGACAGGAAGGGAGGAGGCCGGTCCGGCCACGTGTACCGATCCAGTACCTCGGGACCACACGGCCCGGGAGGGCGTCGGAAGTCCCAGCCGTGGGCGGCGGCGCATCGGTGGGGGTCATCGAGGGGAGGGCCGCACCCTTCGACCTCGGGGCCGGTGGTCCAGGTGGCTGCCGCACCCCCACGCGTCGGGGCCCGCCACCGGACCTGGTAGGGGCAGGCGTCGACCACGGCCACCCACCCGTCAGGGAACAGGACCACGAGGGCCTCGGTCACGAAGGGATCGACCCGCACCGGCGGGCCCCCGCGGCGCACCGTGGACGGAAATCCGGGCCCGCGACCCGCGACCACGGCCACGGTGTCGATCCGGGTGGGGGCGCCGTCATCCGCGAGGCTCTCGACCAGGAGCACCGCCAGGGAGTCGGCGGCGTACCGGTCTCGGAGCGGTCCCCCGCCCCGGTGGGTCGACACGCCGAGGATCGATCCGGAGATGCTCCCTCCTCCGAGCTCCGTTCCGAGGAGTGCCGGGAGCGCGGCATCGTGAGCCACGGTGTGCCGGATCCGGGCACCCTCGAGGAGATGCCAGCGCCCGAGGGCGCCCTCGGTGAGGAGGCTTCCACCCCCGGGAAGCGGGTAGATGGCGCCGAGGCTCGAATACTCCCCGGGTCCCTGGCCGACCCTCCCCACCGTTTCGACCTGGCCGGTCGCCCAGTCGAGGAGGTACAGGCGCCGCTCTCCCCGATCCACCACCAGGGTCCGGCCATCGGGGAGTTCGCGGACCGAGGTGATCGAGGTAAATCCCTCGGGAAAGGCCCGCTCGGCGGGGGCAAGGGTGAGGACCTCCGGCTCCTGCGCCGCGGCCGGGCGCACGAGCAGCAGGCTTGCCAGGAACAGGCCCAGGAGCATCAGGCCAGAAAGCGCCGGGGCGGGGCCGGAAGGGGAGCGGTGCGCCGCGAGGAGGCGGAGGATCTCCTCCTGGAACCCGGTCAGCGGCACAGGCGCCTCCCCACGAGCCACGCTTCCCGATTGCCGTGCTTCATGAGTTGCCTTGCGACCCAGGGTACGTCCTCCATACCGAT
>JBJHCE010000107.1:0-10359 GCA_050485865.1 Gemmatimonadales bacterium | reverse complement strand
TCCATGGCCTCGGCCATCTTCTGGACACCCACGGCGATGCGGGGGTCCCAGGCCACGAGGAGCTCGGCCCCGGTCTCGCCCGACAGGGGCTCGAGGCTCTCCATGAGATCGGCGGCAAGGGCCTGCATGGCCGGGTCCTCGGCGAGGGCCTGGGCCCACTCCTCGAGGAAGGCGTCCACGTCGGGGAAGTCCCGGCTCTGCCAGAGCTCCACGACGAAGACCAGGGCGCCCCCCTCGGCGTCTTCCGCGCCTTCGACCCCCTCGACCCCCTCCTTCGCCTCGATCTCGGCCACGAGGAGGTGGCGCTCGGCGGAGAAGCTGCCGAACGACTCCCGCTCACCGGTGGCCTCGGTCCGGATCCGGAAGGTCATGGCCTCCTCGAGCTCGTCCATGCTCCGGCGAAGCTCCTCCATCGCCTCCTCCCGTTCGGCACGGGTTTCCTCGGCGGCGGCCTCGGCCTCGGCGCGGGCCTCCTCGAAGCCGGCCATCATTTCCCGGGCCATCTCGGCGGATTCCGCGAAGGTCATCTCGAGATAGGTACGGCTCTCGTGGTCCACGTGGACGAAGCGCCGACCCTCGGCGTCGAAGATCGTGGAGAAGCTCCCCTCGTCCTGGCGCATCGCCCCGCCCAGGACGTGCACCGAGTGCTCCGAGCGGCGCTCGTCCAGGGCCCCGGACATCCGGAGGAAGGCGCCCAGGGTCCCGGGCATCTCGACCTGCGAGACCTGGGTCCAGCTCAGGGTGCGAAGCTGCGCCGACCCGGGTTCGGGAAGGAGCGCCGCGAGGGCGAGGAGGAGGGCACAGGTGGCGAGGACGGGGCGCGGGGACGACATGGAAACCTCCGGTAGGGTAGGCGGCGAAAGCTTGCCGATTCTTTCAGGTAGCCTGTACGCGCAGGCGCTGTCCGTCAAGGCGCAGGGTGTTGCGGGAATCCAACAGGTGCGCCAGGTACCGCGCCGCTTCGGTCTCGGCCCAGAGCGCGGGTCGCCGGGGCGTTGACGGCGCGACGAACCCCACGTGCCCGCCCCGGGGCCAGAGGGAGGGGAGGAGGAAGGGGTTCCCCTCGAGCGCCGCTGTCGGGATCGCCGTGGCGGGGAGAAACGGATCGTCCGCGGAATGGACCACGAGGGTCGGGGTCCGGATCCCGGGCAGAACCGGCCCGCTCGAGGCCCGGGCGTAGTAGTCCCAGGCCCCGTCGAAGCCATGGAGGGGTGCGGTGGCCACGTCGTCGAACTCCCGGAGGGTGCGCACCCTCCGGAGCCGCTCCAGGTCGAGGCGCCCCGCGAGCCGCCCGGCCTTCAGTTCCACCTTCCTCAGGAGGGACCGGAGGAAGTATCGGGCGTAGATGCGGCCCATGGTGGTGCCTTCGAGGAGTTCCGTGCCGGCGGCAAGGTCGAAGGGGACCGAGACCACCGCGGCGGCGTCCACCGCCTCCGGGTCCTCCGCCAGTGCCTTCAGGAGCACGTTCCCGCCCAGGGAGTAACCGAGCGCTCCCACGGGGCGCCCGGGAAACCTCCGGCGCAGCGTGCGGAGCACGTGAAGGACGTCACGGGTCTCGCCCGAGTGGTAGAAGGTGAGGGCCCGGTTCGGCGCTCCGGAGCAGGATCGGAAGTTCATTCCCACCGCGTGGACCCCCCGGGACACGAGGGCGTCCATCGCGGCCCGGACGTACCGGCGCCGGGTGGATCCTTCGAGGCCGTGGAGGACGAGGACCAGGGGGTGGCCGGGTCCCGGGTCACGCGCTGCGTCCAAGTCCACGAAGTCCCCGTCGGGCGTCTCCAGCCGTTCCCGGAGGAGGGAGTCTGCGGGAGGTGGCCTCAGGACCCGGGCCCCCAGGGTCTGCGCGTGGGGGCCCCGGAGCCAGGGGGCCGGGCGGAAGGAGCGGGGCTCGAAGCCGCGATGCACGGAAGGGGGGCGCGGAGAGGTCACGTCCAAGTCTACCGCACCCGCTTTCCCGCTTCCAGCGGGGGAAGGTAGTTTCGGAGATGGGAACTCCCCCTCGCCCCTCGGTGGACGCCCCCCCGGTCCCCCCGGTCCTGGCCCTCGTGGTCGCGGTGGCCGCCTTCTCCTGGGCGGGGCCCCTCGTGCGTTTCACCGAGGCCCCGGCCCTCGCCATTTCCCTCTGGCGTCTCGTGGTCGCCGTCGGGGTGATCGTCATCTTCGTCACCGTCCGGCGAGACGGGTGGCGTCCCCTTGCCGCCCTGGGCGGCCGGGAATGGTTCATGGGCGCCTTCGCAGGGCTCCTCCTGGCGCTCCACTTCTGGAGCTGGATCGCCTCGGTCCAGTACACCTCCATCGCCTCGTCGGTGGTGCTGGTCTCGACACAGCCCCTTTTCGTGGCCCTCCTTTCGGCGCTGTTCCTCCGGGAGCGCCCCCGGCCGGTGGAGTGGGCCGGGCTCGCCCTCGCGGTGGCGGGGGCCGCGTGGATCGGGTGGGGAGACGCCGCCGCCGGGGGGACCGCCCTTTTCGGCGATGCCCTGGCCCTCGGGGCCGCCCTCCTCGCCGCGGCCTACTACATCGTCGGCCGGGCCATCCGGCAGCGGGTGGACCTCTGGAGCTACGTCCTCGTGGTGTATGGCTCGGCGGCGGTGGTCCTCCTCGTCGCCGTGGGCGTCCACCCCGACGTGGCCCTCGTCGAGGGGTACGGCCGGGGGGACTGGGCCGTGTTCGTGGCCCTCGCCCTGGGACCGATGCTCCTCGGGCACACGGGCGTGAACTACGCGATCAGGTACCTCCGGGCCTACCTGGCGAACCTGGCGGTCCTGGGCGAGCCCCTGGGAGCCACCCTCATCGCCTGGCTCCTTCCCGCCATTGCCGAGCGTCCGTCAGGCACGACCCTGGCCGGAGGTGCCCTCATCCTTCTCGGGATCGGGGTGGCCCTTTCGGGTTCGCGTCCGGGGGCCCCGGGGCGGGGGTGAGGAGGTTCTCCTCGTCGGATTCCCGGTGCTCCCGGGCGATCTCCTCCTCGATGGTCCGATCGGGTGCGAGGTCCTCGGGCGCCGGCTCCTCCGGACCCGGTTCCGGAGCCGATGGATCCGGAGGCTTCCCCCCGCCCTTTGGCGGGAGCGTTCCCGGGGCGTCGAGCATGCGCACCTGGAACTCGGGCGGGGGCGTCCGGATCCCGTCGCCCTCGAACCCCTCCTTGACCGCCCGAATCGCCTGGCTCCGGAGCTTGGAGAAATCGGTGGATTGCTGGTCCACCCATCCGCTCACCCGGAGCGCCACCGAGGAATCGCGAAGCTCCAGCACCCGGACGGTGGGGGGTGGGGTCTCGAGGACCCCCGGCAGGGCGGTGACGGCGGCGCGGGCCGAAGCGATCACCCTTCCCAGGTGCTCGTCCGGGGCGACCCCGACCTCGAAGGAGAAGCGCCTCCGCGGATTCCGCGTGAGGTTCGTGATCACCGCCTTGAAGACGGTGGCGTTCGGGATCCGGACATGGTTCCCGTCGAGGGTCATGAGCACCGTTTCCCGGCCGGTCAGGCGGACGACCCGCCCTTCCTCTCCCGCCAGCAGGACATGGTCGTTCGGTGCGAAGGGCTGGCGTAGGGAAAGAAGGACGCCGGCCAGGTAGTTCTCCACGATGTCACGGAACGCGAATCCAACCGCGATCCCTGCCACCCCCGCCGCACCCAGGACGGCCCCCACGAGCGCCGTGACCCCCATCAGGTCCAGGGCGAGGAGGAGTACGACGAGGAAGACCACGCTCCGGACCACCTGCCGTGCCAGGTTCCGGGCAAAGGGGTTCCGGGAGAACCCCCGGAAGAGGATGTCGCGGCTCCCGATCCAGGCCGCCGCGAGGGCGCCCACGCCCACGAGGAGGAGCCCCAGGAGGAGGGTCGGGAGGAACCGCAGGAAGGCCACTCCCTTCTCCTGGATCCGGTCGATGGCCGGGTGGAGGCGGCGGCGGAAGTCCGCCTCCACGAGGAGCCCCGTTCCATCCACGAACACGACCCCGGGAACGAGCTCCCGTGCGTATCCGATGGCCCGTTCCCGGTCTTCGGGGGTGAGTGCGGTGCCCCGCAGCTCCAGGATCCCGGTCTCCAGGTGGATGTGCACGTCGGAGAGCCCGGGGAGACGCCGGTAGACCGCGAGGAGCCGCTCCAGCGCCTCGAGGGGTCCGGGGTCGACGGCACCGAACGTCTCGAACTCCCGGGTCGCGCCTTCCTGGGTCCCGCCCTCCTGGGTCACCGCCACAGGGGCCGCCCCCGGTTCCTGGGGGCGGGCGTGGAGGTCCCCCTCGGAAGGACGCGCGAGGAGGAGGAGCGCGAGGGTGGCGACTCCGATCCGTACAGCCCCCCGGACAGGGAAGGGTCGCACGCGGCCGCCGCCTACCTGCGCCGGCGGAGCAGGGTCTCGACGGTCCGGACGAGTTCTTCCGGGTCGAAGGGCTTCGCGAGGAAGGGGATCTCCGGATCCCGGGCCTCCACCCCTGCCGCGAGGACCGGGTCGTCCGCCGTGAAGCCCGAGGTCAGGATGACCTGCACCTCGGGGTGGTGGGCCCGGATGTCCTGGACGAGCCTCGTCCCCCAGGAGTCCGGAAGCATGATGTCGAGAAGGAGGAGGTCGATGGGCTCTTCCGCCGTGCTCGACAGGGTGAGGGCCTCCTCGGCGGACGCCGCAGGCACCACGTCGTAGCCCGCCCGCCCCAGGAGCCGGACGACGAAGCCTCTCAGGGTATGGTCGTCCTCCACCACGAGGATCCGGGGCGGCGGTGCATCGGTTTCCTTCCAGATCGTCACGGGTCTGCCTCCATCGTGGGGTTCAGCCGGCGTTCCGGAGCGGGATGGTGAACGAGGCCCGGGTTCCCTTCCCGGGCTCCGAGGCGAGGTCGAGTTCGGATCCGAGCCTCCGAAGCAGCTTGCGGACGATCACGAGCCCCAGGCCGGAGCCGGAAAAGTGGACCCCGGAGCCGGTGGCGGACGGCTCGAAGACGTCCTCGAGACGGCGGACTTGCCCGGGATCAATGCCGCGGCCCGTGTCCACCACCTCCAGCGTCACGAGTCCGGGAGCCGGCTCGTGCACCTCGATGGCCACGGAACCCTGGTCCGTGTAGCGGATCGCGTTGCTCCCGAGGTTCAGGAGCACCCGGGAGAGCGCCACCGGGTAGCCGGACCGCCGATCGGGGCCCAGGACCCGGTTCGAGACCCGGAAGTCCAGGGACTTCTCGTCGGCGAGGGGCCGAAGGGTTCGCTGCAGCCCCTCGAGGAGGTCGGCAAGGGAGAAGGCGGACGGCTCGGGTTCGTCGGACTCCCCGGGGTTCCGCGCGAGCTCCACGAAGTTGTTCACGAGGGTGAGCATGGTCACCGAGGCGGCGTGGATGAGCCCCAGTTGACGAAGCTGGTGCCGGTCGTCCCGGATCCCCGGCGAGGCGGAGAGCACCTCGGCCAGGAAGAGCACCGAAGTGAGCGGTGATCGGAGGTCGTGGGCGATCTCCACCAGGAGCTCGCCTGCCCGCGGTCCGGAAAGGCCTGCGGTGAGCTGGGCCTCACCCCTGGGCTCGAGGGCTTCGGTGAGCTCCTCGAACCTGAGGAGGATCTGGAGGAAGCGACCGGAATCGGGGCCCCCGTCCTCACCGGCCCACGCCGCCGCGGCACTCCGTACGAAGGCGTTCCGGACGAACTCGAGGAGCCGGAGCCGCACTTCCAGGAGCGCTTCGTCTGCACGCGCCTCTTCGGGGACCGGGCTTCCAGGGGGAGCGAGGAGGGCCGTCAGGAGGAGATCCACCGAGTCTTCCAGCACAGGCTCGGGGATCGTGTCAGGATGCCGGACCCTCCAGCGCTTCCGGGCTTCCTCTCCCGACTGGAGCAGGAGGTCCCGGGCGCCGGGCTCGACCCCGGCCGGCGGGGCATGGCGAAGGACGCGACTCACCGGTTCATCCCTCGAGGACCTGGTCCTTCGTCAGCACGTGCTTCTGCATGAGCCGGTAAAGCGTGGTCCGATCGACACCGGCCACCCGGGCGGCCCGGGACATGTTCCCGTCGGCCCGCTGGATGACTTCCGAGAGGTAACGCTGCTCGAACTCGGTGATCACCTGCTCCCGGGCCTGGTGGTAGGGCTGATCGAAAAGGCTCTCGTGGAATCCGAAGTCCTCTCCCGCCGGAACAGGGGCCTCGCCGGCGTCGTCCATCGTGGGGATGTCGTCGGGTCCGATGGCCGCGCCCGGCTCGAGTAGGACGACCGCGTGCTCGATGACGTTCTGGAGTTCCCGCACGTTCCCGGTCCAGGGCCGGCGCCGGAGGGACTCGAGCGCCTCGGGGGTCAGGTGTGGCAGGGCGCCATCCTCGTAGCTCCGGTGCTTCTTCCAGAAGGTGGCGAGGAAGTGCTGCGACAGCACCGCGATGTCCTCGGGCCGCTCCCGCAGGGGCGGGAGGTGGATCGGGACGACCCGGAGCCGGTAGTAGAGGTCCTTCCGGAGTTGCCCCTCCCGGAGGGCATCGGCGGGGTCGCGGTTCGTCGCCGCCACGAACCGCACGTTGACGAGGGCGCTCGTCTGGGCGCTTCCGACGCGCCGGACGACCCCGTCCTGGATCGCCCGAAGGAGCTTCGCCTGGATCCCGAGCGACATCTCCGTCAACTCGTCCAGGAAGAGCGTGCCTCCGTTCGCCTGCTCCAGGAGTCCCGGCTTGTCGTGGGTCGCCCCGGTGAAGGACCCCTTCACGTGGCCGAACATCTCGGACTCGAGAAGTCCCTCCGGGAGCGCGGCGCAGTTCACCGCCACGAGCTCCCGGTTGCCACGGCGGCTGAGCTCATGGATGAGCTGGGCCACGAGGTCCTTCCCGGTACCGCTCGCCCCGGTGATGAAGACCGAGGCGTCGGTGGGGGCCACTTTCCGGGCCAGTTCGATGGCCTTCCGGAAGGCGGGAGAGCTCCCGAGGACGACGGTCTTCGACGGCGAGTCCTTTTCCGGGCCGTCGAGAGTCAGGGCGCGCTCCGCGTCCCGCCCGATCTGCACGGTGTGCGTCGCCCGGCCGATCAGGATGCTCAGCTGCACCGCCGAAAATGGCTTCGAGAGGTAGTCCCACGCCCCGGAACGAAACGCCTCGATGGAAGAGTCCACCGAGGGCTTTCCGGTCATGATGATCACCAGCGTATCGGGCGAGCGGGACTGGATCTCCTTCAAGAGCGCCATGCCCCCGATCTCCTTCATGTAGAGATCGAGGAGCACGATGTTGAACTCCTTGCGGCGAACGAGCTGGAGGGCGTCCTCCCCGCGGGCCGCGACGGTCACGGAGTAGCCCGCCTGCCGGAGGAGCGAGGCACAGCTCTCCCGGATCGTGTGCTCGTCGTCGACGATGAGCACCTCGATGGAGCCGGTCAGCTCCGGGTCCGTCGGAAGGGGGAGACCCCGGTCCACGGCGACGGCGGCTTGATCAAGCAAAATGCGAAGCTCCGGGCGGATTGATGCACTGAACCGCCACTCCCGGTGGCCTCATGCCCTCGGAAGCGGATGGACACGATGCATCCATGCAACATGCGTGCGCAAGGGAGGGGATCAAGGGGCTCCGGACCGGGGAGGGAGTCCGGTCAGGCCCCCGACGCGCCCCGGAGGCCGACCGGCGGCTCCTGCTCGTCGGGATCCGTAAGGATGTCCGGGTCCTCTTCGACCCCGTGCCGCCAGACTCCCAGGGGGTCCGCACCCGGGTCCGCCCCGACGACGCGGAGTGCCCCGGCGGCCCTGGAAAGGAGTTCCCGCGGGTCCATCCCTCCGGCGGCGGGGCCACCCGACGCATGGCACCCCACGAGCATGCGCACGGCGCGCTCCCTTCCATCGGTGGATGCGAGGGCCAGGTGGTGCATTTCCCGGAGGAACCGCTCGGCCATGAGCCGCACCCCCACCTCGTCGGTGGCCGGAGCGAGCACGAGGAAGGTGGCCGGACCCCGGCGTCCGACGACGTCGGAGCGGCGTCCCAGCCTGCGGAAGACCTCCACGAGCTGCCGCTGGAGGAGCTGCGCGGCCGGGGATGCAGGGGACCCGAGGACTGCGTCGCGGGACCCGGGATCGGGTTCGAAGGCCGCAAAGGCCAGGGGGCGTCGGGCCCTCCACGCCTCGGCGGCCTCCTCTCCGGCGCGACGGAGGAAGCCCTTGAGATTGTAGAATCCCGAGGCGGGATCGATGAGGCTCTGCAGGCGGGCCTGGTCCGACGAGACCCGGGCGTCCACGAACCGGCGGATCCGGAGCAGGAGCGCCTCGGAGCTTGCGGGAAGGCCCACGCTCTCCCAGGCGCCGGCACGCAGGTGCCCCAGGCGCTCCTCCTCGGACACCATGCCGGCCGACGCGACGACCACCGGAGTGGCCCGGTCGAAGGAGGGCATGGCCCGGAGGAGGCGCAGGCATTCCTCGGCGGGGGTGGTGCCCAGCATCCCTCCGAGCACCACCAGGTGCGGATGGCTCCGCTCCACCTGCTCGAGGAGCCCGGCCACCGAGTGGGCGGGGATCACCTCGAAGCCGTTGGCCCCGAGGAGCGAGGAGACCGCCCGGAGTGCCCAATCGCCTGCATCGGCGACCACGGCGAAGGTCGGGATCTCGGGATGTCGCGGCGGCGCCGATCCGTTCATCAACGATCCGTTGGACGAAAATGGTCAGTTGTGGCGGGGGGGCACCGCACCTCCGTTGGAAGCACGATACACGTCGACCCCGGCGCCGGGATGCGCCTCCACCCCCGGACCCGCGCCGTTCCGCCCCGCAGCCCCGGGCCGGGCGCGCGCACCCCGGCCGTGGACCCCGGTTTCGTTCCCGAATGGATACAAGAAAGGGGCCAGCGCCGGCGGCTTCCCCGAAGGATGGATCGCCGGCGGAACCAGGGGGGTAGACCCACCCGCCGCACCCTTCCGCCACCCACGCCCGAGGGAGTTCACATGGTTGCGTTCCCGTCTCGAGTCGCCGCGGGGTTTGCCGCGCTCTTCCTCCTGGTCTCCGCCGCTCCGATCCTTGCCCAGGACCACGGTGCGCACGGGGACCACCACGCCCACCAGGTCCCCGGGATGCCCGACGGCTGGATGGCCCATTTCGATCGGGCCCATGCCGGTGGGGGGGACCACGCGGAGCATGCTGCCGCGGAAGGCCTCACCTTCGTCGTCATGGAGCCGGGGTGGCACATCACCACGGGGCCCTCGGGAATCTTCTACCACCATGACTTCCGGGCCGACGGGAGCTACCGGCTCGAGACCGAGATCCACCTCTTCGATCCGGGCGAGCGGCGGGAGTCCTTCGGGCTTTTCGTGGGGGGGCAGACCCTCCACGATGCCGAGGCGCAGCGCTACACCTACTTCCTGGTGCGCCGCGACGGCCGCTTCCTGATCCGCGAGCGGGAGGGCGCCGAGGTCCGGGACGTGGCGCCCTGGACCCCCCACGAGGCGATTCCCACCTGGGACGGCCGCCCCGAGGGCGCCCAGACGGTCCCCTACTCCCTGGCGGTGCACGTGGTGGGCGGCGACGTCCACTTTCTCGTGAACGGCACCCGGGTTCACTCGATGCCCCGCGGTGACCTTGCCCTGGACGGCCACTACGGGCTCCGGGTGAACCACCACCTGAACCTCCACGTGACCCGGATCGACGCCGCATCCGGCAACGAGGACCGTTGACCGAGGCGTTCCCGATGGCGGCGGTGAAGGCCGCCGTTACCCTGGTCCTCGTGGCCGCCCTCTTCGGATGGCTCTGGTACGACCACCAGCGGAACCTCTGAGGACGCCCCGCCGGCGAGCACTGCGCGGTTTCATTTGCGCCACCGGACCGGGGTTCGTACAATCTGAAGGGAAGGGCAGGGGCGCCCGGCGGTCGGGCAGCCCCGCCCCCCGACCCTGAACCCCGGAGGCGCATCGTGGCTCGGACTCGAGGCTCGGGCCTTCTCCTCGCCCTCGCTCCTGCGGGGGTCCTGGGGCTCGTGCTGGGGCTCGGGGGGGTCACCTTCCACTACGGCGAGGGCACCGCGTACCTGTCGGAAGACCCGGCGGCGTGCGTGAACTGCCACATCATGCAGGAGCAGTTCGACTCCTGGGTCAAGAGCTCACACCATACGGTGGCCACCTGCAACGCCTGCCACCTCCCGAAGGGCCCGGTCCACAAGTGGGTGTCCAAGGCCGACAACGGCTTCTTCCACTCCTGGGCCTTCACCTTCCGGAACCACCCGGACCCGATCCGCATCAAGCCCCGGAACCGGGCCATCGTGCACCGGAACTGCGTGGCCTGCCACGCGGAGCTCACCCACGACGCGATCCCCGACCCCCTCGACCGCGGCGGGGCGTCCTGTTTTCACTGTCACAAGGATGTGGGACATGCGGCCTGGCGATGACCCCGGGCGCCGGGGAGGCGCCTCCACCGGACTCCTCGTAGCCGTCTTCCTGGGCGGCATCGTCCTCGCC
>JBJHCE010000106.1:0-10483 GCA_050485865.1 Gemmatimonadales bacterium | reverse complement strand
GCCCGAGGACCACGTTCAGCGAGGCGGAGGCCTCTTCGAGTCGCCCTCCTGCCTCCTGGAGGCGGGCCAGCGTCGTGTCGGCCCGGGCCAGGGTCCGCTCGAGCTCGGGGGCCGTGGCCAGCGCCTCGACACCCTCGGCGGACCTCCGGAGGCTCGACATCGTGGCGGAGAGCTCCCGACGCTGCTCCTCCACCGCAGAGGAGAGGTCCTGGACGAGGCGCCTGGCCTCCTCGGCGGTCCCCTGCACCGCCTCGAGCGTCGTATCGGCGAGCACGGTGCGGATCCGGGAGAGAATGTCCTCCACCTCCTCTCCGATGATCCCCGCCAGGTCCCCCAGGTCGGCGGAGGACTCGCCGGGAATCTCGGCTCCGGCGCGAAGGGTGGCCTCGGCCACGCCGGGAAGGATTTCCACCGTACGCCCGCCGAGGAGTCCGACCCCGGCGAGGCGGGCCCGGGAGTCCTCGGGGATCCGCCACTGCCCGTTGATCTCCAGGAGGATGGCCACGCCCGCGTCGTCGAGCGAGAAGTCCCGGACCCGCCCGATGTTCACGCCCCGCATCTGCACCGGGTCTCCCTTCCGTACTCCCCCGGCATCATCCACCGTGGCGACCAGGTTGTACCGACCGCGGAAGGTGCCCGGGTCGGTGAGAAGGAAGAGGACGGTGAGGATGCCGAGGATACCGAGGATCACGAAGACCCCCACGCGTACCTCCCGGCCCCCCGCGGCGGGGGGCGTGGCACGCTCCAGGTCCCGGTCACTTCGCTGCGGGCCGCGGCCCCCTGCGGATCCGGTGTTGTCGCTCATGCGATCTCCAGGTGGTCGAGGGCCGCCTGCGCGGCGCTTCGGTCTGCAAAGGCCCGGACGAAGGGATCGTCGGAGGCCCGAAAGGCGTCGGGGGTGCCGCAGAACCGGAGCCGCCCCCCCTGGAGCATCGCGACCCGGTCACACATGAGGAGGCCGCCCTCGATGTCGTGGGTCACGATGACGGAAGTCACGTTGAGTTCCTCGGAAAGCTGCTCGATGAGGCGCTCGACGGCGGCGGTGTTCACCGGGTCGAGGCCGGTGGTCGGTTCGTCCCAGAGGAGGATCCGGGGGCGACCGACAATGGCGCGGGCGATGCCGACCCTTTTCTTCATGCCCCCGGAGAGTTCCGACGGGAGCTTGGTGACGACCTGCTCCGGCTCCAGGTTCACGAGCTCGAGGGAGCGGAAGATCCTCCGGGTCCGCTCCAGGCGCGAAAGCCCCTTGAGTTCGCCCTCGGGGATTCCCATTTCCACGTTCTCCCAGACGTTCAGGGAGTCGAAGAGGGCGGCGTTCTGGAATACGTAGCCCACCTTGTGCCGGACCCGTTCCAGCCCCTTCCGGTCTCCGGGACGGACGCGTTCGCCCTGGACGGTTACATGACCCCGGTCGGGGTCGATGAGCCCGATGGTCGTCTTGAGCAGCACGCTCTTTCCCGTTCCCGACGGACCGAAGACACCGAACATTTCGCCCTCGTGCACTTCCAGGTCGACTCCTGAAAGGACCGAGAGGTCGTCAAAGGCCTTGTGGACGGCCCGGTACTCGATCATGCTGCCGGAAGGCATCGCCGGGGGCTCACTGGAGGAGGAGCGGGGGGAAGAGGGCGTCGAGGATGAGGATTGTCAGGAGCATGAACACCACCGCCGCGGTGGTCGCCGATCCAACCCCGGCGGCACCACCGCGGGTGCGGAACCCCATGTGGACCGCGATCACCGGAATCGCGAAGCCGAAGGTCACCGCCTTCGCCAGCGAATAGAAGAGGTCCCAGTTGTGCCAGAAGAGCCGAGCGCCGTAGAGAAACGATTCGTACCCGAGTCCGACGGTGAGCTGCGCCGCCACCATCCCCGCAAGGACCCCGATGGCGTTCGCGATCGCCACGAGCACGGGCATCACGATGATCCCGGCAAGGATGCGGGGTGCGGCGAGCACGGCCACCGGGTCACGTCCGAGGGCGTGATAGGCGTCAATCTGCTCGGAGACCTTCATCGTCCCCAGTTCGGCGGTGATCCGGGCGCCCACGCGTCCCACGACGACGATGGCGGTGAGCACCGGACCAAGTTCGAGCACCACGGAGGCGGTGACCACCGAGCCAAGGATGTAGAGGGGGATCGAGCCCTGGAACTGGTACCCCCCCTGCTGGCTCGTCACGATCCCCGAGAGGATCGCGGTGACGATGACGATGGGAAGGCTTTGCACGCCCATCAGGTACATCTGCTGCACGACGGACCGGATCGAGACCTTGAGCGTCGCGACGGCCCGGGTCGAACGCCCCACCAGGAGGCCCATCTCGCCCGCATGCTCGAGAACGAGCCGACCCGTCCGCCCGACCCCGACGAGGGGACGAGCGATGAAGGTGGGGAGTCCTGAGGTCGCGGAAGAAGACACGGAACGAAGCGAGGCGGAAGACCGGCCACCCGAGGCCGGGCTCGGGTGCGAGCGCTGAAAACTCACCGAAGCATCCGGCGAGGGCAAGGCGCTGGGCGGTACCCCGTTGCGGGCTTCAGCCCGGTTCGGCGCCAACCCCGGTCTCGGGGACCCCCGAGTGGAGCCCCGGGGGTGTGCGCCCCGGCTCGAGATCGATCTCGAAGACCGATCCCACGCCGACCTCGCTCCGGGCCCGAAGCTCGAAGCCCATGAGCTCGCAGAGCGAGCGGGAGATCGCGAGACCGAGCCCCGTCCCGCCGAAGCTCCGGGCCTGCGACCCGTCCACCTGGTGAAAGGGGGCGAAGATGCTTTCGAGCTCGGAGGACGGGATCCCGATCCCGGTGTCCTCGACGAGAATCCGGAGCGGGCGTCCGGTGTCCGGCTCCGCTTCCACCCGGAGCGTCACTCCCCCCTCCTGGGTGAACTTGACCGCGTTGCCGGTGAGGTTCAGCAGGACCTGCTTCAGGCGGCGCTGGTCGGCAATGGCAGGGCGAAGGTCCCCGGGCACCGCCCGGTAGAGGGCAAGCCCACGGCGACGCGCCTGGAGCTCGAGCATCTCCGACACCTCCTCCGCGAGCTCCTCCAGGTCCACGGGCTCCCGGACCACCTCCATGCGCTGGGCATCGATCTTCGAAATGTCCAGGATGTCCTCGATGAGGGCGAGAAGGTGCTCGCCGTTGGCGAGGATGCGACGCAGGTAGTCCTCCTCCCTGGGGGGGAGGTTCGCCGCCTGCTTCTTGATCAGGATGTTCGCGAATCCGATGACCGAGTTCAGGGGGGTGCGCAGCTCGTGGCTCATGTTGGCGAGGAAGGAGCTTTTCGCCCGGGAGTTGGCCTCCGCCTCCTCGAGGGCCCGGCGGAGCATGAGCTCGGCGCGCTTCTGGTTCGTCACATCGCGAACGACCACGACCCGGGCCTCCTCGCCCCGGTAGACCGAGTCCACCACGGCCAGCTCCGCCGGGAAGAAGGTGCCGTCGTAACGACGTCCCTCCACTTCCAGCGTATCCGACGCCCCGGTTTCGAACCCCGGGTTCCGCCCGAGGAGGACTTCCGTGGCCGGCGAGGCGTGATCCGGGGCGATCAGGTTCACGATCGGGTCCCCGACCATCTGCGAGACCGAGACCCGGAAGATCTGGGCTGCCCGGGGGTTCGCATCGAGGATGCGACCCCCGCGGTAGAAGACGACACCCTCGAAGGTCGCCTCCGCGAGCCTCCGGAACCGCTCCTCCGACTCCCGGACCTGCACGATGGCGAGCTCGGCGGAACGCCGGGCCGCCTCTCCCTCGAGCCGGGCACGCTCCGTCTGGTCCAGCGCGCTCTCGAGTTCGATCTGGCGCACCCGCTCCTGGGACCGGAGGCGCTCGACCCGGGCGAAGTTCTCGCGGCGGACCACGAGGACCGTTCCCGCGAGGACTGCGGAAATGACGAGGGTGACGCCGAAGTAGATCCAGTCGGGCTCCCCGAGGTGCGGCGCGGCCGCTACCGCCCAGGCGGCAAGGATCAGCGTGACCACTGCGGCGAACCAGCCCAGGTCCAGGAAGAAGAGACCCGCCGCCAGGGTAATCAGGATGAGGCTCGACGTCTCCCGGGCCTCACCGGCGAGAGTCAGGTGGAGGTAGCCCACCGTGACGAGGAAGGCGCAGAGGAGGGCACCCACCGGATGTCCCCATCCCTCGCGGACCGGCTTCCGACCCAGGATCCCCCGAAGTCCGAGGAAGACCACGGAGGCGGCGGCGCACACCGCGGCAAGGACGATTCGGTCCGGGTAGCGGAGGAGGAGGATATGGACCGGAACGAGGGCGGCGTAGAGCCCCCCCAGCGCGAGGGTGACGACGGGAATCGCTTCGGCCACGGCCCGGTCGATCGAGCGCTCGAGCTCGATCCGCCCCGTCCTGCGGCTTCCCCCCAGGTCGATGTGCCCCGCCATGGTCCTCGCGGTTCGGGTTTTCTGCCGCAGGGCCCCGGCCCGGAGCCGCGCACGATGCGAACAACCGGGAAGGTGGGGAGCAACGGCCCCCGCGAACAAGGGGCGAGCCGCTCTCGCCGGACCCGGAACCGGGGCCGGCCTTCCGGGTTCCTCCCGGTACCCAGGAGTGAACCGGGGCGGTCAGGACGCCCCTTCCCCCCAAGAAACGGAGAGAGCAACAAGCATGCCTACGCGCACCGCAACCGCCGAATGGAAGGGCACCCTGGCCAAGGGGAGCGGGACCCTGTCCACGGGGAGCGACCTCGTGAAGGATGCACCCTACACCTTTGCCTCCCGTTTCGAGTCGGGAGCGGAGACGAACCCGGAGGAGCTCATCGCCGCAGCGCACGCGGCCTGCTTCTCCATGGCACTCTCCAACGGCCTGAGCCAGGCCGGACACCCACCGGATTCGGTTCGGACCGAGGCCCGGGTGAAGCTCGAGAAGGGCGAGGGAGGGTTTGCCATCACCGGGATCCATCTCGTCTGCCGGGCCCGGGTACCGGGTATGGACGAAGAGACGTTCCAGGAGCAGGCGAAGGGGGCGAAGGCCGGGTGCCCGGTGTCGAAGGCCCTCGCATCGGTTCCCATCGAACTCGAGGCGACCCTCGAGGGGTGACCCGGTCGAGGTGAGCTCGGTCGAGGTGAGCTCGGTCGCCCACCCCCGCGTGACGCCATCGCGCCCACGAGCGTCGCGTCCGGCCCCGGTGGGCGCCCGGCCCCTTGTCCGGCGGGCGCGTCACGCTGAAGTTCCTCGTCGATGACGACACTCCTCTGGGTAGTGGGGCTCGCCCTCGCGATCTCCTTCCTCTGCTCGATCCTGGAGGCGGTTCTCCTCTCGGTGAACCGCTCCCACGTTGCCGTGATGCAGGACCGGGGGCTCCGGTCCGGGGCGATCCTGGCGCGGATGCAGGAGCGGATCGACGAGCCCATTTCGGCCATCCTGACGCTGAACACGATCGCCCACACGGTGGGCGCGGCCATGGGGGGCGCAGTCGCCCTCGATGTGTTCGGAAGCGAGTGGATCGCGCTCTTCTCCGCCGGCCTGACGCTGGCGATCCTCCTCCTTTCGGAGATCATTCCGAAGACGCTGGGTGCCGCCTACTGGAAGCCCCTCGCCGGACCGACGGCGTGGATCCTGAGGTTCATGGTGCTTCTGATGAAGCCCGTTCTCGTGCCCCTCTCGATCTTCTCCCGCGCCATCGCCCGCGGACGGGCAAGCCAGGCCACGGTGAGCCGCGCCGAGCTCGAGGTACTGGCGGAGATCGGCCGCCGCGAGGGGACGCTCGACGAAGCCGAGTGGCAGGTCGTGACCAACGTGATGAACCTGTCGGAGGTGATGGTGAGCGCGGTGATGACACCCCGTACCGACATGGTGGCGATCCCCGTGGAAGCCACCGTGGAGGAGGCAAAGGCCCTCATGCTCGACGAGGGACACCTCCGGCTCCCGGTGTATGACGGATCCCTCGACCGGATCGTGGGCCTCCTCCTTGCCCGCGACCTCTGGCAGGCGGACCGCGAGGGAGTGACCGAGATCCGGGGGGTAATCCGGCCCGCGGTCTATGCCCCCGCAACGAAGCCCGTGGAAGACCTGATTCTCGAGATGCGGAGTTCCCGGGCCAAGATGGTCATCGTCCTCGACGAGTACGGCGGGACCGCGGGTCTGGCCACCCTGGAGGACCTGATCGAGGAGATCGTCGGCGAGATCCAGGACGAACACGAGGAGGACGAACCGCAGGACTTCCGGGAGGTCGGGAGCGGGGTGACCCGGGTCTGGGGGGGGGTCCCGCTTCGCGACGTGAACGAGCGCCTCTCCCTCGAGCTACCCGAAGACGACTTCGAGACGATCGGGGGGTTCGTGTTCGGAAGCCTGAACCGGGTCCCCGCCGTGGGGGACGAGGTCCAGGTTCCCGGAGGGCGGTTCCGCGTGGTTCGGATGCGGGGCCGGCGCGTGGAATACCTCCGCTTCGTCCCGGACGCGGTCGCCGGCGGCGAAGGCTGACCCCGGGCTCGGGGCCCCTCGCACCGTCAGCTCCCGGCGCCGCTCCCGTCCATGGCCCGGCCGAGGGATCCGGCGCGCGCCGACTCCTGCGCCCGGAGCTCCGCATCTTCCCGCCAGAAGCTGATGGCGAGGAGGATCGCCCCGCAGGTTATCCCGATGTCGGCAACGTTGAAGATCGGGAAATAGGTGAATCCGAGATTCACCGGCCCCAGGAAGTCCACCACCCCCCGTTCCCAGCGCACCCGGTCCCAGAGATTTCCGAGTGCCCCGCCGAGCACGAGGGAAGCGGCCACGAGGCGCACGAGGTCGCCCTTCCGCGTCCGCACGATGACCGCGATGAGGAACCCGATCGCCACGATCGTCACGGGCACGAAGACCCAGCGGGGATCGCTCCCGATCCGGATCCCGAAGGCTGCCCCCTGGTTGAAGGCAAGGGTAAGGGGCATGAGCCCGCCGAGAATCTCCTTCCGCACTCCTCCGCCCAGCGCACCGAGGGCCCAGGACTTGGTCGCGAGGTCCACGACGAGCCACGCGAGGGTGATGATTCCCGCGAGGACCCAGCCCGGGCGCCCCACGTAGCCCCCGGCCGTGGCGGCCGCTCCGTCGGTCATGTTCCGCCCTCCGTCGACAGTCCCATCGTCAGCACGCGCACCTCAGTACCGGTAGTGATCGGGTTTGAAGGGACCCTCCACCGGAACCCCGATGTAGCGTGCCTGCGCCTCGGAGAGCTCGGTGAGGCGCACCCCGAGGTGATCCAGGTGGAGCCGGGCGACCTTTTCGTCGAGATGCTTCGGGAGGGTGTAGACCTCCTTCCGGTAGGTGTCGGCCCGCCCGTGGAGCTCCACCTGCGCCATGACCTGGTTCGTGAATGAAGCCGACATGACGAAGGAGGGGTGTCCGGTGGCGCACCCCAGGTTCAGGAGCCGTCCCTCGGCGAGGACCAGGACCGAGTGACCGTCGGGAAAGATGAACTCGTCCAGCTGGGGCTTGATGGTGTGGCGTCGGATCCCACCCCGCCTGAGCCCGGCCATGTCGATCTCGTTGTCGAAATGCCCGATGTTCCCCACGATCGCCTTGTCCTTCATCCGGCCCATGTCGTCTGCCGTGATGATGTCGCGGTTTCCCGTGGCCGTGATGAAGATGTCGGCGGTCTCGACCACGTCCTCGAGACGCACGACCTGGAACCCTTCCATGGCGGCCTGGAGGGCGCAGATGGGGTCGATCTCGGTGACGAGCACCCGGGCCCCCTGCCCCTTGAGCGCCTGCGCGCATCCCTTCCCCACGTCGCCGTAGCCGCATACCACGGCGACCTTCCCGGCGAGCATCACGTCGGTGGCCCGGAGGATCCCGTCGGTGAGGGAGTGCCGGCACCCGTAGAGGTTGTCGAACTTGGACTTCGTGACGGCATCGTTCACGTTGATGGCCGGGAAGAGAAGGCTCCCGTCGGCCATCATCTCGTAGAGTCGGTGGACCCCGGTGGTCGTCTCCTCGGAGACGCCCCGGATCCCGGCACCGATCCGGGTCCACTTGTCGGGCTCGGAGGCGAGGGTGGCCCGGAGGAGGTCGAGGATGACCCCCCATTCCTCGGGCTCGGTCTCCGCGTCGAACTCCGGGACCGCCCCTTCGGCCTCGAAGCGGGTCCCCCGGTGGACCAGGAGGGTGGCGTCCCCCCCGTCGTCGAGGAGGAGGTTCGGGCCGCTTCCGTCGGGCCAGACGAGGGCCTGCTCCGTGCACCACCAGTACTCCTCGAGGGTCTCTCCCTTCCAGGCGAAGACCGGGGTGCCCGCAGGAGCGTCCGGGGCCCCCTCCTTCCCGACCACCACCGCCGCGGCGGCGTGGTCCTGGGTCGAGAAGATGTTGCAGGAGCACCAGCGCACGTCGGCACCCAGCTCCACCAGGGTCTCGATGAGGACGGCGGTCTGCACCGTCATGTGGAGGGATCCCATGATCTTCGCCCCTTCGAGGGGACGGATGCCGGCGTACTCGGCGCGAAGCGCCATGAGCCCGGGCATCTCGTGCTCGGCGAGGCGGATCTCGTCACGCCCGAGGGCCGCCTGGGAGAGGTCCCGGACCATGAAAGGGGGCCGCGGGGTGCCCGGTGCCGTGCGAAGCCGGACGAGATCGTCGGGGGCCTGTTCCAGCGTGCCGGGGAGGACCGCCACGGAGGGATCGAGGGCTGCGGTGCTGCTCATCGGAGGGAATCTGCCGTGGGGAGGAGAATGGGTGGGCTCGCGCCGTGCGATGACGAGCGGGCCTGGAAGGCTACCCCCGTCGACGCCCGGGGTTCTGCAAGGAAACGCCGCCTCCCGCAAGGGTCAAGGCGAGCGGGAAAGCTCTTCCAGGAGGGTGTCCCGGGTTTCCTCGATCCGGGCCCGAACCCGGTCCCGCAGTTCCGGGACATCGGCCGCGGTGAGCCCCTCGGTGGGAACGGGCTCCAGGACCCGGACCTCGGCCCGGGCCCGGTTGAAGAGGAGGGACCCCTTGGGCATGGCATGCCGGGTCCCGGCCACCGCCATGGGGAGAATCGGGAGCCCGAGGTCCACGGCGAGCCGGAAGGCCCCGTCCTGGAAGGGAAGCATCTTCCCGTCGGGGGAGCGGGTCCCCTCGGGGAGGATCATCACCGTCACCTTCTTCCCGAGGCGGTCCCGGCAGTCCTCGAGGGCGCGGGCCCGACTCCGCCGCTCGGACCGCCGGACGGCGATGTCCCCGGCCATGCGCATCATCCATCCCATCACCGGGATGCGGAAGATCTCCTCCTTCGAGAGCCACTTCATCTCCCATGGGAGGTGGCTGATCAGGAAGATGTCGGCGAAGGACTCGTGGTTCGAGACCGCAACGTACGGGCGGCGCGGGTCCCGGATGACCACCCCCGAGGTCCGGAAGTCCCAGAGCGGGTTCACCTTCACCGTGGCCACCGCCGCCCTCCGGAACCAGCGTCCCACGGCGTACCGGCCCGGATCGCGCCAGGCGGTGGCCACGAAGACGAGGGCCATCCACGCGCAGGCGACGAGGGCGATGAGCGCGATCAGGGTCCAGGTCCAGAGAGCGACGAGTCGGGCGAACAAGGGGGCGTCCAGGCGGTAGGGAGAGTACGGGCCGGGGGCGGTCAGCCGCGGACCGCCGCATCGAGGGTGCGGATCAGCCGATCGGCGTCGGCGGGGAGATAGGGGCGCGGGGGGTGGAGCCCCCAGACCGGTGAAGGCCAGGCGTCGTCGTGGGAGAACCGGGCCACCACGTGGACATGGAGCTGGGGCACCTGGTTTCCGAGGGCAGCGATGTTGAGCTTCGCGGCGCCCGTCGACTCCCGCATCACGTGGGACACGAGGCGGATTTCGTCCCACAGCCGGAGCTGGTCCGGAACCGCCAGGTCGAGGATCTCGACGGCGCCGGGAACCCGGGGGACCAGGAGGACCCAGGGGTAGCGGGCATCGTTCACGAGACGAAGAGACGAGAGGCCGAGCTCGAGAATCGGCAGGGACTCGCCGGCGAGACGAGGATCCAGGCGGAAAGGCTCCTCGCCGGAGTCGTCGGGGGTGGGCGTGGAAGGGCTCATGGAGGGGATGATGGCGCACCGGACCCTCGGAGTCCAGATTGTGCAGGGTTCGAAGCCCCGCCAGGGACACCCCCCGAACCCGGAACGGCCATGCCCGGACCCACGCCCCCCGGGCGACCGGAATCCCTCGACCTTCCGCCTCCGTGGCGGAGCGCCCTCCTTCCTGCGGGGCTCTTCCTCGTCCTGGCGCTCCTCTGGATCGTCCTTTCGGATCGTCTGCTCCTCGCCCTGGCCCCCACCCCGGGGGCCTTCGCCACCCTCCAGACCTGGAAGGGATCGTTTTTCGTGACCGCCACCGCGGTCCTCCTCTTCCTTCTCCTGAAGGCCCAGTTCGCCCGGAGGAACCGCGAAACCCTGCGGCTCGTGGCCGCCGGCGAACGGCTCCGGGCCCTGGTCCAGGAGAGCCCCCTCGCGGTCATCGACTTCGACCGGGAGTTCCGGATCACAGGGTGGTCCCCCCGGGCCGAGGAGCTCTTCGGGTGGCGAAGGGACGAGGTCCTCGGACTCACGATCCAGGAC
>JBJHCE010000105.1:0-10624 GCA_050485865.1 Gemmatimonadales bacterium | reverse complement strand
CAGTCTGCGGTTACCGAGCGGGACTACACGGACGTCCTGCCCGCGCTGAGCGCCATTGTCGGCATTGCGGAGAACCACCAGATCCGTTTGGCGGCATCCCGGACCCTGGCGCGACCCGAATACCGGGAGCTGGCCCCCATCACCTACCGCGAAGTGCTGGGCGGGGACCAGGTCATCGGCAACTCGGAGCTCGAGCGCACCCTCATCGAGAACTTCGACGCCCGCTGGGAATGGTACCCGGGCCCGGGGGAGGTCCTTTCCCTGGGCGTCTTCGCGAAGCGCTTCGAGAACCCCATCGAGGAGCGCTACCTGGCCCGATCCGGCACCGATACACGGACCTTCGAGAACGCCGAGTCCGCGACGAACGAAGGTGTCGAAGCCGAGGTGGCCATGGGTCTCGCGCGGTTCTCGGACCGGCTCGACAACCTCTCGCTCTTCTCGAACGTGACGGTCATGCGAAGCCGGGTGCAGACGGGGAACCCCGACGACGTGGACCGCCCCATGGTGGGTCAGGCGCCCTTCGTCGTGAACACCGGCATGACCTGGTCGGCCCCGCGCGGCGGGTGGAGCGGGACCCTCCTCCACAACGTCGTCGGCAAGCGCATCGTCAACGCCCGCGCCTCGGGCGCCACGGTTACCGACGTGGTGGAACGCCCGCGGCACCTCCTGGACTTCTCGCTCCGCTTTCCCGTGGTCGGCAACGCCTCCGGAAAGGTGGACCTCAAGAATCTCCTGGATGCACCGGTCGAGGTGCTCCAGGGGTCCATCGTGCGCAGCAGCTACCGGACCGGGCGAAGCGTCTCGTTCGGGGTGACGTGGCGGTGGTGATCCCGGCATCGCCCCGAGTGGTCGGGGCGGAGCCTTCCTTTGGAACCTCCCTCGAGAGGAATCCTCGATGAAGCGTAGCTGGAGCATCCGGACCGGCCTGGTCCTCGCGCTGGCCCTCGTGGCCGGCTGCGACGGTGACGATCCCGTCGCACCCAACCCCCAGCCCCTTGCCGCCCCCTCCGGGGTCGCGGTCTCCGTCCTCACGCCGACCTCGGTCCGGATCTCCTTCGCTGCCGTGCAGGGCGCGGCGAGCTACGTCGTGGAGCGCGCGGAAGGCGCGAGTGGCGGAAGCTTCGCCGCCGTGGGGACCACCACCGAGACACACTTCGTGGACGAAGGGCTCGCCCCCCTCGCCACCTACCGCTACCGGGTGCAGGCCAGGGCCGGCTCGGGCGCCCTCGACAGCCCCCCCTCGGGCGACGCGCTGATCACCCTCCCCGAAGAGGGCCCACGGGAGGTCACGATCACCTCCGACATCACTTCGAACCGGACCTTCTTCGCGGACACCGTCTACCAGCTGTCCGGCTTCATCAAGGTGGCCAACGGCGCCACCCTGACGATCCAGCCCGGCACGAAGATCGTCGGCGACTACGACATTCCGGGCTCATCGCTCTTCGTCCTTCGTGGCGCAAGGATCATGGCCGAAGGGACAGCGGACAACCCCATCGTCTTCACCTCGGAGCGACCGCTGGGGCAGCGCCAGCCCGGGGACTGGGGCGGGGTCATCATCGTCGGGAACGGGATCACGAACCGGGGCGCCCCCACCTACATCGAGGGAACGGGCACCGGTCCGGAGAACCCCCTCGTGGACTACTCGGGCGGGACCGACAACAACGACAACTCGGGCGTACTCCGCTACGTCCGCATCGAGTTCGCCGGGTTCCCCACGGCGCCGAACGAGGAGCTGAACTCGCTGACGATGGCCGCCGTGGGCCGGGGCACCACGATCGAATACGTGCAGGTCCTGCTCGGCCTGGACGACTCATTCGAGTGGTTCGGCGGCGCCGTCGACGGGCGCTACCTCGTCTCCTACGAGTCCGCCGATGACCACTTCGACGCCTCGGAGGGATTCGTGGGGCGCGTGCAGCACATGATCGCCTTCCAGAGCATTCGCCCCGAGCCCCGTCCGAACCTGGCCGGGGGCGCCGCCTCCGATCCGCAGGGGATCGAGAACGACGGATGCTGGGCCGAGAACTGCAACGCAGGAAACGACAACCGCTCGGCCTCGACGCCCTACACGATCCCGGTCTTCGCCAACTTCACCCTCGTGGGTCCCCCTCCGGGTGCCTGGGAAACACCCTCCGGAAACATCGGCATGATGCTGCGCCGCGGCACCGGCGGTCTCTACGTGAACGGCGTCGTGGCCCGCTACACCCGGGCTGCCGTCTCCATTCGCGGAGAGCAGACGAACCAGCGCATCCAGGAAGGGCGGATGGCGGTGCGGAACATCTACTTCACCGACAACGCCACGATCTTCCAGACCGGAACCGGATCCGGCGAGTCGGCGCAGTTCAGCCTGGACATGGCTGCGAACAGCCTCGAAGCCGGCAACGTGGCGACGGCGAGCCTCTTCACCGCCATGCCGACGAACACCCAGAACGCCGGGGCTTCCGATTTCGATTGGACCCCGGCGGCGGGTTCGCCCATCGCCACCGGCGGGCTCACCGACTTCTCGGGGCTGCCGCAGATCCTTCGCGACGCAGCCGGCACCTTCGTGACGCCCACCGCCTACCGCGGCGCCGCCGCTCCGGCCGGCCCGAAGTGGTGGGCGGGCTGGACCTACTACGCCCGGTTCTGACACGGGGAGCGACAGGGGGGTCGGCGCGCCATCCGGGCGCGTCGGCCCCCGACCCGTTCCGGCTCCTCCGACCCCATCCGCATGAACCTGCCATGAGCCATCGACCTGCCGGCCGCACCGCCCTCCTGCTCTCGCTTCCGCTCCTCGTGCTCGCGGCCTGCGCCGGAGGGGACGGTCCCCCCGACGCCCGGTCGGTGGTGGAGGCGGAGGCGCGCACTCCCGTGCACGTGGACAGCATCTTCCCCATCGAGGAGGAGATCCGCCGTTTCCGCGAGGGGATGACCCCCACCGACGAACTCTCCGGGGGCGCCGCCTCCCGGGAGGCCCTCGTGGACGCCCTCCTCCGCGGGCTCGAGGCGGCCGACGCCGAGGGGGTCGCGGGACTCGCCCTCACGCGCACCGAATTCGCGTACCTCTACTACCCGTACACGATCTACACCGCCCCCCCCTACGAGCTGTCGCCGGCGCTGGTCTGGTTCCAGCAGCAGAACCGGAGTTCCCGGGGGCTCACCCGGCTCCTCCAGCGCTACGCCGGCAAGCCCCTCTTCGACACGGGCTTCTCCTGCCCGGACGACGGGGAGCCCTTCGGACCCGGTCGCATCTGGCACGGCTGCACCGTCCTCGGTCTCGTGACGGAGGAGGTGGCCGAGCCCGGCGCCCCCACCGGCGCGGTGGAGGAGCGGCTCTTCGGGAGCATTCTCCGGGTGGGGGACCGCTACAAGTTCGTGTCGTTCTCGAACGAGCTCTGAAGCTCGGCGTACTCCGCCACGTTCACCCGTCCCCGCACCCCCTCGAGACGCGCCTCGGCGCCCACCATGGAACGGCGCATTCGCACGCCCCGGAGGTGCGCGCCCGCGCCCACGATGGAGTCCCATAGCTCCGCATCCTCGAGCACCGCCCCGCGCTCCACCGTCACGTTCGGCCCCACCCGTCCGCCCAGGACCACGGCGCCCTCCTCGATCCGAACCGGCTCCACGATCTCGGCCCCCTCGACCCGGGCCCCGGGATGGATCCCCCCCCGGGTCGTGGCCAGGAGGTGGGCGTTCGTGTCCAGGAGCGCCTCCACCGTGCCGCAGTCGTACCACCCGCCCACCGGGGCGGTGCGAATCCGGGCCCCGTGGTCCACCATGTACTGGAAGGCGTCGGTGAGGTAGTACTCGCCCCCCTTTCCGCGCCCCACCTCCAGCACGTGGTCGATCCCCTCGAAGAGGAGCTTCGTGTCGCGAATGTGGTAGAGCCCGATGTTCGCGAGCTTCGAGACCGGCTCCGAGGGCTTCTCCACGATCCGGGTCATGGCCCCGGCCTCGTCGGTCACGATGACCCCGAAGCGCTGGTAGTCCTCCACCTCCTTGGCCCAGATCACCCCCGCCCACTCCGGGTCCAGGGTGCGAGCCAGCGAGAGGTCGGCGTCGAAGAGGGTGTCGACGAAGAGAATGAGGAGCTCGTCGTCGGCCCAGGGCTCGGCGAGCTTGACCGCGCCCGCCGTGCCGTCCTGAACCTCCTGGACCACGTAGTGCGCACGGATCCCCGGATACTCCCGCGCCACGTACGACTTCACCACGTCGCCCAGGTACCCGATCACGAACACGACCTCCTCGATCCCGAGCTCAATCAGGTCGTCGAGGATGTAGCTCATGACCGGCCGCCCCCCCACGTGCACGAGGGGCTTCGGGGTCGTGAGGGTGTGGGGACGCAGGCGCGTGCCCTTTCCGGCAAGGGGGATGACGGCCTTCATGGTGCTCCGGCGCTGGGGGGTCGACGAGGGAATCGGCGAGGGAATCGGCAGGGGGGTCGGCGAACCGGCCTGAAGGGAACCCGGGAACGAGGTCGCCCCCGGAAGCGTACGACGCCCCATGATACCGGGACCCCGAACGGGGGTACAACCCCGGTTACCGGATCGGCACCGTCTCCGCCGTCCGCGTACCCCCCGCCTCCGAGGAGCCCATCATGCTTCGTCGAACCTTCCGCCCCGCCGCCTCGGTGCCGATGCTGGCCGGCGCCCTCTTCCTTGCGGCCACCTCCGCATCCCCGGAACCCCTCGCCGCACAGGAACCCCCCACCCTGAACGTGAGCGGCACCGGCACCGTCGAGGTGAGCCCCGACCGGGCCCGCATCGTCTTCGCCGTCGAGACCGAGGCCGAGGGCGCCCGCGAGACCGGCGAGGCCAACGCCCTCCTCATGGACCGGGTGATCACGGCGCTCCGCGGCACCGGGATCCCGGACCTCAGGATCGAAACCTCGGGCTACTCGCTCTCGCCGCGCTACGCCCCTCGCACCGGGAGCGAGCCCCAGCGGATCGCCGGGTACACCGCCCGGAACACCGTGCAGGTGATCGTCGACGACGTGGACGCGGTGGGACGCCTCGTGGACTCGGCCCTCGATGCCGGCGCGAACCGGGTGGCGGGGCTCTCCTTCGAGATCCGCGACCCCGAGCCCCACCGGCAGGAGGCGCTCCGCCGCGCGGTGGCCCGGGCCCGGGGTGAAGCCGAGGTCATGGCCGAGGCCCTGGGGATGCGCCTCGGCGACCCGATCACCGTGCAGGGCGGGGCCGAAATCCCCTCGCCCCGGGGCTTCGACATGGCCCGCGCCGACGTGATGATGGCCATGGAGGCGGCCCCCACCCCGGTGGAGGCGGGGCTTCAGACCGTCCGGGCCAGCGTGTCGATCCGGTACCGCCTCTACCCCTGAGGCGTGCGGACCGGCCCCTTCCCCTCGTCGCGGGGCTCGAACGACAGCTTCTCTCCCTCGCTCCGCGCCACCACGGCCGCGGCGGTGAGGTCGCCCGTCACGTTCACCGAGGTCCGGATCATGTCGAGGATCCGGTCGACCCCCAGGATGAGGGCGATCCCGGCCTGCACCTGCGGTCCGAGCCCCACCGCGTTCAGCACGATGATGAGGGTGATGATCCCCGCGCTTGGCACGCCCGCCGCCCCGATGGACGCGAGCGTCGCCGTGAGCACCACGATGAGCTGCTCGGTGATCCCGATCTCGATCCCGTAGATCTGGGCAATGAACATGACGGCCACCGCCTGGTAGAGCGCGGTCCCGTCCATGTTGATCGTGGCCCCGAGGGGGAGCACGAAGCTCGACACCGGTTTCGAGACCCCCACTTCCTTCTCGGCCGTTTCCATCGTGACCGGGAGGGTGGCGTTCGAGCTCGAGGTGGAAAAGGCCACGAGGGGCGCCTTCGCGATCCTTCTCAGGAAGGTCAGGAACGGGAGCCCTGCAAGGAAACGCACCGCGAATCCGTAGGTGATCGAGAGGTGGATCACGAGTCCCACGACCACCACCGCCGAGTACACGAGGAGGCTCAGCAGGAGGTCCGTGCCGAAGTCCGCCACCACCGCCGCAATGAGGGCGAAGACCGCGTACGGCGCGAGCTTCATGACCCAGTCGATCACCACCATGCTCGCGTCGTTCACCCCCTCGAAGAAGGTGATCACCGCCTCCCGTCGCTTGGGCGCGATCACGCTCACCGCCGCCGCGAAGAGGATCGTGAAGAAGATGAGCGGAAGGAGCTCCAGGTTCGCCGCCGCCTGGATCGGGTTCCGTGGAATGATGTTCAGGAGCGTGTCGATCACCCGGGGCGCCTCGTCGGCGAGCTGCATCCGGGTGGCCGCATCCCCTTCGAACCGCGCCGACAGGGCGTCGCGGGTGGTGTCGTCGATCCTGGATCCGGGCTTCACGATGTTCGACACGAGGAGCCCGATGGACACCGCGATCGCGGTGGTGCAGAGGTAGAAGCCGATGGTCTTCCCGCCGATCCGCCCGAGCTTCGCCAGGTCCCCGAGCGACGCGGTGCCTACCATGAGGCTCGCCACCACCAGGGGAATGATGATCATCGTGATCAGCCGGATGAAGGCCGTCCCGATGGGCTCGAGGGCCACGAGCAGGTTCGTGAGCCCCTGGAGCTGGAACACGTTCGCGATGAATCCGATCACCGCCCCCAGGACGAGCCCGAGGAGGATCTTCGTATAGAGCTGCATGCGGTCTCCCGGCGAGAACCGGTTCGTTTCCGGAATGGAGGACGCGCGAAGATAGACGTGGCCTCCCCCCCCTGCAAGTCGCCCCTTACCTTCCGTGGCATGATGCGCACTCCGCACCCCCGGCCGGCCCCCCCCGCGGTCCACGGCGCCCCCCGCCCGGGGGCGGCGGTGCTCCGGGCTCTTCTCCTCGGGGTTCTTCCCCTCGGGGTTCTTCTCTGGGGATGCGGAGGCGAGGACCGGGGCGAGGGGGCTGATCCTCCGCGCCCTCCGGAGGCCGAGGGGGTGGACGAGGCCCCACCCTCCCCGTCCCCGGAGGGCGCATCTCCGGTGGCAGGTGCAGAACACCTGAGGGTGCTGGCCTTCGTGTCGCTTCCCGCCGACACGGCCACCGTGCTCCCCTGGCTCTTCCGCTCGACCGTGACCCCCGACGGGATCCGGCGCGAGCGGGAGTTTTCCATTGCCGGAGGGGGCGGCCCGGCGGGAGGGGGTGGCGGGTCGTGGGAGCTCCTCCTGGGCGACACGGTCCAGACGCCGCTTTCGCGGTTTCCCTGGCGGATCCTCCCCGGGGGGCCGGTGCGGATGGTGGTGGGCCCGGGCGACGCCCTCCAGCTCCTGGCCTTCGACGATCCGCCCCGGGTGGTGGAGCTCCTTCCCGGAGAGTTCCTGGCCGAGTGGACGCCCGAGCCGGGCGCGGCCTGGCGGATCCACCGGGCCCGGACGGTCCTTCCCGGGGGCGAGGTCGGGGGGCTGCTCCTGGACTACAACCGGAGCCGGAGCGCTTCGAGCGCGTCCCCGCTGGACTGGATCTTCCTCCACGCGGGCCCCACGGCCCAGTTCCTCTTCCGCGAGGGGCCCGGTGCCGGCGAGGACCCCACCGCCCGCGGGCCCGACGGTACCGGAAGCACCCGCTGGATCGGGTGGAGCCGGGTGGCCTTTCAGGAGCGGGACTGGGACCGGGTCCGGGTCCGCTGGGTGGCGGTGCGCCCCCTGGAGCGTGCCCGCCGGGACGTTCCCGCGGAGTGGCGCCTGGAGCTCCTGCCGGACCCGCCTCCCTTCTTCGACCCGGATGCGGACCCGGGCGCCGATACGGGCGCGGATCCCGCCCCGAGCCCAGCGCCGGCCCCGGACGACCCACCCCGCCTCGAGGGAGAGCTCCGGGCCGTCCGCTCTCTCCTCCTCGTGGACCCGGAGGCGCCGGGGCCGGTGCTCCCGGTGGCCGGGTTCTTCGAGGTGGAAGGAGAGATCCGCATCCTCGGAGAGCGGTTTGCCGTGCGCGGCCTCGTGAGGCACCGGCAGCCGTGAGCGTGCCCCGGTGACCCAGGCCGACTGGATCCGCGCGGCGGTGACGGTCGTGGGGGGCGCCCTGGCCGGCGGCCTCACGAACACGGTGGCCGTGTGGATGCTCTTCCACCCGTACGAGCCCCCCCGGCTCTTCGGCCGCTTCCGGATCGGGTTTCTCCATGGGGCGATCCCGAAGAACCAGCCGCGCCTGGCTGCGGCGGTGGGACGCACGGTGGGAAACCGCCTGCTCACGGAAGACGACCTCCGGGGGATCCTCGGAAGCGAGGAGTTCCGGGCCGCCTTCGACCGCAGGCTCACCGCCTTCCTCCAGGGGCTCCTCGAGGAGGAGCGGGGGAGCCTCCGGTCGATCCTGACCCCGGAGCTCGCCGCCGAGGTGGAGGGGATCGTGGCCGAGGTGGCCGACCACCTGGCCGGACGGCTCGAGCGGTGGATCGACTCCGAGGGCTTCGAGCGGGCGGTGGAGGAGCGCACCGCCGGACTCCTCGAGCGCCTCGCCGACGAGCCCATCGGGGGGCTCCTGACCCCGGCCCGGGAGGCTGCGGTGACCGCCGCGGCGGAGGAATGGCTCGCGGGCGCGGTGGAACGCGAGGGGTTCCGCTCGGCGGTGGACGACTACCTGGACCGGGGGGCCCGGGGGGTTCTCCGCCCCGACCGCACCCTGGAGGAGATCCTTCCCCTGGGGCTCGCCAGCTCCCTCGAGCGCGCCATGGCGAGCTACCTCCCGGTGGCCGCCGAGCGGCTGGGGCGGCTCCTGGAGGACCCGGTGGCCCGGGCCCGGGTGGAGGCGGCGCTCCACGACCTCTTCCAGCGGCTTCTCCGGGACCTCCGCTTCCACCAGCGCCTCGTGGCCCGCCTCGTCGTGAACGAGGAAACGCTTGACCGGGTCCTGGACACGGTGCAGGCCGAGGGCGCCGAGCGGGTGGCCGAGATGCTCCGGGAGCCCGAGATCCAGCGGGCGCTGGCCCGGGGAATCAACGAGGCGGTGGTGGAGCTCATGCGCCGCCCCGTCTCCGACGTCCTGGGATCTCCCGACGACCCGTCGGTGCTCCGGGCCCGGGAAACCCTGGCCGGGTGGATCCTGGGCCTCGCCCGTGACCCCGAGACCCGGGGCTTTCTCGTGGAGAAGCTCCGCACCGGCATGGGGAAGGCCTCGGAGGGGACCTGGGGCGACCTTCTCCGGCGGATCCCCCCGGAGCGGGTGGCGGAAGGAGTGGTGGCGGCGGCCCGGAGCGACGCGGCCCGGAACGTGTACCGCTCGGCGATCCGCTCCGGCCTCCTGGGGCTCCTGGACCGCCCCATCGGGCGCCCCGCCAACTGGCTCCCCGAGGGGGCCCCGGCACGCCTCGAGCGCGCCCTCGCCCCGCCCCTCTGGGGGTGGCTCCAGGGGCAGATTCCCGAGGTGGTCCGCACCCTCGACGTGGCCCGCCGCGTCGAGGAGAAGGTCCTCGGCTACCCCACCGAACAGCTCGAGGCCCTCGTGCGCCGGGTCACCGAGCGCGAACTCCGCCTCATTGTCCGCCTGGGCTACGTGCTCGGCGCCATGATCGGGCTGATCCTCTTCGGAGCGAGCCGGCTGGTCGGGTAGGGGGTGCGGGGCTGCCCCGCGCGCGACGGTCGTTGACAGCGCTGCCGGGGGGTCCGAAGTTTCGTGTAGCGCGATATTCGTGCTACACGAAGGGGAATGGAGACGCAGCCATGACCAGCAACCTCACCATCACGGTCGACGACGAGGCCCTCAGGCGGGCGAGGATTCGAGCCCTCGAACAGGGAACGTCGGTGAACGCGATCCTCCGCGAGTTTCTCGAGGCCTACGCCGGGACCCGCAACGATCACGTGGACGCGGCGGAGCGGGTGATTGCGCTTGCCCATGCCACGCCCGGCCGCCGGGGAGCCGCGCGCTGGACCCGTGAGGACCTTCACGACCGCACGCCCTGATGCGCCGGTTTTTCGACACGAACATCCTCGTCTACCTGTTCGACGACGATGCGCCGGAGAAGCGGGATCTGGCCCAGCAACTCTTCCGGGAAGCCGCACGGGACGGGTCGTTCGTCATCTCCACGCAGGTCCTCCAGGAGTTCCACGTGGCGGTCACGAGGGAGCTCCAGCAGCCCATCCCGCCGGAAGCAGCCGAAGCCGCGCTCGAGGAATTTTCGAGGCTCTCGGTGATGCTCGTGGACACGTCGGTCATCCGCGCGGCGGCTCGGACCTCACGCCTCCACACCCTCTCCTTCCGGGATGCGCTCATCGTCGAAGCCGCTCAGGCCGCCGGCGCCTCGGAGCTCCTGAGCGAGGACCTTCAGCATGGACGGCATTTCGGCTCCCTCCTGGTCAGGAACCCGTTTCGGCCTGAGTGAACCGCGGGGCAGCCCTCACGGGGGATCCGGCCAGTGAATCCGGTAGCGCTTGAGGGTCGTGATGCCCTGCTCGTCGCGCACGAACCCCCAGGCCTCGTCTCCCCTGAATCGGGCGCGGCCGAGGCCCTCGGGGAACGACACCCGCCCCAGGTACACTCCGTTCGGCTGAAATACGTCATATACGAAGGTCTGGCGCCACGGTACGCCCTCCACGACCTCGCCGGAAGAAAGGGTCGTCGGTGTGGGTTCGAACCGCTCCGACTCGGCATGGAGCGAAACCCAGATCCGCCCGTCGTCCGCCGCGCGAATGACCGACACGATGGGCTTCACGGCCGGGACGGGCCCGAGTGAGCCGG